>NZ_BAAAWT010000001.1:5472500-5799761 GCF_039535215.1 Streptomyces racemochromogenes
AGCGAAAGCGAGTCCGAATAGGGCGATTGAGTTGCACGCTCTAGACCCGAAGCGGAGTGATCTAGCCATGGGCAGGTTGAAGCGGAGGTAAGACTTCGTGGAGGACCGAACCCACCAGGGTTGAAAACCTGGGGGATGACCTGTGGTTAGGGGTGAAAGGCCAATCAAACTCCGTGATAGCTGGTTCTCCCCGAAATGCATTTAGGTGCAGCGTCGTGTGTTTCTTGCCGGAGGTAGAGCACTGGATAGGCGATGGGCCCTACCGGGTTACTGACCTTAGCCAAACTCCGAATGCCGGTAAGTGAGAGCACGGCAGTGAGACTGTGGGGGATAAGCTCCATGGTCGAGAGGGAAACAGCCCAGAGCATCGACTAAGGCCCCTAAGCGTACGCTAAGTGGGAAAGGATGTGGAGTCGCAGAGACAACCAGGAGGTTGGCTTAGAAGCAGCCACCCTTGAAAGAGTGCGTAATAGCTCACTGGTCAAGTGATTCCGCGCCGACAATGTAGCGGGGCTCAAGCGTACCGCCGAAGTCGTGTCATTGCAGCAATAGGGCCAACGCCCGCTGTGATGGGTAGGGGAGCGTCGTGTGCCGGGTGAAGCAGCAGCGGAAGCTAGTTGTGGACGGTTCACGAGTGAGAATGCAGGCATGAGTAGCGATACACACGTGAGAAACGTGTGCGCCGATTGACTAAGGGTTCCTGGGTCAAGCTGATCTGCCCAGGGTAAGTCGGGACCTAAGGCGAGGCCGACAGGCGTAGTCGATGGACAACCGGTTGATATTCCGGTACCCGCTTTGAAACGCCCAATATCGAATCCTCTGATGCTAAGCCCGTGAAGCCGTTCCGGACCCTTCGGGGAATGGAAAGTGGTGGAGCCGGCGATCCAAGGTGGTAGTAGGTAAGCGATGGGGTGACGCAGGAAGGTAGTCCAGCCCGGGCGGTGGTTGTCCCGGGGTAAGGGTGTAGGCCGTGTGGTAGGCAAATCCGTCACACGTTAAGGCTGAGACCTGATGCCGAGCCGATTGTGGTGAAGTGGATGATCCTATGCTGTCGAGAAAAGCCTCTAGCGAGTTTCATGGCGGCCCGTACCCTAAACCGACTCAGGTGGTCAGGTAGAGAATACCGAGGCGTTCGGGTGAACTATGGTTAAGGAACTCGGCAAAATGCCCCCGTAACTTCGGGAGAAGGGGGGCCATTCCTGGTGATGAGACTTGCTCTCTGAGCTGGGGGTGGCCGCAGAGACCAGCGAGAAGCGACTGTTTACTAAAAACACAGGTCCGTGCGAAGCCGTAAGGCGATGTATACGGACTGACGCCTGCCCGGTGCTGGAACGTTAAGGGGACCGGTTAGTGACCTTTCGGGGTTGCGAAGCTGAGAACTTAAGCGCCAGTAAACGGCGGTGGTAACTATAACCATCCTAAGGTAGCGAAATTCCTTGTCGGGTAAGTTCCGACCTGCACGAATGGCGTAACGACTTCTCGACTGTCTCAACCATAGGCCCGGTGAAATTGCACTACGAGTAAAGATGCTCGTTTCGCGCAGCAGGACGGAAAGACCCCGGGACCTTTACTACAGTTTGATATTGGTGTTCGGTTCGGCTTGTGTAGGATAGGTGGGAGACTTTGAAGCAGCCACGCCAGTGGTTGTGGAGTCGCCGTTGAAATACCACTCTGGTCGTGCTGGATGTCTAACCTCGGTCCGTGATCCGGATCAGGGACAGTGTCTGATGGGTAGTTTAACTGGGGCGGTTGCCTCCCAAAGGGTAACGGAGGCGCCCAAAGGTTCCCTCAGCCTGGTTGGCAATCAGGTGTTGAGTGTAAGTGCACAAGGGAGCTTGACTGTGAGACCGACGGGTCGAGCAGGGACGAAAGTCGGGACTAGTGATCCGGCGGTGGCTTGTGGAAGCGCCGTCGCTCAACGGATAAAAGGTACCCCGGGGATAACAGGCTGATCTTCCCCAAGAGTCCATATCGACGGGATGGTTTGGCACCTCGATGTCGGCTCGTCGCATCCTGGGGCTGGAGTCGGTCCCAAGGGTTGGGCTGTTCGCCCATTAAAGCGGTACGCGAGCTGGGTTTAGAACGTCGTGAGACAGTTCGGTCCCTATCCGCTGTGCGCGTAGGAATATTGAGAAGGGCTGTCCCTAGTACGAGAGGACCGGGACGGACGAACCTCTGGTGTGCCAGTTGTCCTGCCAAGGGCATGGCTGGTTGGCTACGTTCGGGAGGGATAACCGCTGAAAGCATCTAAGCGGGAAGCCTGCTTCAAGATGAGTATTCCCACCTCCTTGAGAGGGTAAGGCTCCCAGTAGACGACTGGGTTGATAGGCCAGATGTGGAAGCCCGGTAACGGGTGGAGCTGACTGGTACTAATAGGCCGAGGGCTTGTCCTCAGTTGCTCGCGTCCACTGTGTTAGTTCTGAAGCAACGAACGGTTGCTGGTTTCTAGAGCTGGAACACAACTACAGAGTGTGCTTGTTCGCTCGAAACCGATAGGGTTTCGGTGGTCATAGCGTTAGGGAAACGCCCGGTTACATTCCGAACCCGGAAGCTAAGCCTTTCAGCGCCGATGGTACTGCAGGGGGGACCCTGTGGGAGAGTAGGACGCCGCCGAACAATCTTTCAAAGGACCCTTGGTCCAGCGTTCAACGCTGGACCAAGGGTCCTTTTTGTTTTTCCCATCTTTACGTCGAAGCGCGGCCATGGGCTGGCTGCGCGAGAATGACTAGCGGTACCCCGAAGACAGGAGTCACACCCATGTCCAACTACTCCGACGATCGTCCGGAGCGCGAGCCTCGGCGCAGCGACGGCGGTGACAGGGGCGGCTACCGAGGGGGCCGTGACGACCGCGGCGGTGACCGCGGTGGCTTCCGTCGCGACGACCGCGGCGGCCGGCCCGCCGGTGGCGGCTTCCGTCGTGACGACCGTGGTGGACGTCCCGCCGGCGGTGGCGACCGTCCGTCCTACCCGCGTCGTGACGACCGTGGTGGCGACCGTCCGTCGTACCCGCGTCGTGATGACGACCGTGGTGGCTTCCGTGGCGGTCGTGACGACCGTGGCGGCGACCGCCCGTCGTACCCGCGTCGTGACGACCGTGGTGGGGACCGTCCGTCCTTCCCGCGCCGCGATGACCGTGGTGGGGACCGTCCGTCGTTCCGTCGTGACGACCGGGGGGACCGCCCCTCGTACCCGCGTCGCGACGACCGTGGTGGCGAGCGTCCCTCGTACCCGCGTCGTGATGACGACCGTGGTGGCTTCCGTGGCGGTCGTGACGACCGTGGCGGCGACCGCCCGTCCTACCCGCGCCGCGACGACCGTGGTGGGGACCGTCCGTCCTTCCGCCGTGACGACCGCGGCGGGCGTCCCGCCGGCGGTGGCGACCGTCCGTCCTTCCCGCGTCGTGACGACCGTGGTGGCGACCGTCCGTCGTACCCGCGTCGTGATGACGACCGTGGTGGCTTCCGTGGCGGTCGTGACGACCGTGGCGGCGACCGCCCGTCCTACCCGCGCCGCGACGACCGCGGTGGGGACCGTCCGTCCTTCCGCCGTGACGACCGGGGCGAGCGTCCCCCGTACCCGCGTCGTGATGACGACCGTGGTGGGCGTCCGTCCTACCCGCGTCGTGACGACGACCGTGGTGGCTTCCGTGGCGGTCGTGACGACCGTGGCGGCGACCGCCCGTCGTACCCGCGTCGTGACGACCGTGGCGGGGACCGTCCCTCGTACCCCCGCCGTGACGACCGGGGGGACCGTCCCTCGTACCCGCGTCGTGATGACGACCGTGGTGGCTTCCGTGGCGGTCGTGACGACCGTGGCGGCGACCGTCCCTCGTACCCGCGCCGCGACGACCGTGGCGGGGACCGTCCGTCCTTCCGTCGCGACGACCGGGGCGAGCGCCCCTCGTACCCGCGTCGCGACGACGAGCGCGGTGGGTCCCGTGGTGGGGACCGTCCCTCGTACCCCCGTCGTGACGACCGCGGCGGCGACCGTGGCGGCTTCCGTCGCGATGACCGGGGCGACCGTGGTGGGTACCGTGGTGGCCGCGATGACCGTGGTGGCGACCGTGGCGGCTTCCGCCGTGACGACCGCGGTGACCGCGACTTCCGCTCCGACCGCGACCCGGTCAAGCGGCTTCCGATCGACGACGACGTCACCGGCAACGAGATCGACGCCGATGTGCGCCAGGAGCTCCTGAGCCTGCCCAAGGGGCTGGCCGAGGAGGTCTCGCGGAACCTGGTCATGGTCGCCCGGCTGATCGACGAGGACCCCGAGCAGGCGTACGCGTACTCCCGCATCGCCCTGCGGCTGGCCTCCCGCGTCGCCGCCGTGCGCGAGGCCGCCGGCTTCGCCGCGTACGCGACGCAGAAGTACAGCGAGGCGCTCGCCGAGTTCCGTGCCGCCAAGCGGATGACCGGTTCCGTCGAGCTGTGGCCCGTCATGGCCGACTGCGAGCGCGGCCTGGGCCGTCCGGAGCGGGCCCTGGCCATGGCCGGCGAGCCCGAGGTGCAGAAGCTGGACAAGGCCGGCCAGGTCGAGATGCGTCTCGTCGCGGCCGGTGCCCGCCGGGACATGGGCGAAATCGACGCCGCCATCGTGACCCTGCAGAGCCCCGAGCTGGCCTCCAGCTCCGTGCAGCCGTGGACCGCGCGCCTGCGGTACGCCTACGCCGACGCCCTCCTCGCGGCGGGCCGTGAGGACGAGGCCCGCGAGTGGTTCGCCAAGACCCTCGAGGCCGACAAGGACGGCGCGACCGACGCCTCCGACCGGCTCGCCGAGATCGACGGCGTGGAGTTCGTGGACGCCGCCGCGGCCGAGGCGGACCTCGACGACGCCGACCTCGACGACGAGGACGACGAGGACGAGGACGAGGACCCGGCCGAGGTTGCCGCCGCCGAGCGCGCCGCCGACCAGGCCGAGTACTACGACGAGGACGACGAGGAGTACGAGCCCGCCGACGACGCCGACGTCGACCTGGCGGACGAGCTCGTGGTCGTCGAGGACGACGAGCGCGGCAAGGCGTAACCGCGGCGCTCGGACGACGAGAAGAAGGGCGGCACCCCCTCGGGGGTGCCGCCCTTCCGTCGTTCCGGGACGCCCGGCGGGGCCGTCAGCCCAGGCTGCGGAGCACCAGGCCGGTGGCCGGCTTCGGGCCGAACGAGGTGGACTTGCGGGGCATCGTGACGCCCTGCCGGGCCAGGTCCCGGACGACCTCCTCCCGTACGGGGTGCAGGAGGACCGCGGTGCCGCCGTGCCGCTCGGCCATCGCGACGGTCGCGGCGGCGTCGTGGATGTACGAGATGTGCTCGGGGGCGTCCGGGATCTGCCACAGGGCGTCGAGCAGGGAAGCGTGCAGCACGGTCGCGTCCAGCCGGCGCCAGGCCTCGGGGCGGTCCGGCCGGACGGTGCGCTCGATGAGGGCCGGATCCGGGTCGGTGACAAGGTGGTAGGAGCCGTCACCGGTGAGGAGGAAGGCGTTGCCGCGCTCCGAGGCGTCCGCGAGGGCCTCCAGGGCCAGCGGCAGCGGGCCCTCGACGGGGCGGACCCGGAAGGAGCCCTCGACCTTGGCCAGTGCCTCGGAGAGGGGGAGCCGGCGCAGCATCCGGTGGATGGCCCGGACCTGGAGCGGGTAGCGGGCGGTGTCGACGAGGAGGACCAGGCCGAAGTCCCAGGGGGTGGCGGGGCCGTGCTCCTCCTGGAGGCGCAGGTACGTCGCCCAGCGGTGGTGGCCGTCGGCGATGAGGGCCTGGCGGTGGGCGAGGTCGGCGGTGACGACGGCCAGTTCGTCCGGGTCGGTGATGGCCCAGAGGCTGTGGCGGAAGCCGTCCTCGGTGACGGTGGACAGCAGCGGCTCGCGCGCGGCGGTCTCCTCCACGACGCCGGCCGCTCCGGTGCCGGGGCCGTCGCCCCGGTAGGTGAGGAGGAGGGGCTCCAGGTTGGCCGAGGTGGCGCGCATCAGGCCCGCCCGGTCGGTGACCACGTCCGGCATGACGTCCTCGTGCGGCAGGACCACGCCCGCCTCGGCGGGGGAGAGGGCCAGGGCGCCGATGACGCCGCGCTGGAGGAGGCCGGGCTTGCGCTGCTCGTACACGTAGAGCGCGGGCCGCGGGTCGGCGCTGAGGACGCCCTCGGCGAGCCAGTCGTGCAGGGTGCGGGCGGCCTGCTCGTTGCGTGCGGCCGGGGTTCCGGCCTGCGGCAGGATCAGCCGGACGATGTTGTGCGGGTCGGCGGACTCGAGGTAGTCGACTCCGTCGGGGCGTACGACCACGTCGTACGGCGGCGAGGTCACTGCCGCCAGGCTGCCGACGCGCTCCGGGACGTACCTCAGTCCGTTGAAGGGGATCAGGCGCAGCCCGTGCTCCGCGTTGCCAGGTGTGGTCATTGGTGCATGGTAAGACCCGTCTCGCGATGCGGGATGAGCGGGGCAGTCACGGGGTAGCGCAAAATCGGACAAGATCGATCGTAAGAATCCCGATGTCTCGAGCGGCGTTGGAACGGTTCAGGAGGAGTGGCCAGATGACCCGGCAGAGCAGGACCGGCCCCGCGGGCAGTGAGCGGAGTCTGCACCAGGCGTACGACACGGCACTGCTGGACCTGGACGGGGTGGTGTACGCGGGCGGGCACGCCATCGCGCACGCGGTGGAGTCCCTGGCCGTGGCCCGGGAGGGCGGGATGCACCTGGCGTACGTCACCAACAACGCGCTGCGGACCCCGGACGCGGTCGCGGAGCACCTGACGGAGCTGGGGATCCCCACCGAGGCGGGTGAGGTGATCACCTCGGCGCAGGCGGTGGCCCGGCTGATCGCGGACCAGGTGGAGCCGGGGTCGAAGGTGCTGGTGGTCGGCGGCGAGGGGCTGCGGGTGGCGCTGCGCGAGCGCGGGCTGGTGCCGGTGGAGTCCGCCGACGAGGAGGGGCTGGCGGCGGTGGTGCAGGGGTACGGCGGCCCGGACCTGGCGTGGGGGCGGTTCGCGGAGGCCGCGTACGCGGTCAACCGCGGGGTGCCGTGGTTCGCGTCGAACACCGACCTGACGATTCCGGGTGCGCGGGGCATCGCGCCGGGCAACGGGGCGGCCGTGGAGGTCGTACGGATCGCCACGGGCGCGGAGCCGCAGGTGGCGGGGAAGCCGCTGCCGCCGATGCACCGGGAGACGGTGCTGCGGACCGGGGCGGAGCGGCCGCTGGTGGTGGGGGACCGGCTGGACACCGACATCGAGGGCGCGTTCAACGGGGACGTGGACTCGCTGCTGGTGCTGACCGGGGTGACGGACGCGGTGCAGCTGCTGCGGGCCGAGCCGAGGCACCGGCCGACCTATGTGGACCGGGACCTGCGGGGGCTGCTGACCGGTCAGCCGGAGGTGGTGGAGCAGCCCGCGGGTGGGCGGCGGTGCGGCGGCTGGACCGCGGTGCACGTGGACGGCGGCCTGGACGTGGAGCCGGCGGGCGGTGCCGGGGGTGCGGGCGATCCGGGCGATCCGGTCGACGGGCTGCGGGCGCTGTGTGCGGCGGCCTGGTCGCGGGCCGGGGACGGGGTGTACGGGGGCGACGTGGAGAAGGCCCTGGCGAAGCTGGGGTTCTGAGCGCGGCGGGCTCGGCGGGCGCGGGTTCGGCGGCTCGGCGGGCTCGGCGGCTCGGCGGCTCGGCGGGCGCGGCGGGTTCGGGCTCGCGGGGTCGGCCGTCCGGGTGATCGGAAATGGTGCAGGGTAGGCTAACCTAACCTTCGTGTTGGCTGAGAGTCCCCCCCGAACCGAGCAGGGCGCGCCGCCGCCCGCGGCCCGCCCGCGGCACGCGGCGCGCGTGGCCGGCCTGCTGATCGCCCTCGCCGTGCTGGCCCTGGTCGCGGTGGCGAGCATCGCCGTGGGCGCCAAGCCGATGCCGCTCGACGAGGTCTGGCACGGCCTGTTCCACTACTCCGGCAGCACGAACGACGTGGTCGTACGGGACCTGCGGGTCCCGCGCACGGTCCTCGGGCTGCTGGTCGGGCTCGGACTCGGCCTGTCCGGCGCGGTGATGCAGGCGCTGACCCGCAACCCGCTGGCCGAGCCCGGCATCCTCGGGGTGAACGCGGGCGCCGCGGCGGCCGTCGTCTCGGCCATCAGCTTCCTCGGGGCCGCCACGCTGAACGAGTTCATCTGGTGGGCCTTCCTCGGTGCCGCGGTCGTCTCGGTCGTCGTCTACGTCCTCGGCGGCAGCCGCAGCGCGACCCCGGTGCGCCTGGCGCTCGCCGGTACGGCGGCCAGCGCGGCCCTCGTCGGCTACATCAACGCCGTGCAGCTGACGGACACCAAGGCGCTGGACAAGCTGCGCTTCTGGACGGTGGGCTCGCTGGCCTCGGCCAATATGGACACCGTCCGGCAGGTGGCCCCCTTCCTGCTGGCCGGCGCCGTGCTCGCGCTGACGCTGGGCCGCCCCCTCAACGCGATGGCGATGGGCGACGACACCGCGCGGGCGCTCGGCGCGCACCTGACGCGGACCCGGATCCTGGCGATGGCCGCCATCACCCTGCTCTGCGGGGCCGCGACGGCCGCGTGCGGGCCGATCATCTTCATCGGGCTGATGATCCCGCACCTGGCCCGCCTGGTGACCGGGCCCGACATGCGCTGGGTGCTCGCGTACTCGGCCGTCCTGTCGCCCGTGCTGCTGCTCGGCGCCGACGTGATCGGACGGGTCGTCACGCGGCCGTCCGAGCTCCAGGTCGGCATCGTGACGGCGCTCATCGGCGGCCCCGTCTTCATCCACCTGGTTCGGCGCAAGAGGATGGCCCAGCTGTGACCGCGACCCCCGCCGACGCGAACCGGACCGCGGACCCGGCCGCACCGAAGCCCGCCGCCCCGGTCGCGCGGCTCCGGGCCCTGCGCGGACCCGGCGGCACCTCGCTGCGGGTCGAGCCGCGCGCGCTGGCGACCGGCCTGCTGCTGGCCGCGGCGACGCTGGTGCTGGCCGTCGTGCTGATCGGAACCGGCGACTTCGAGATCGCGCCCTGGGACGTCGTGCAGACCCTGCTCGGCAACGGGACGCCGGCCGACGACTTCATCGTCAACGACCTGCGGCTGCCGCGGGTCCTGGTCGCGGTGCTGGTGGGCACGGCCCTCGGGATGTCCGGGGCGGTCTTCCAGTCCGTCTCGCGCAATCCGCTCGGCTCCCCGGACATGCTCGGCTTCGGGTACGGGTCGGCCGTCGGCGCGCTCGTCGTCATCGTCCTGTTCAAGGGCGGCGCCACCGAGGTCGCGCTGGGCGCGGTCGTCGGCGGCCTGGTGACCGGCGCGGTCATCTACCTCCTCGCGTACAAACAGGGGATCCACGGCTACCGGCTGGTGCTCGTCGGCATCGGGGCGTCCGCCGTCCTCGTGGCGCTCATCCAGTACCTGATCGCCAGGGCGCAGATCGTCGAGGCCACGCGGGCGATGGTGTGGCTGACCGGTTCGCTGGCCGGGCGGGACTGGGCGCAGGTGTGGCCGCTGCTGGCGGTCTGCGCGGTGCTGTTCCCGCTGGTCCTCGGGCAGAGCCGGGCGCTGCGGATGATCGAGATGGGTGACGACGCCGCGTACGCGCTGGGCGTGCCCGTGGAGCGGACCCGGATGCTGCTGATGCTGGCGGCGGTCCTGCTGACCACCGCGGCCGCCGCCGCGGCCGGTCCGATCAGCTTCGTCGCGCTGGCCGCGCCGCAGCTGGCCCGGCGGCTGTCGCGGTCGCCCGGGTCGAACCTGGTGACCGGCGCGCTGATGGGCGCCGTGCTGCTGCTGGCCTCGGACCTGGCCTCGCAGCGGGCCTTCGGCTCCGACCAGCTGCCGGTGGGCGTGGTCACGGGGCTGGTCGGCGGTGTCTACCTGCTCTGGCTGCTCGTCACCGAGCGCAAGGCGGGACGTATATGAACGAGCGGGTCGAAACGAGGAGTGGGCAAGTGCAGAGGCTGAGCGCGGAGAACGTGACCCTCGGCTACGACCAGCGGGTCATCGCGGAGGACCTGTCGGTGGAGATCCCCGACAACTCCTTCACGGTGATCGTGGGCCCCAACGCCTGCGGCAAGTCCACGCTGCTGCGGGCCCTGTCGCGGATGCTGAAGCCGGCGGCCGGGCGGGTGCTGCTCGACGGGCAGGCGATCTCCTCGCTGCCGGCGAAGAAGGTCGCGAAGACGCTGGGGCTGCTCCCGCAGTCCTCGGTCGCCCCGGACGGCATCACGGTCGCCGACCTGGTCTCGCGGGGGCGCTACCCGCACCAGGGGCTGCTGCGCCAGTGGTCGGCGGAGGACGAGCGGATCGTCGTCGAGTCGATGACCTCGACCGGCGTCGCCGAGCTCGCCGACCGGGCCGTGGACGAGCTGTCGGGCGGCCAGCGCCAGCGGGTGTGGATCGCGATGGCCCTGGCCCAGCAGACGCCGCTGCTGCTGCTGGACGAGCCGACGACCTACCTGGACATCCAGCACCAGCTGGACGTGCTCGACCTGTGCGCGGAACTCCACGAGAGCCAGGGCCGGACCCTGGTCGCGGTGCTGCACGACCTCAACCACGCGGCGCGCTACGCCACGCACCTGATCGCCCTGCGCGGGGGCGTGGTCGTCGCCGAGGGCCCGCCGGCCGAGGTGGTCACCGCCGGGCTGGTGGAGGAGGTGTTCGGGGTGCGCTGCCAGGTCATCGACGACCCGGAGACCGGTACGCCGCTGGTGGTCCCGGCCGCGCGGCACGCCCGTGCGAGGGCCTCCGTCTGAGGCGCGTCAAGGGCTACAGCAGGCTCTTGAGGCGGAGGAGGTCGCGGAAGCCCGCCTCCAGGCGGACCCGGCCCGAGGCCCAGGCCTTGGCGAACTTCAGCTCGCCGGCGACCATCGCCACCAGGTCGTCGCCGGTCATCGCCAGCCGGATCTCGGCCTTGGACCGGGGCGGTCCGGGCGTGACCCCGTCCACCCGGATCCGGCCGCCGGCCAGGCGGCCGGAGAAGGTCTGGTCGAGGTCCGTGATGTGGCAGCTCAGGGACCGGTCGAGGGCGGCGGCGCCGCGGACGTCGCCGTCCGCCGCGGCCAGGTTGTCGGAGAGTCGGTCGAGTGCCGTGCGGCACTCCTGGATCGTAGCCATGGTGATCACGACCGTACCGCAGAGCCGCGGGTGGTGGCGGCCGCGCTTCGGGGTAGCGTCGTGGCATGACCGACGCACAGTCCGGGAGCGTTCCGGACGACCCCCGGGAGCCCGCGGCCCCCGCCGCCGAGCCCGCGGCCCCCGCCGCCGAGCCGGCGGCCGGGCCGGCCGCCGGGCCCGCTCCGCTGGGCCTCGTACGCACCCCCACCGGCCACGCCGAGGTTGACGCGCACCTGGAGCGGCTGGCGGACGCGGACGACCTGGCGGCGGACGGGCACGTCGAGGTGTACGAGGATGTGCACAGGGGACTGCGCGAGGCGCTGGACGCGCTGGACGCGACGCCCGTCCCCGGACCTTACGAAAACAGGAGCTGAACCGAACGTGGCAGGAGTGGCACGCCGCCGCCTGGACGCCGAACTGGTACGCCGCAGCATGGCCCGCTCGCGCGAGCACGCGGCCCAGCTGATCGCCGCGGGCCGGGTCACCGTGGGCGGTACCACCGCCACCAAACCGGCCACCCAGGTCGAGACCAGCGCGGCGCTCGTCGTCCTCAAGGACGACAGCGACCCCGACTACGTCTCCCGGGGCGGCCACAAGCTGGCCGGCGCGCTCGCGGCGTTCCGGCCGCTGGGGCTGGCGGTCGAGGGCCGCCGGGCGCTGGACGCGGGCGCCTCGACGGGCGGGTTCACCGACGTGCTGCTGCGCGCGGGCGTGGCCCACGTGGTCGCCGTAGACGTCGGCTACGGGCAGCTGGCCTGGTCGCTGCAGAGCGACGAGCGGGTCACCGTCAAGGACCGTACGAACGTGCGCGAGCTGACGCCGGAGCTGATCGACGGCGTGCCGGTCGACCTGGTCGTGGGGGACCTGTCCTTCATCTCCATCGGCCTGGTGCTGCCCGCGCTGGTGCGGTGCACGGCGCCGGACGCCGACCTGGTGCTGATGGTGAAGCCGCAGTTCGAGGTGGGCAAGGAGCGCCTGGGCAGCGGGGGCGTGGTGCGCAGCGCCGAGCTGCGGGCCGAGGCCGTGAAGGACGTCGCGGCGCAGGCCTGGAAGCTGGGGCTGGGTGTGCTCGGTGTGACGGCGAGCCCGCTGCCGGGGCCGTCGGGGAACGTCGAGTACTTTCTGTGGCTTCGGGCGGGGGCACCGGCACTCGACCCGGGGGATGTCGATCGTGCAGTGGCGGAGGGGCCGCAGTGACGGATGTGTCAGCAGGTTCAGCAGGTTCAGCACGTCGGGTGGAATCGGAGGGGGCGGGCCCGGGGGAGGCCGTCGTGCAGGCGGGGCCGAGGACCGTCTTCCTGGTCGCGCACACCGGCCGGCCCGCGGCGATCCGCAGCGCCGAACTGGTGGTGCAGGGGCTGCTGAAGTCGGGGATCGGGGTGCGGGTCCTGGAGGACGAGGCGCGGGACCTGCCGCTGCCGCCCGAGGTGGAGCTCGTACCGGAGTGCACGCCCAAGGTGCTCGGCGGGTGCGAGCTGCTGATCGTGCTGGGCGGGGACGGGACCCTGCTGCGCGGGGCGGAGTTCGCGCGCGGGTCGGGGGTGCCGATGCTGGGCGTCAACCTGGGCCGGGTGGGGTTCCTCGCCGAGGCCGAGCGCGACGACCTGGACAAGGTCGTGGACCGGGTGGTGACCCGGTCGTACGAGGTCGAGGAGCGGATGACCCTCGACGTCCTCGTACGGACCAACGGCGACATCGTGCACCGGGACTGGGCGCTGAACGAGGCCGCCGTCCAGAAGGTGTCCGCCGAGCGGATGCTGGAGGTGGTCCTGGAGATCGACGGGCGCCCGGTGACGGGCTTCGGCTGCGACGGGATCGTCTGCGCGACGCCGACGGGTTCCACGGCGTACGCGTTCTCCGCGGGCGGGCCGGTGGTCTGGCCGGAGGTGGAGGCGCTGCTGATGGTGCCGATCAGCGCCCACGCGCTGTTCGCGAAGCCGCTGGTGACCTCGCCGACGTCGGTGCTGGCGGTGGAGGTGCAGAACGGGACCCCGCACGGTGCCCTGTGGTGCGACGGGCGCAGGACGCTGGAGCTGCCCGCCGGCGCGCGCGTGGAGGTGCGCCGGGGGACGGTGCCGGTGCGGCTCGCCCGGCTGCACCACGCGTCGTTCACGGACCGGCTGGTGGCGAAGTTCGCCCTGCCGGTCTCGGGCTGGCGCGGAGCCCCGCACTAGGGCACCCGGAACCGCTAATAGCACATTCGTGCGAGAGGCTTCGGGCGGGTGAGGTCACATGGCACCCGTGAAACCTCGGTATGGTCGTCCCGTGCTTGAGGAGATGCGGATACGGTCGCTCGGGGTCATCGACGACGCGGTGGTCGAGCTGTCGCCCGGTTTCACCGCGGTGACCGGCGAGACCGGCGCGGGCAAGACGATGGTCGTCACCAGCCTCGGGCTGCTGCTCGGCGGCCGCGCCGACCCGGCCCTCGTGCGGATCGGGGCCAAGGCCGCCGTGGTCGAGGGCCGCGTCGTCATGCCCCCGGACGCACCCGCCGCCGTACGCGCCGAGGAGGCCGGGGCCGAGCTCGACGAGGGCGCCCTGCTGATCAGCCGGACCGTGTCCGCCGAGGGGCGCTCCCGCGCCCACGTCGGCGGCCGCTCCGTGCCCGTCGGCCTCCTGTCCGAACTCGCCGACGAACTCGTCGCCGTCCACGGCCAGACCGACCAGCAGGGCCTGCTGCGCCCGGCCCGCCAGCGCCAGGCCCTCGACCGGTACGCGGGCGACGCCGTCGCCGTCCCCCTGGAGAAGTACGCCGGCGCGTACCGCCGGCTGCGCGCCGCCACCGCCGAGCTGGACGCCATCACCACCCGCGCCCGCGAACGGGCGCAGGAGGCGGACCTGCTGCGCTTCGGGCTGGACGAGATCGCCGCCGTCGAACCGCTGCCCGGCGAGGACGCCGAGCTCGCGGCCGAGGCCGAACGGCTCGGCCACGCCGAATCCCTGGCGTCCGCCGCGCAGGCCGCGCACGCGGCGCTGGCCGGCGACGTCGAGGACCCCGAGGGCGTCGACGCCAACACCCTCGTCGCCGGCGCCCACCGCGCGCTGGAGTCCGTACGCTCCCACGACCCGGTGCTCGGCGGGCTCGCCGACCGGATCGGGGAGCTGGGCATCCTGCTCGCCGACGTCGCCGGGGAACTCGCCGGGTACGCCGACGACCTGGACGCCGATCCCCTGCGGCTGGCCGCGGTCGAGGAGCGCCGGGCCGCCCTGACCCAGCTGACCCGCAAGTACGGCGAGTCCGTCGACGCGGTGCTCGACTGGGCCCAGAAGGGCTCGGCACGGCTGCTGGAACTCGACGGCGACGACGAGCGGATCACCGAACTCACCGCCGAGCGGGACGCCCTGCGCGAGGAGCTGTCGCTGCTGGCGCAGGCCCTGACGGACGCCCGGACGGAGGCCGCCGAACGCTTCGCCGCCGCGGTCACCGCCGAGCTGGCCTCCCTGGCCATGCCGCACGCCCGGGTGACCATCGACATCCGCCAGACCGAGGACGCCGAGGGCGTCGAGGTCGGCGGGCGGCCGGTCGCGTACGGGCCCACGGGCGCGGACGAGGTCGAGCTGCTGCTCGCCCCGCACCCCGGCGCCCAGCCCCGCCCGATCGCCAAGGGCGCCTCCGGCGGCGAACTGTCCCGCGTCATGCTGGCCGTCGAGGTCGTCTTCGCCGGCACCACCCCCGTGCCCACGTACCTCTTCGACGAGGTCGACGCGGGCGTCGGCGGCAAGGCGGCCGTCGAGATCGGTCGGCGGCTCGCGAAGCTCGCCAAGTCCGCGCAGGTCGTCGTCGTCACCCACCTGCCGCAGGTGGCGGCCTTCGCGGACCGCCAGCTGCTGGTGGAGAAGACCGTCGACGGCTCGGTGACCCGCTCCGGCGTGACGGTCCTGGAGGGCGAGGACCGGATCCGGGAACTCTCGCGGATGCTGGCCGGCCAGGAGGACTCCCAGACCGCCCGGGCCCACGCCGAGGAACTGCTGGAGGCGGCGCGCGCGGACGCGTGACCGCCGGACCCGTTAGCCCGTGTGGGTGAGGCTGGGGGGCGCACTGCGGTATCTCGTACGGGATCCGCACCCGTATGGTCCCGGAACGCGCGTGCGGACTGGCATCCTGGGCGACGTCTCTGACTCCTCACCCTGGAGCTACGGCCCGTGAGCAGCTCCCCGGCCTCCTTCCCGCCCCCCGCACAGCCGTACGGGCGGCCCCCGCTGCGTGCCGTCCAGGTCCTCGGCGGTGCGGGCGCGGGCAGCAGCGCCCATGTGCGGTCCCTGACGACGGGACTGGCGGCGCGGGGCGTACGCGTCACCGTGTGCGCCCCCGTCGCGGCCGAGGGGGAGTACGACTTCACCGGCGCCGGGGCCGAGTTCACCCCCGACGCCGGGAGCGCCCTGCGGGCCGCCTGCGCCGGCGCCGACGTGGTGCACGCCCACGGGATCCGGGCCGGGATGCGGGCCGCCCTGGCGCTGCGCCACGGCCTCGGGCGGGGGCGGCGGGTGCCGCTGGTGGTGACCTGGCACGGCAGCGTGCCGGAGCCCGAGGGGGCGCTCGGGCGGCTGAGCCGGCTCCTGGAGCGGCACGTGGCCCGGGCCGCGGCGGTGGTGCTCGGCTCCTCCTCCGACCAGGTCGACCTCGCGCGGCGGCGCGGGGCGCGGGACGCGCGGCTGGCGGCGGTGGCCGTACCGCCCGCGGCGGCGCTGCCCGACGCCGGCAAGACCCGGGCGGAGCTCGGCGCGGTGGAACGCCCGCTGATCATCACGGTCGGCAGCCTGGTCGCGCGGCGCGGGTACTCCGTCCTGCTGGACGCGGCACGGGCGTGGCGGGTGATGGAGCCGCAGCCGCTGCTGGTGATCGCGGGGGAGGGGCCGCTGCGGCCCGAACTGACCCGGCGCATCGAGGAGGAGGGCCTCCCGGTACGGCTCCTGGGCCGCCGCCGCGACGCGGACCGCCTGCTGGCGGCGGCGGACGTCGCCGTCCTCCCCAGCCGCTGGGAGGGCCGCTCCCTGCTGGCGCAGGAGGCCCTGCGCGCGGGGGTGGCCCTGGTGGCCACCGAGGTCGGCGCGGTCCCGGAACTGGTCGGCGACGCGGCCGTCCTGGTCCCGTACGGCGACTCGGGCGCCCTGGCGGGTGCGGTCGCCGCCCTCCTGGACGACCCGGACCGCCGCGCCGCCCTCGCGGTGGCGGGCCGCGCCCAGGCGGCGACGTGGCCGTCGGAGGACGACACGGTGGCGCAGGTCCTGGCGGTCTACGACGAACTGATGGACCGCCCGATCTCGTGAGGCGCTGAGGCGCTGAGGCGCTGAGGCGCCGCGCGGGCCCGCTATCTCCCCTCGAGGGGTTGGGGTGGGTCGGCGTTTGCCCACCCGCCTCCCTGTCTGCGGGCCGGTGGCCGGGTGGGCGGGATCCCCTCGCCCGTCTCAGGGAGGGGCGGGGGCTTCCCGTCAGTCCCATCGTCCTTCCGGTTCGGGCCGGTCCCTCAAGGGCGCTCCCTTCGGTCGCGTCGCTACGCGATGGCCTTCGGCCACCCTTGACCGACCGACCCGAACCGGAAAGCGGAAAGACTGCCGGGAAACCCCCAAAGAAACGGGACGGTCCATGATGGAGGGACGGGTCTCTCAGGGACCTGGCGAGGGGCCGGGGGCCGGCCCGCCCGACATCCGGCCCCTCAAGAGCCGTATTCCGGACACGTACGCGACTACCCGCACGAGAGGTTGATCAGCGCATCCTCCAGACCCCCCAGACGCGACAGATCGCTACGCGCTCCTCTTTTCTCAGCGTCCGGCGACCGTCCGGGGCTGATACCCGCACCAGCGGAGGAGGAAAACCACCTGGGAGTCCGGCAGGCGCATCAGATCGCTACGCGCTCCTCTGATCTCGGCGACCGGCTGCCGTCTTGGGCGGATACCCGCACTGGAGGACGAACAGATCGGCCCAGGAATCCGACAGGCGAGACGGATCGCTACGCGCTTCTCCGGTCTCGGCGGCCGGCGGCCGTCTTGGGCTGGTCCGGGGCGGGTTCGACGTTGGTGGCGGCGGTGGTGAATTCGCGGCCGCATGCGCCCCGGATGTAGGCCAGTTCCATCCAGCGTTCGATGCCGGTGTCGGAGACGTTCTCGTTGATCACGGCCATCAGCACGCCTTCGGTACCGGAAGCGATGTCGCGGACGCGACGGCGGAGGAGGCGGTGGGGGACGTACTCGTACTGCTCACTCATCGGCATGCTCCTCGATGGAGGCGAGGAAGCGTTGCCAGCCGGCCCAGGCGCGAGCGAGCAGGTCCGGGCTGGGCGTCCGTACTTCGCCGCATGCCCGGCAGGTTTCACCGTGAAGTCTGATGTCCGTGGTCATGGTCCCTCTCATCTGCCTGTGCGGTGGGGCAGACAGATGGTGGGCTACCGCAAGGGTTCCAAGGGACACATCGTGTATCCCTCCGGAGGGTTGCTCAGACCGCACCGATCCACTCGGCGTACGCCGTCAGGGACTTCGCATCAGCGCGCTTGAGCCGACGGATCGTTGCAATGTCCTCTCGGGCCCACGGATGCTGGCGCACATGCTGCGGCGCGTGTCGGCGGGCCGTCTTGAGGGACTCGAAGGCATCGTCCGGGTCTCCCGACCACAACTGCGCTCGTGCCACCTCGATCCAGAATCCTGACCGGCGCTCCGCCGGGATCTCATCGCCCGGACTCCAGCCACGGGCAACGTCGAGAGCACGGCCGATGTGGCCCCGGCCGAGGCTGACGGCGAGAGCCACCTCGTGGATACGGACGCTGGACGGTCCGAATGCGGTGCCGAGGTACACACCTTCCGGAAGTCGTTCCGCAAGCATCCTCGCCTCCCGCAAGTGGCCGTCCGCAGCGTCCGGATCATCGGCACGCGCGGCCACCACAACCGTCCGCATGTGCAGCGCGCCGAGCACGGCGGTCGACAAGTCATCGAGCGGCACGGGCGTCGCATCCAGCGCGCGCTCCAGCACGATCTGTCCGGCGCGATGAGCATGGGCGGCGAGGAAGGTCTCCGCCTGAACGTAAGCGACGGTGGCGGACACGACCGGGTCATCGGCCTGGACCGCTGCCCATCGCATCACGTCGATCAGCCGAGCCGAAAGGTCGTGCGCCCCGTACTTGTAAGCCACGGCATCAGCCGCCCGGGCGGCTGCCACGACCAGCCGGGCGGCTTCGCCCCTGTGCAGATGGGCCAGCGCTTCCCCCAGGAGCCGGGGTGCCTGGGCAGCGATCAGCCCGTACTGAGCGGCGAGGCGCCACTCCACCGCGGCAGCAACCTCGCTGCGGATCTGGTCCAGCGTGCCCTGTGGCGGGTCGAAGGCGCACTCGTATCCGGCGATGGCCGCAGAGATCGCCGGAAGGGCGGCGTGGACCCGGCGGCTCGTTCCCGTGTACGCGGGGTCGAGGCGAGAGGCGTCCACGGCGAGCGCGGCCGCGATCGCCTCCAGCGTCGACGCGCTGGGCATGCGCACACCCCGCTCACACGCCTTGACCATCGAAAGTGAGACGTGCGCCTCTCGGGCGAGATCGGCTTGCGTCATGCGCCGGGCCCGGCGCCGTGAGGCGATGCGCTGCCCGATGTGTTCGGCCATGCGCGCACCGTAGTGCTCAACCAGAGGGGCGTGCCTGCTGTTTGACGATGTCGGACAGCTCGGCAAGGGAGGCGATGGACCAGTCCGCCGCGGCCCTCACCTCAGGATCATCAGCCCACCAGTGCCCCCAGGGCCCCCGTCGCAGGTGTGCGGTCCGCAGCCCGGCCGCCCGTGCCGGATGGATGTCATTGGCCGGATGGTCACCGACGTACAGCGTCTCGTCCGCCGGACTGCCCGACACCGCCAGCACTCGCTCGAAGAACCCACGCGCAGGCTTCGCCACACCCCACTCGCCCGAGGTGACGACCAGATCCGCCGGCAGGTCGAGCGCGCGCAGCAGATCTCCCGCCAGTCGACTCTGGTTGCCCGCGATGACCACGCGCACCCCGGCAGCACGAAGCGCTGCCAGTGCAGGCCGGACGTCCTCGTAGAGGTCCGACTCATCGAGCCGCTCACCAAGACCGGCCGCATCCCGCGCGGCGTACTCGGCGGAGATGTCAACGCCCGGGCGCAGCATGCGGATCGCGTCCGCGTTGTCCCTGCCGTCCACGACCACGGCACCGACCAGCGCGGAAAGCGTATGCCGGGACACACCGAGCCAGTCGGCCCAAGCCGCCCAGTAGCGGTCGTCCCGGGTGAGCGTCTCGCCGATGTCCAGAACGACCGTCCGAATCATTCGGCCAGCCTACTGACACCGGCCCCGGGAGGGAGAACCCGCAGCCGCATTTGACCAGCCCAAGACGGCCGCCGGCCGCCGAGACCGGAGAAGCGCGTAGCGATCTGACGCGCCCCTGCGCTTCCGCCCTGCTCTGATCGACTTTTGGTGCAGGTACCAGCCCCAGACGGTCGCCGGACGCCAAGCCGGGAGAAGCGCGTAGCGATCAGATGCGTCTGGGTGGTCCGCAAGCCTCTCTGATCAACCTCTCGTGCAGGTAGTCGCACCCCTGGCCCCGGACCGGGGCTGGGCGGGGCGGGATGCCCGGCCGGGCATGGCCCGGCCCCTCGCCCATCCCTGACGGACCCGTCCCTTGATCATGGACCGTGCCGTTTCTTTGGGGGTTTCCCGGCAGTCTTTCGGCTTTCCGGGGCGGGTCGGCCTGTCAAGGGTGGCCGAAGGCCATCGCGAAGCGACGCGACGAAGGAGCGCCCTTGACAGGCCGGCACGGCACGGAAGGACGATGGGACTGACGGGAAGCCCCCAACGAGCTCTGATCCGGTCCGTGGGGATACCGCCCCCGGCCACCCCCCCCGCACCCAGGGAGGTGGGTGGGCAACCCCCGCCCCACCCCACGGGGTCGAGGGGGAGATAGCGCGCCCGAGCCCGCACCCCCCACCCCCCTCAGGACGCCGTGTGCCGTCGTGCGCGGAGGGCCAGGCTGAGGGAGAGGACCGTTTCGGGGTCGTCCAGGTCCGTGCCCAGGAGTTCCGAGATGCGGGCCAGGCGGTTGTACAGGGTCTGGCGGTTCAGGTGGAGCTCGCGCGCGGTCTCGGCCTTGCGGCCCGCGTGGGCCAGGTACGTCTCCAGGGTGGGGAGCAGCGGGGGGCGGGACGTGGCGTCGTGGACCCGTAGGGCGCCGATCGCGCGGTCCACGAACGCCGCCAGGTCGGGGTGTTCGCGCAGCCGCCACAGCAGCAGGTCGATGTCCAGGCGGCGGGCGTCGTACCAGGGCCGGGCCGGCAGGCCGTGGGCGGCGGTGGCGGTCTCGGCGGCGTGCCGCAGGCCCGAGGAGGCGGCCGCCCAGCCGCCCGCGACGCCGACGACCACGGCCGGCGGGGCGGAGGCCCGGTCGAGGCCGGCCCGTTCGACGCCTGCCCGCAGTGCGGCGGCGACCCGGTCGGCGACGGCCGTGCGTTCCGACTCGGTGCGCAGGGAGACCAGCAGCGGCACCCGGCCCTCGACCGGGCGGACGCCGAGCAGCACCGGTACCCCGACCGAGGAGAGCTCCTCCAGGACCGCCCGGGCCAGCACCGCCCAGTTCCCCGAGACCCCCAGGTCGGTGGAGAGCCGCATCACGATCGGCAGCAGCGGCCCCGTCCCCGGCCGGAAGCCCAGGACCCGGGCCTGCGCCGGGGCGTCCTCCGCCGAGATGCGGCCCTCCGCCAGGTCGGTGAGGAAGTCCCCCCGGCCGCGCGCGGCAAGCTCCTCCTCCTGCCGGGCCTGCATCAGCACCACCGCGAGGACCCCCGCCGTGCGCTCGGCCGCCATCCGGTGCACGGGCAGCAGCGGCGCCGCCACCCCGACCAGGACGACCCGCGCCCGGACCGACCCGGTGCCGTGGCCGCCGCCGGGTACGTCGACCACGACCGCGTTGGCCGACGGCTCGGCCGCGCGCTGCCCGCGCAGCCCCTCCCACACCTGGAGGGGGTCGGCCGCCGCCTCCCCGGCCACCGCTCCGGCCGCGTAGAGGAGTTGGCCGTCGGGGGTCTCCAGGAACACGGGGTTGCCGGTGAAGTCGGCCAGGATGCGCAGTACCTGGGGGATGCCGCCGCCGCCCAGCAGGGCCTCCGTGCAGCGCCGGTGGACCTCCTCGGCGCGCTGGAGCAGGGCGTAGTGGCCGTTGACGATCTCGGTGTGGACCTCCTCCGTCACCGTCACGAAGGGGACCTCGCGGTGGAGTTGGACGAGCGGCAGCCCGGCGGCCTTGGCCGTCTCGACGATCGTGGCGGGCAGCCGGCTGAAGCGCGGGCCCAGTTCCACGACCAGCGCGGCGATGCCCCGGTCCGCGAGGCGGCGTACGAAGGCGCGCTGCTCGGCCGGGCGGGTGCCCAGCCCGAGTCCGGTGGTCAGCAGCAGTTCGCCGCCCTTGAGCAGTGAGGCGATGTTCGGCACCTCGCCCGCGTGCACCCAGCGGACGGTCCGTCCCAGCCGGTCGGCGCAGGCGACGACCTCCGGGAGCCCGCCGCGCAGCCCCGGCAGCTCAAGTGCCCGCTGAACCGTGATTCCGCCCTGGTTGTCCATATCGCGGACGCTACCGGCCGCCTTGTTCCGCGCACATCACCGGGCGGTTACGGAGTCCGATATGCCCCCCGTCCGGACCGACAACTCGTCGCTCCGGCAAGAAGATTATCGGACCCCGTGCCGATTGTGGCGTGCGTCACGCCGGTGGAGAGTGTCGGCCCTCGGACAGAGCAGGAAAACAGGCCGGCACGACAGACCAGCAAGCAGGAACGAGGACCCATGAGCAGAGCCAGCGCCACGCCTCCGCCCGCCGCCGCCGGGGCCGCACCCCCGGTCCAGCGCCTGAAGGCCAACTCCGTCGGCCTCGTCGGCGTCGTCTTCATGGCGGTCGCCACCGCCGCGCCGATCACCGCCATGACCGGCAACCTCCCCATCGCGGTCGGCTTCGGCAACGGCACCGGCGCCCCCGCCGGATACCTCTTCGCGACCGTCGTCCTCACCGTCTTCGCGGTCGGCTACGTGGCCATGGCCAAGCGGATCACCGCCGCCGGCGCCTTCTACGGGTACATCTCGCACGGCCTCGGCCGGATCGCCGGCATGGCCTCCGGGATGCTCGCCGTCCTCGCGTACATCGTCTTCGAGGCCTCCATCGTCGGCGTCTTCTCCTACTTCGCCAAGACGACCGTCCACGACCAGCTCGGCGTGGACCTGCCGTGGATCCTCTACGCGGCCGCCATGCTCGCCGTCACCGCCGTCCTCGCCCACTTCGACATCAACCTCACCGCCAAGGCGCTGGGCGTGATGCTCGTCGCCGAGATCGCGGTGCTCTTCGCCGTGGCCACCGCCGTACTGATCGCGGGCGGCGGTCCCGACGGCATCCCGCTGGAGCCCGTCAACCCGAAGAACGCCTTCACCGGCACCTCCGCCGGACTCGGCCTCTTCTTCGCCTTCTGGTCCTGGGTCGGCTTCGAGTCCACCGCGATGTACGGAGAGGAGTCCCGCGACCCCAAGCGGGTCATCCCCAAGGCCACCATCATCTCCGTCGTCGGAGTGGGCCTCTTCTACATCTACGTCTCCTGGATGACCATCGCCGGCAACGGCCTCTCCCGGTCCGTGGAGCTCTCCGCCTCCACCAGCCCCCTCGACCTCTTCTTCGCCCCCACCCACGCCTTCATCGGCGCCTGGGCCGTCGACGCCTTCCAGTGGCTGCTGCTCACCGGCTCCTTCGCCTGCGGGATGGCCTTCCACCAGTGCGCCGCCCGCTACCTCTACGCGATCGGCCGCGAGGGCTTCCTGCACCCGGCCCTCGGCCGTACGCACGCCGAGCACGGGTCGCCGTACGTCTCCTCCCTGGTGCAGACGGCCATCGCCACCGGCCTGGTCGGGCTGTTCTGGCTGACCGGTCAGGACCCGTACGTCCACCTGTACACGCTGCTCGCGATCCTCGGCACGATGGCGATCCTCATCGTCCAGACCCTCTGCTCCTTCGCGGTGATCGGCTACTTCCGCAAGAACCACCCCGAGGACCGGCACTGGTTCCGCACCTTCACGGCACCGCTGGCCGGGGGCGTCGCCATGGCCGCCGTGGTCGTCCTGCTGCTGGTCAACATGAGGACGGCGGCCGGGCTCGCCGCCGACTCGTTCTTCTTCACGCTGATCCCGTGGATCGTCGGGTCCGTCTTCTTTGGCGGGCTCGGACTCGGCCTCTGGCTGAAGTTCAAGGCCCCCGCCCGCTACGAGGTGATCGGGCGGGTGGTCCTGGAGGACTCCGCCGAACGCACCGACGAGCCCGCCGGCGAGCCCGCCGACGACTCCAGCCCCTCCGCCGCGAACGTCTGAGAAGGAGCCACCGCCATGGCCCGTACGCCACTGATGAACGCGCTCCAGCGACTCGCCGCCGAGCACTCCGCCGCCCGCCGGCTGCGGCTTCCCGTCGCCGAGGTACGCGGCTCCACCCGCCGCGAACTCCTCTCCAGAGCCGCCGCACTCGGCCTCGGCACCGCCCTCGCCACCTCGGCGACGGCCGCCACCGCGTACGCCGTGGACGGCGCCCCCGCGAAGAAGCCCGCCGCCCCGGCCCGCGTCGCCGTCGTCGGCGCCGGGATCTCCGGCCTCACCGCCGCGCTCACCCTCCAGGACGCGGGCGTCCCCTGCACCCTCTACGAGGCCAACCCGGCCCGCGTCGGCGGCCGCATGTGGACCCAGCGCTCCCTGTGGGCGTACGGACAGACCTCCGAGATCGGCGGCGAGCTGATCGACACCAGCCACAAGAAGATCCTGGAACTGTGCCGCCGCTTCGACCTGCCCGTCGAGGACTTCCTCGGCGGCGGCCCGAACGGAGCCGAGGAAGTCCTGTGGTTCAACGGGACCTACTACCCGCGCACCCAGGCCGACGAGGACTTCAAGGCCGTCTACCAGGCGCTGCGCCGCGACCTCCAGGAAGCCGGCGAGGTCAGCTGGAACAGCTCCACCCCGGCCGGGACCGCCCTCGACGACATGACCCTGTACGAGTGGATCGAGACCCGTATCCCGGGCGGCCACACCTCGCAGCTGGGCCGGTTCATCGACGTGGCGTACAACGTCGAGTACGGGGCCGACACGGACCAGCAGTCCGCCCTCGCCCTGGTCCTGCTGATGGGCTACCAGCCGAACCCCGGCAACTTCAACGTCTGGGGCCTGTCCAACGAGCGCTACCACGTCGTCGGCGGCAACGACCGCCTCCCGAACGCCATCGCCGCCGCCCTCACCCCGGGCACGCTCGTCATGGGCCGCTCGCTGCTCGCCGTACGCGCCAACGCCGACGGCACCCAGACCCTCACCTTCGACGACTCCGGCGCCACCCGCACGGCCGTCGCCGACCACACCGTCCTGTGCCTGCCCCTGCCGGTCCTCCAGCGCATCGACACCTCCCAGGCGGGCTTCGACCCGCTGATGAGGAACCTCCTGCGGGACGCCCGCATGGGCTACTGCACCAAGCTCAACATGCAGTTCACCAGCCGCCCCTGGCGCGGCCGCGGCCCCTGGCCGGGGGTGTCGGCCGGCGACTGCTTCACCGACCTGGACGTCCAGCAGACCTGGGACACCACCAAGGTCCAGCCGGGCAACGGGGGCATCCTGCTCCAGTACGGCGGCGGCACCCTGGCCGGCTCGCTCACCCCCGGCAGCCCCTTCGCCACCGATTCCGACCCCTACGTACGCGCCCTCGCGGGCCGGATGCTCACCGGCATCGACTCCTTCTACCCCGGCACCAAGGCGGCCTGGACCGGCCGCGCCCAGCTCTCCGCCTGGCACCGCAACCCGTACTCGCTCGGCGCGTACTCGTACTGGCCGACCGGCTACCTGCACCGCTACGCCAAGTACGAGGGCACCGCGCAGGGCCGGATCCACATCGGCGGCGAGCACTGCAGCTACGACTTCCAGGGCTTCATGGAGGGCGGCGCCACCGAGGGCGAGCGGGCCGCCCGGGAGGTGATCGCCGCCCTCACCTGACGCCCTCGCCCCGGACGCGCGCGGGGGCGCCTCACAGGGGCTTGATGTTGTGGTTGAAGCGGAAGACGTTGTCCGGGTCGTGACGCCGCTTCAGCTCGCCCAGGCGCCGCATGTTCTCGGCGCCCATGCCGGCCGCGACCCGGTCCGCGCCCTCGTCCCCGGTGAAGTTGAGGTACACCGCGCCGGTGCTCCACGGGCGGGCGTCGGCGCGGACCTCCCTGACCCACTCCCGGACCCGGTCGTCGTCGGCCGGGTCCTCCCACATCCCGAACGGGTGCACCGCCCAGGGCGCGTCACGGTAGGGGACCGGGTAGCCGGCCGGGCCGGAGGCGATGGCCCCGCCCTGCGGGAACAGCACGTGCTGGGTGCCCGTCGGCACCGGCATCGAGCCGGCCCGCGCGCAGAACGCGTCCACGAACGCGTCCGGCGCACCGGTCAGGTACTCGGCCGACCAGTAGTTACGAAGGCCCGGCGGGTCGTCGATCATGCACTGGAGGTCGGCGTACGGGATGGGCGTGACCATCTCCACCTCGTGCGGGATCGCCAGCAGCGGCTCGGCCAGCTTGCGCAGCCCCTCCTCCGGGCCCGCGTACGTGAGCAGCACGCCTGCGACCAGCAGCCCCACCAGGTGCGGCGGGACGAACTCCTCGGGCGGCGCCGTCATGTAGATCGCGCCGCCGCCCGCCTCCGGCGGACCCGACTCGATGACGTCCCGGAAGGTGCGCACCACGTCCGGGCCGCGCTCCGGCAGGTACAGCAGGAACGCGATCGACATCTGCGGCAGCTCGTGCAGCCGCAGCGTCAGCGAGGTCGCGACGCCGAAGTTCCCGCCGCCGCCGTGCAGCCCCCAGAACAGGTCCGGGTGGTCGTCGGCCGTGACGTGCAGCAGCTCGCCGTCGGCGGTGACCAGGTCCACGCCCAGCAGGTTGTCCACCGCCAGGCCGAACTTCCGGTCGAGCCAGCCCGTGCCGCCGCCCAGGACGAAGCCGCCCACGCCGGTGGTGGAGACGCGGCCCCCGGTGGTCGCCAGCCCGTACGGCTCGCAGGCCCGGTCCAGGTGGCTCATCACGGCACCGCCCCCGATGTGCGCGGCCCGCGCCGCCGGATGGACGGTCACCGCGTGCATCCGGCGCAGGTCCACGACCAGGCCGCCGTCGTTGAGGGACATCCCCGCCACGCTGTGCCCGCCGCCGCGCACCGCGATCGGCAGGTCCAGCTCGCGGGCGAAGCGCACCGCCGTCACCACGTCCGAGGCGCCCTCGCACTGGGCGATCACCGCCGGCCTGCGGTCGATCATCGCGTTGAACAGGGTCCGGGCCCCGTCGTACCCCGGGTCGTCCGGGGCGAAGACGTCACCGGCCAGATCCTCGCGGAGCGCGGCGAGGGCCGCGCCCGCCTTCGAGAGGGGCGCCATGGCCACCCCCCTTTCCCGTGGAGGGCAAAGGACCCTTACAGGCTAGGCGGGCGGCCCCGGACCCGCGCGTCAGCCGCCGTAGGCCCCGCTCGCCGTCAGCCGCAGCGCCGTGTCGATCAGCGGAACGTGGCTGAAGGCCTGCGGGAAGTTGCCCACCTGACGCTGGAGCTTGGGGTCCCACTCCTCCGCCAGCAGCCCCAGGTCGTTGCGGAGCGCCAGCAGCTTCTCGAAGAGCCGGCGGGCCTCGTCGACCCGGCCGATCATGGCGAGGTCGTCGGCCATCCAGAACGAGCACGCCAGGAAGGCCCCCTCGTCGCCCTCCAGCCCGTCCACCCCGGCCTCCTCGCCGGCCGTCGGGTAGCGCAGGATGAAACCGTCCGGGGTCGACAGCTCGCGCTGGATCGCCTCGATGGTGCCGATGACCCGCTTGTCGTCGGGCGGCAGGAAGCCCATCTGCGGGATCAGCAGCAGGGAGGCGTCCAGCTCCCGCGACCCGTAGGACTGGGTGAAGGTGTTGCGCTCCGGGTCGTAGCCCTTCTCGCACACGTCCGCGTGGATCGCGTCGCGCATCTCGCGCCAGCGCTCCAGCGGGCCGTCCGCGTCCCCGCTCTCGATCAGCTTGATCGTGCGGTCCACGGCCACCCACGCCATCACCTTCGAGTGCACGAAGTGGCGGCGGGGACCGCGCACCTCCCAGATGCCCTCGTCCGGCTCCATCCAGTGGGTCTCCAGGTAGCGGATCAGCTTCAGCTGGAGCACCGAGGCGTAGTCGTTGCGGGCCAGGCCCGTCATGTGGCCCAGGTGCAGGGCCTCGGTGACCTCGCCGTACACGTCGAGCTGGAGCTGGTGGGCGGCGCCGTTGCCGACGCGCACCGGCGCCGAGTTCTCGTAGCCGGGCAGCCAGTCCAGCTCGGTCTCGCCCAGCTCGCGCTCGCCGGCGATCCCGTACATGATCTGCAGGTTCTCCGGGTCGCCGGCCACCGCGCGCAGCAGCCAGTCCCGCCAGGCGGCGGCCTCGCCGCGGTAGCCGGTGCGCAGCAGCGAGGACAGGGTGATGGCGGCGTCGCGCAGCCATGTGTAGCGGTAGTCCCAGTTGCGGACGCCGCCGATCTCCTCGGGGAGGGAGGTCGTCGGCGCGGCGACGATCCCGCCCGTGGGCGCGTACGTGAGCGCCTTGAGGGTGATCAGCGAACGGATCACCGCCTCCCGGTAGGGCCCGTGGTACGTACACAGGTCCACCCACTCGCGCCAGAACTCGCTGGTCGCCTCCAGCGCCGCCGCCGCGTCCGGGGTCTCCGGGGCGCCCTTGTGGGAGGGCTGCCAGCTGATCGCGAAGGCCACGCGGTCGCCGGGCCCGACCGTGAAGTCGGAGTACGTCGTCAGGTCCTTGCCGTACGTCTGCGCGTCGGAGTCCAGCCAGACCGAGTCCGGGCCGGCGACGGCCACGGTGCGCCCGTCCACCTTGTGCACCCACGGCACGACCCGCCCGTAGCTGAAGCGCATCCGCAGCGCCGAGCGCATCGGGACGCGCCCGCTGACGCCCTCCACGATGCGGATCAGCTGCGGCGCGTGGTCCTCGCGCGGCGGCATGAAGTCGACGACGCGGACGGTCCCGCGCGGGGTGTCCCACTCCGACTCCAGCACCAGGGAGTCCCCCCGGTAGCGCCGGCGGGCGGCCCGCGGCGGCTCCGCACCCGAGGGGAACGCCGGGCCGATGCGCCAGAACCCGTGTTCCTCGGTGCCCAGAAGGCTCGCGAAGACGGCATGGGAGTCGAAACGTGGCAGACACAACCAGTCCACCGAGCCGTCCCGGCAGACCAGCGCCGCGGTCTGCATGTCCCCGATCAGTGCGTAATCCTCGATGCGCCCGGACACGTTGGTCTCCAGTCGAACGGCCACGTCCGCCCCGAAGGGCGCTTGCAATGCGCTGTCGCGCGGTCTCCTGTGCGCAGGGATCCCCGCGTCGAGTCCTAGATTGCCGGAACCGGCGTTGTTACGCCGTCTGCCGGACTGCTCGGCGACGATGTGCAGCGGTGTGCGAGCACGTTATGAGCGAACCCTAGTGATCTCCTTAAGTATCGGGACAATGTCACTCGGCCAAACGGGTGACCTGCGGTAACGGCCGACCGGGGGAGCGGCGCCCGGCGTCGCGCAGCGCGCCCGGAGGCGGACCGTCCCGGGCGCTGATAGGCTGGTACCCCGTGGACCGGTGGTCTGCCTGTGCGAATCAGGGGCCCCGAAACCGCAGCTTCGGCACCCCCGGAAACGGGAGAAGTCGCCGGACGCACCTCACCTCGCGACCACGGGAGCCCCCTCTTGGCGATGCCGCCCAAATCCATGACGACCAAGCACATCTTCGTCACCGGGGGTGTCGCTTCGTCCCTCGGCAAGGGCCTGACGGCCTCCAGCCTGGGTGCGCTGCTGAAGGCGCGCGGCCTGCGGGTCACGATGCAGAAGCTCGACCCGTACCTGAACGTCGACCCCGGCACGATGAACCCCTTCCAGCACGGCGAGGTGTTCGTCACCAACGACGGCGCCGAGACCGACCTGGACATCGGCCACTACGAGCGCTTCCTCGACGTCGACCTCGACGGCTCGGCCAACGTCACCACCGGCCAGGTCTACAACACGGTCATCGCCAAGGAGCGCCGCGGCGAGTACCTCGGTGACACCGTGCAGGTCATCCCGCACATCACCAACGAGATCAAGCACCGCATCCGCCGCATGGCGACCGAGGACGTCGACGTCGTCATCACCGAGGTCGGCGGCACGGTCGGCGACATCGAGTCGCTGCCGTTCCTGGAGACCGTCCGCCAGGTCCGCCACGAGGTCGGCCGCGACAACGTCTTCGTCGTGCACATCTCGCTGCTCCCCTACATCGGCCCCTCCGGCGAGCTGAAGACCAAGCCCACCCAGCACTCCGTCGCGGCCCTGCGCAACATCGGCATCCAGCCCGACGCGATCGTGCTGCGCGCCGACCGCGACGTCCCCACCTCCATCAAGCGCAAGATCTCGCTGATGTGCGACGTGGACGAGGCGGCCGTGGTCGCGGCGATCGACGCCAAGTCGATCTACGACATCCCGAAGGTCCTGCACACCGAGGGCCTGGACGCGTACGTCGTGCGCAAGCTCGACCTGCCCTTCCGCGACGTCGACTGGACGGTGTGGGAGGACCTGCTGGACCGCGTCCACAACCCCGACCACGAGGTCAAGGTCGCGCTCGTCGGCAAGTACATCGACCTGCCGGACGCCTACCTGTCGGTGACCGAGGCGCTGCGCGCCGGCGGCTTCGCCAACAAGGCCCGCGTCCAGATCAAGTGGGTCACCTCCGACGACTGCAAGACCCCGGCCGGTGCCGCGGCGCAGCTCGGCGACGTGGACGCGATCTGCGTGCCCGGCGGCTTCGGCGACCGCGGTGTCAACGGCAAGGTCGGCGCAATCACCTACGCCCGCGAGAACAAGATCCCGCTGCTGGGCCTGTGCCTGGGCCTGCAGTGCGTGGTCATCGAGGCCGCGCGCAGCCTGGCGGGCATCGAGGACGCGAACTCCACCGAGTTCGACGCCTCGACCCCGCACCCGGTCATCTCGACCATGGAGGAGCAGCTGGCCTTCGTCGAGGGCGCGGGCGACCTGGGCGGCACCATGCGTCTGGGCATGTACACGGCCAAGCTGGCCGAGGGCTCGATCGTCCGCGAGGTCTACGGCGACGCGTACGTCGACGAGCGCCACCGCCACCGCTACGAGGTCAACAACGCCTACCGCGGCGAGCTGGAGAAGAAGGCCGGCCTGGTCTTCTCCGGCACCTCCCCGGACAACAAGCTCGTCGAGTACGTCGAGTACCCGCGCGAGGTCCACCCCTACCTGGTGGCCACCCAGGCCCACCCGGAGCTCCGCTCCCGCCCGACCCGGCCGCACCCGCTCTTCGCGGGCCTGGTCAAGGCCGCCGTGGAGCGCCAGCAGCAGGGCTGACGCGCGGTAGCTGACGCTCGGTAACGTAGGCAGCCGGGTACGGATCATCCGTACCCGGCTGTCGCGCGTTGTGGAGGGCACTGGCCATGGGGATCGCCATCAAGGACACGTCGGAGACCTGGGAGACGGTGTCGACCAGCCGCCCCTTCCAGGGCGCCAAGACGGCGGTGGGCTCCGACGAGGTGCGGATGCCGGACGGCTCGGTATCCCGCCGGGACTACCAGGTGCACCCGGGGTCGGTGTGCGTGCTCGCCCTGGACGAGGACGACCGCGTGCTGGTGATCCGGCAGTACCGCCACCCCGTCCGGCACCGGCTGTGGGAACTGCCCGCCGGGCTGCTGGACGTGCCCGGGGAGAACCCGCTGCACGCGGCGCAGCGGGAGCTGTACGAGGAGGCGTACGTCAAGGCGGGGGACTGGCGGGTGCTGGCCGACTTCTTCGCCTCCCCGGGCGGCTCCGACGAGGCGATCCGGGTCTTCCTCGCGCGGGACGTGGCGGACGCGGAGGGGGAGCGGTACGCGGAGGCCTCCTCCGAGGAGGCCGACATGCAGGTGGAGTGGGTCGCGCGGGAGCGGCTGGTCCGCGGGATCCTGGCGGGCGAGCTGGGCAACCCGGCGCTGGTCACCGGCGTCCTGGCCCTCACCGCCGCGCTGGCCTCCGAGGGCGGCCTGGCGGCGCTCCGCCCGGCCGACGCCCCTTGGCCTGCCCGGCCGTACGAGGCGTAGCCGTAGCCGTTGCGCGGGCCGGGGTGCGCCGGGGCAGCTGCGTGTCCCGCTGCGCGGCGCTGCTCCCCGCCCCGCCCTTCGCCCGTTCCCCGGGGCTGCGCCCCGGACCCCCTGGGGGCTCCGCCCCCAGACCCCCGCGCCTCAAACGCCGGCGGGGCTGGAATTCGCTGCGCGAATCCAGCCCGCGCGGCGATTGAGCGCACCGGGCGCGGAGCGTCCGGTATCGGGGTCCGGGGCGGAGCCCCGGTTCTTCAGCCCCGCCGGCGTTTGAGGCGCGGGTCCGGGCGGAGCCCGGGGAACGGGCGAAGGGCGGGTAGGGGACACGGCCCCGCGCAGCGGCAGCGGACCCGCAGACGACCCACCGGCCCCGCCACCCGAACCGGCCCCGCCCGGCAGGCCGCCGGACGGAGTCCGGCGCAGCGGCGCGAAGCCGGGGAGGCCGCCTGCGGCCGAGCCGCGCGAGTGGCGCGTCAAGAGGGAGTGGCCGCCTGCGGCCGAGCCGCGCGAGGGGCGCGTCAAGAGGGAGTGGCCGCCTGCGGCCGAGCCGCGCGAGGGGCGCGTCAAGAGGGAGTGGCCGCCTGCGGCCGAGCCGCGCGAGTGGCGCGTTCAGAAATAGGGACATCGGCTGATCCGATCGGGCGATCTACGGGCCGCGCTCCCCGCAGCCCGTCGCTCTGCGTGAACTACGCTCAGCAACCCGAAGGCAGGGAGAGGAGCGGATCCGTGGCGGATTTCGTCGGGCGGCGGCGTGAGCTCAAGGAGCTGCGCGAGGACATCGCGCGGACCGGGCTCGACACCCTCTCGGGCCGCAAGGCGAAGGCGCCCCGCGCGCGGGTGCTGCTCGTCGCCGGGCGGCCCGGGTCCGGGCGGACCGCCCTCGCCGAGGCGTTCGTACGCGAGGTGGCCCCCCAGTACCCCGACGGCCTGCTCCGGGTCCGGCTCACCGAGCCCGGCGGGGAGACCGTCGCCACCGAGCGGGCCGCCCGGACCCTGCTGGAGGCGCTCGGGGAACGCACCCCGCCGGGGGCCGGCGAGGACGACCTCAGCGCCGCCCTGCGGGAGGCCCTCAAGGACCGCCGCGCCATCCTGCTCGTCGACGACGCCGCCGACCCGCAGCAGGTCGACGCCCTGCTCCCGGACACCCCCGAGTGCCTGGTCGTGGTCACCGCCGAGGGGCCGCTCACCGGGATCCCCGACGTCCGCCCCTGCACCCTCGGCGGCCTCGACCCCGCCTCCGCCGTCGGCCTGCTCGCCCGGATCATCGGCGACACCCGCGTCGCCGTCGACCCCCGTGCCGCCGAGACCCTCGCCGAGGAGTGCGGGGGGCTGCCCGCGGCGCTCACCCTGGCCGGCGGCTGGCTCGCCGCCCACCCCAAGGCCGCCGTCGCCGACCTCGCCAAGCAGCTCCACGAGATGCCGCCCGGCACCACCGGCCCGCTGGGCCGGGCCTTCCGGCTGGTGTACGAGTCCCTGCCGCAGCCCGCCCGCCGTACCCTGCACCTGCTGCCGCTCGCCCCGGCCGGCCACCTCGACTCGCACACCGCCTCGGCCCTGGCCGGCTGCTCGGTCGCCGCGGCCCAGTCCACCCTGGAGGACTTCGCCGCGCTGGGCCTCGTACGCCACGCCCCGGACGGCCTCTTCCTGCTGCCCGGCTGCCTCGCGCCCTTCCTCCAGGCCCTGCTGGAGACCAAGGAGCGTCCCGCCGAGGTGCAGCTGGCGCGGGCCCGGATGCTGGAGCGGACCGTACGGCTGCTCACCTCCTGCCGGGCCATGGCCGACACCGACGAGGACGACGACGGGCTGCTGCGCGAGCACCTGGACGGGACGCCCCGGGCCCTGCGCTTCCCCGACCGCCGGGCGGCCGCCACCTGGCTCGAGACCCGGCTGCCCGCGCTGACCGCGTCCGCGCACCTGGCCGTGGCGGACGGCGGCCTGGACACCCTGGCCCGCCGGCTCGTCTCCGCCCTGGTCCGGGCCCTGGCCGGGCACCGGGGCACCGACGCGGCCGCCCCCGAGCTGTACGGGCTGCACCGCCTCGTCCTGGACGTGGCCGAGCGGCGCGGCCTGCACCGGGAGCGGGCCGCCGCCCTGCTGAACCTGGCCGATCTGGACGCCGAGACCGGCCGGACCCAGGAGGCGCTGGCGCGGTACCGGGCCGCGCTGGGCGCCGGGAAGGCCGCGAAGGACCCGTACGCGACGGGCCGCGCGATGGAATCCGTAGGCGGGGCGTACCAGGAGCTGGCGGACTGGCCCCGGGCCTCCGACTGGTTCGGCCGCGCCCTCGCCCACGCCCTGGCCCGCGGCGAGCGCGCGGACGAGGCCAGGCTCTACGGCCGGCTCGGCAACGTGCACACCTACGCGGGCCGCTACGGGGAGGCCCTGCGCAGCTGGCGGGCGGCCGCCGCGGGCTACCGCCGGCTGGCCGATGTCCCGGGCCAGGCAAAGGCGTTGAGCGAGATGGCGCGGGTCCAGGAATACGCCGGCCGGCCCGAGGAATCACTGCACACCTGCCGCGAGGCCGTCGAGCTGGCGCGCCGGGCGGGGGACCAGCGGCTCCAGGCCGCACTGCAGGTCCGGCTGGCCGACACGCTGGACCGTCTGGGCGACCCGGCGGCGGCGAGGCTGCACCGCTCCGCAGCAGACAGATTGCTGGGGGACGACCCCGCAGCCTGCGAAATCCGTAGTGTGTCCGACTGAAATTATTGGTTTGCAAGGCTAGACAGCGCCTCATCCTTCATTAGACTGGCTTCACCACGACATCAGTGGTGCATCCCGTTGCGCGTTCTTGTGGGCGGGTATGTATGGAAGTGCCCCGTAATATCCCCTGAGTCAAGGACCGTGATCGACGATGAAGGTCGGCATCCCCCGCGAGGTCAAGAACAACGAGTTCCGGGTCGCCATCACGCCCGCCGGCGTGCATGAGCTGGTCCGCAACGGCCACCAGGTCTTCATCGAGCAGAACGCCGGTGTCGGCTCCTCGATCACGGACGCCGAGTACGTCGCCGCCGGTGCCGAGATCCTCGGCACCGCCGACGAGGTCTGGGAGACCGCGGACCTCCTGCTGAAGGTCAAGGAGCCCATCGCGGAGGAGTACCACCGCCTCCGCAAGGACCAGACCCTCTTCACCTACCTGCACCTCGCGGCCTCGCGCGAGTGCACGGACGCCCTGCTGGAGTCCGGCACCACCGCCATCGCCTACGAGACGGTCGAGCTCGCCAACCGCGCGCTGCCGCTGCTCGCCCCGATGTCCGAGGTCGCGGGCCGCCTGGCCCCGCAGGTCGGCGCCTACCACCTGATGCGCTCGGCCGGCGGCCGCGGCGTCCTCCCCGGCGGTGTCCCCGGCACCCACGCCGGCGAGTGCGTGGTCATCGGCGGCGGCGTCTCCGGCTGGAACGCGGCGCAGATCGCCATCGGCATGGGCTTCCACGTGACCCTGCTCGACCGCGACATCAACAAGCTCCGCGAGGCCGACAAGATCTTCGGCACGAAGATCAAGACGATCGTCTCCAACGCCTACGAGCTGGAGAAGGCCGTCGTCGAGGCCGACCTCGTCATCGGCGCCGTGCTGATCCCGGGTGCGAAGGCCCCGAAGCTGGTCACCAACGAGCTCGTCGCCAAGATGAAGCCCGGAAGTGTCCTTGTCGACATTGCGATCGACCAGGGCGGCTGCTTCGAGGACTCCCGTCCGACCACCCACGCCGAGCCGACCTTCCAGGTCCACAACTCGGTCTTCTACTGCGTCGCCAACATGCCGGGCGCGGTTCCGAACACCTCCACCTACGCCCTGACGAACGCGACCCTGCCGTACATCGTGCAGCTCGCGAACCTCGGCTGGGCCGAGGCGCTGCGCCGTGACCCGGCGCTGGCCCTGGGCCTCAACACCCATGACGGCAAGGTCGTTTACGGCCCGGTCGCCGAGGCCCACGGCCTCGAGACCCTCGAGCTCAGCACGCTGCTCGGCTGAACCGTCAACGACTGACGTCAATCTCACGTATCCGGCCGGACCTTGCCCGCAAGGTCCGGCCGGACGCGTTTGCGGCGGCCCCGCGGAGCCCGCTCAACTCGCCTCGAACGTAACCCTTTAACCCTTTCGCACACCCGCGAAACTTCGCAGTGACAGCGCGCACGCCCTTGACAGAGTGGTGTTCGGTTGCCGACACATCGTGCCGGGTCCGGCGGATTGTGTTGCCGCTGGGCGGTGACACGCCATAGAGTCGCCAACCGTCGGCATGGTGCAACGCTGACCTATCGATAAGTGTCCTGGTCACGTCCGAGGAGGTAAGACGACTTGTGAATGAGTCGACATTTGCTCCTGGAGGTGGTCGAGCAGGGACGCCTGAGCGGGGACAGGGTCCTGCCGGGCTCGAAGCTGTCGGCTCCGTCGCGGTCCGCACCTTCGCAAACCACCAGCACATGACGACGCCCCAAAAGAGCATGGACGGCCTAGACGTGAACTCCACGGCCGGCGACCACGGTGGCGATACGCCCATTGGTTTCGCCGACTACGACCAGGTGCCCGAGGGGCACTTCTACGACCCCGACGCGGAATACGAGCCCGACCCCGAGTACGCGGCCACCCTCGCCCCCGACGCTGCCCGCCAGCGCCGCGAGCGGATCGGCCCGACCGGACGGCCGCTGCCGTACTTCCCGATCCCGGGTCCGCTGACCGACCACGGTCCCGCGAAGATCATCGCGATGTGCAACCAGAAGGGCGGCGTGGGCAAGACCACGTCGACCATCAACCTGGGTGCCGCCCTCGCCGAGTACGGGCGCCGCGTGCTGCTCGTCGACTTCGACCCGCAGGGCGCGCTGTCCGTGGGCCTCGGCGTGAACCCGATGGAACTCGACCTGACGGTCTACAACCTGCTCATGGAGCGGGGCATGTCGGCCGACGAGGTGCTGCTCAAGACCGCGGTCCCCAACATGGACCTGCTGCCGAGCAACATCGACCTGTCCGCCGCCGAAGTGCAGTTGGTCAGCGAGGTCGCGCGCGAGTCGACGCTCCAGCGGGCGCTGAAGCCCCTGATGGCGGACTACGACTACATCGTGATCGACTGTCAGCCCTCGCTCGGCCTGCTGACGGTGAACGCCCTGACGGCGGCTCACAAGGTCATCGTGCCGCTGGAATGCGAGTTCTTCGCGCTGCGCGGTGTCGCGCTGCTGACGGAGACCATCGAGAAGGTCCAGGAGCGGCTCAACCCCGAGCTGGAACTCGACGGCATCCTCGCCACGATGTACGACTCGCGCACGGTGCACAGCCGCGAGGTGCTCGCGCGCGTGGTCGAGGCCTTCGACGACCACGTCTACCACACGGTCATCGGCCGCACGGTGCGCTTCCCGGAGACCACGGTCGCCGGCGAGCCGATCACCACGTACGCGTCCAACTCCGTCGGCGCCGCCGCCTACCGCCAGCTGGCCAGGGAGGTGCTCGCCCGGTGTCCCGCCGAGTGAGTCTGCCCGGAGCCGACGAACTGTTCCGCACGACCGGGGGGATGGCCCTCCAGTCGTCCTCGCCGCGGCGGGGCGCCGAGGAGGCGCCGGGCAGCGGTACGGGAGCGGAGCACGCGGCAGCACCGGTGGACGGCACGACGCGGGGCACGGGGGAGGCCCGGGGGCGCGAGGCCGCGGAGGCCGGGGTGCCCGGGGTGCCGGGGGCGGGTTCGGTGGGCGCGCAGCGCAGGCCGCAGGAAGGTTCTGCCGGCGGCGGCCCCCGGCAGGGCAAGGGCCCGAGCCGGGGCGCGAACCGGCGTCCGAGCGGACGCGAGCGGCACGACGAGAAGATCACGGTCTACGTCTCCGCGGAGGAGCTCATGGACCTGGAGCACGCCCGCCTGGTGCTCCGCGGGGAGCACGGGCTCGCGGTCGACCGGGGCCGCATCGTGCGGGAGGCGGTCGCGGTGGTCCTGGCCGACCTCGAGTCGCGGGGCGACGCCAGCATCCTGGTCCGCCGCCTCCGGGGCCGCTAGCCCCCTTCTTCGGCGCGCCGCCGCCCGGCCTCCGGCCGTTGGATCCGGGGGCGGTTCGGGTGGCCGGGGCCGGTGGGTCGTCTGCGGGCGCGCTGCCGCTGCGCGGGCTGCTCCCCGCCCCGCCCTTCGCCCGTTCCCCGGGGCTGCGCCCCGGACCCCCTGGGGGCTCCGCCCCCAGACCCCCGCGCCTCAAACGCCGGCGGGGCTGGGATGTGCTGCGCACATCCAGCCCGCGCGGCGTTTGAGCGCACCGGGGCGGAGCCCCGGTTCTTCAGCCCCGCCGGCGTTTGAGGCGCGGGTCCGGGCGGAGCCCGGGGAACGGGCGAAGGGCGGGTAGGGGACGGCCCCGCGCAGCGGGAGACGGGGTTCCGCCCGGCCAGGGCCTAGGCTGCACCCGTGGCCGCTCGGCCGAAACCCGTACCACCCTGGACCGCGATGCCCCCGAACGAAGACACCGCCCCCCGCCCGGCCCGCCGGAGCCTGGGCCGTGGCCCCGGGGCGGCCCAGGAGGCCGCTGAGGCCCCCGCTGCGGCCCGCGAGCCGCTCGGGGGCGGCCAGGAGGCCGGCGCCGTTCCGCAGGCCCCTGACGCTCCGCCTGACGGCGGCGCGGGCTGCGCGCAAGACACCGACCGGTCCGCCGACCGCTCGGCCGGGGCCGCAGGGCCCGTATCGTCGGCCGCCGAGGCCGCCGAGGCCCCCGGGCCCGTCCCCGACCGGCCGGGCGCCGCCGGCGACGGGCGGTTCACGTTGCGGCTCGACAACTTCGAGGGGCCCTTCGACCTCCTGCTCCAGCTGATCTCCCGGCACAAGCTCGACGTCACCGAGGTCGCCCTCTCCAAGGTCACCGACGAGTTCATGGCCCACATCCGCGCCATGGGCCCCGACTGGGACCTCGACCAGACCACCGAGTTCCTGGTGGTCGCCGCCACCCTGCTCGACCTCAAGACCGCCCGCCTGCTGCCCGCCGCCGAGGTCGAGGACGAGGCCGACCTCGCCCTGCTGGAGGCGCGGGACCTGCTGTTCGCGCGGCTGCTCCAGTACAAGGCGTACAAGCAGATCGCCGCGATCTTCCAGGACCGCGCCGAGGCGGAGGGCAGGCGCCACCCGCGCACCGTCGGGCTGGAGCCGCACCACGCCGACCTGCTGCCCGAGGTGGTCATCGGCATCGGGGCCGACGGCCTCGCCCGGCTCGCGGTGCGGGCCATGCAGCCCAAGGCCGCGCCGCAGGTGTACGTGGACCACATCCACGCCCCCCTCGTCAGCGTGCGGGAGCAGGCCGGGCACGTCGTACGCCTGCTCAAGGCGCGCGGCGAGGCGACGTTCCAGGAGCTGACCGAGGACGCCCCGGACACCCTCACCGTCGTCGCCCGGTTCCTGGCGCTGCTGGAGCTGTACCGGGAGAGGGCCGTCACCCTGGACCAGCCCGAGGCGCTGCTGCGGCTCACCGTGCGCTGGTGCGGCGGGGACGGCGACGGGATGCCGAGGGTGACGGACGAGTTCGACCGAGTCGTGGAGGTGGCCGAATGAGCGGAACGAACGGGGTGCGGGAGCGGCTGGAGCTGAAGGGCGCGCTGGAGGCCGTGCTGATGGTCGTGGACGAGCCGGCGACCACCGAGCACCTCGCCAAGGTGCTCGACCGCACCCCGCGCGAGGTCGCGGACGCCCTGAGCGCGCTCGCCGACGAGTACACCGCCCAGCGGCGCGGCTTCGAGCTGCGGCTGGTCGCCGGAGGCTGGCGGTTCTACACCCGGCCCGAGTACGCGGCGGCCGTGGAGGCCTTCGTCCTGGACGGGCAGCAGGCCCGGCTCACCCAGGCGGCCCTGGAGACCCTGGCGGTGGTCGCGTACCGCCAGCCGGTGAGCCGTTCGCGGGTCTCGGCGGTCCGCGGGGTGAACTGCGACGGGGTCATGCGGACCCTGCTCCAGCGGGGTCTGGTGGCCGAGGCGGGCACGGAACCCGAAACAGGTGCGATCCTGTACAGGACGACGAACTACTTTCTGGAGCGGATGGGCCTGCGCGGCCTTGACGAGCTCCCGGAGCTCGCGCCCTTCCTTCCCGAGGCGGACGCGATCGAAGCCGAGACGCAAGAAGGTGTGCCGTCGTTCGATCCGGACGCACCGGACACTGACGTAGACGACGACAAGACGACGGAACTTTGATGCGAAGCAGCGGCAACGGCAACGGTGGCGGCAACAGGAACAGCGGCGGCAGCGGCGGCGGCGGGCGCGGTAACGCCCGCGGCGGCGGCTCCGGCGGCGGTGGCGGCTACCGCGGGAGCGGCTCCGGCGGTGGCAGCGGCTCCGGCGGCTCCCGCGGTGGCAGCTCCGGCGGCGGCTACCGGGGCGGCAGCTCCGGCGGCTCCCGCGGCGGCTACCAGGGCGGTGGCGGCTACCAGGGCGGCTCCGACTCGCGCGACCGCGACCAGCCGGCCCCCCGCATCCGCAACCCGCGCCCCGAGGAGCGCCGCTACGACGTGGGCCCCGAGGGCGAGCGCAGCGGTCGCAGCGGCCCCCGCGCCGGCGGCGGCGGTGCCCGCGGCGCGTCGGCGCGCGGCGGCGCCAAGGGCGGACCCCGCACCCCCTCCCGTACCCCCGGCATCGGCGGCGCCGGCGGCCCGCGCAGCGGTCCGGGCAGCCGCAGCGGCCAGTCCCGCCCCCGCGAGCTGGACGCGCGGATCGAGGAGCGCGTGCGCGACCGGTACGCCGACAAGCCGGTGATCAAGACCCCGAAGACCTTCCCCGGCGCCGAGCTGGAGGGCGAGCGCCTGCAGAAGGTGCTGGCCCGGGCCGGCATGGGCTCGCGGCGTGCCTGCGAGGAGCTGATCGAGCAGGCCCGCGTCGAGGTCAACGGCGAGATCGTGACCGAGCAGGGCAAGCGCGTCCAGCCGAAGGACGAGATCAAGGTGGACGGCCTGACGGTCGCCACCCAGTCGTTCCTGTTCTTCGCGCTGAACAAGCCCGCCGGCGTCGTCTCCACCATGGAGGACCCGGACGGCCGCCAGTGCCTGGGCGACTACGTCACCAACCGCGAGACCCGCCTCTTCCACGTCGGCCGGCTCGACACCGAGACCGAGGGCATCATCCTCCTCACCAACCACGGTGAGCTGGCCCACCGCCTGACGCACCCCAAGTACGGCGTGCAGAAGACGTACGTCGCGGCGATCACCGGCAGCCTGCCGCGCGACATCGGCAAGCGCCTCAAGGAGGGCATCGAGCTGGAGGACGGGTACGCCCGCGCCGACAACTTCCGCGTCGTCGACCAGGTCGGCAAGAACTACCTGGTCGAGGTGACCCTCCACGAGGGCCGCAAGCACATCGTCCGCCGCATGCTGGCCGAGGCCGGCTTCCCGGTCGACAAGCTCGTGCGGACCTCCTTCGGCCCGATCGAGCTGGGCGACCAGAAGTCGGGCTGGCTGCGCCGCCTGACCAACACCGAGGTCGGCATGCTCATGCGCGAGGTCGGTCTGTAGTCCGCGCCCCCGCCCCGTCGAAGCCCGCAGTGCCCCCCGGCACCGCGGGCTTCCGCGTGTCCGGGCCACTGTCCCGCGGCGTCTTGCCCGGGGCCGCCACCCGTGTTTATAGTCAGGGTGACTATTAAAGGGAGCGGGTGGGCCGTATGGGCTGGAACACGAGCTGGACCGAGATCCTCGGCTTCGCCACGGGCGCCGTGTGCGTCTGGCTGGTGGCCCGGCAGCACATCGCCAACTGGCCGGTCGGGATCGCCAACAACCTCTTCTTCATCGTGCTGTTCACCCGGGCGGGCCTCTACGCCGACGCCGGGCTCCAGATCGTCTTCATCGCCCTCGCCGCCTACGGCTGGTGGTCCTGGACCCACGGGGGTGGACCAGGAACCGCCGGTGCCCTGCCGGTGCGCCGCACCACGCGCGCCGAATGGGCCTGGCTGCTGGTGGCGGGGGCGGTGGGGACCGCCGCCCTGACCCTGCTGCTCGGCCGGGTCAGCGACTCCACCGTCCCCTTCTGGGACGCCCTCACCACCGGGCTCTCCCTCATGGCCACCTACGGGCAGTGCCGCAAGCTCCTGGAGTCCTGGTGGCTGTGGATCGCCGCCGACCTCGTCTACATCCCGCTCTACGCGTACAAGGGGCTGTACCTGACCTCGGTCCTCTACGCGGGCTTCCTCGCCCTGTGCGTGGCCGGCCTCGTCGGCTGGCACCGCACGCTCCCGGCGCGCGGCGCCCGTACGGCCCTGGAGGCGACCGCATGAGCGGGCCGAAGCGCTACGGCCACGGGCTGGTGCTGGGCAAGTTCTACCCGCCGCACGCCGGCCACCACCACCTGGTGCGCACCGCCCAGGACCAGTGCGAGCGGCTGACCGTGCTGGTCTGCGCCGCCTCCGTCGAGTCGGTACCGCTCGCCGACCGGGTCGCCTGGATGCGCGAGGAGCACCCCGGCGCGGAGGTGGTCGGCGCGGTCGACGACGTCCCCGTCGACCTGCACGACCCCGGCATCTGGGAGGCGCACATGGCGATCTTCCGCGGCGCGGTGCGCCGGCGCGTGGACGCCGTCTTCACCTCCGAGGAGTACGGGAGCGAACTCGCCCGCCGCTTCGGCGCCGAGGAGGTCTGCGTGGACCCGGCGCGCAGCCTGTTCCCGGTGTCCGGGACCGCCGTGCGCGAGGACCCGGCCGCCACCTGGGAGTTCCTCGGACCCGGCGTACGGGCCGCCCTCACCCGCAGGGTCGTCGTCCTGGGCGCCGAGTCCACCGGCACCACCACCCTCTCGCGGGAGCTGGCCGCGCACTACCGCCGCCGCGGCGGGGTGTGGGCCAAGACCGGCTGGGTCGCCGAGTACGGACGGCGGTACAGCGAGGAGAAGCTCGCCGCCGCACGCGCCGTCGACCCGGCGGCCTCCTGGGAGGACGTGACCTTCACCTCGGCGGAGTTCCCGGTGATCGCCCGCCGCCAGGACGAGGAGGAGGAGCGGGCCGCCCGGCTCGGCTCTCCGGTGCTGTTCTGCGACACCGACTCCTTCGCCACCGGCATCTGGCACGCGCGCTACCTCGGCGGCCGCAACGCCGAGGTCGAGAGGATCGCCGCCCGCCGCCCCCGCGACCTGTACCTGCTCACCGACCACGAGGGAGTGCCCTTCGAGGACGACGGGCTGCGCGACGGACCGCAGCTCAGACCCTGGATGACCGCCCGCTTCCGCCGGGAGCTCACCCGCACCGGCAGGCGTTTCGCGGTCGTGAGCGGGGACCGGCGGACCCGGCTCGACGCGGCCGTGGCAGCGGTCGACGGCCTGCTCCGCGAAGGCTGGCACTTCGCCGCGCCCCTCCCGGAGCGCCGGTGAACTACGACCCGTACGCCTTCGAGCCCTTCGCGGTGACCGTCGACCTCGCCGTCCTCACCGTGCGCGGCGGCGCCCTGCACGTCCTGCTGATCCGGCGCGGCCAGGAACCGTACGCGGGCGCCTGGGCGCTCCCCGGCGGCTTCGTCCTGCCCCGGGAGTCCGCCGAGACGGCCGCCCGCCGGGAGCTCGAAGAGGAGACCGGCCTGCCGCCCGCGCTGGTCGCCGCCCTGCACCTGGAACAGCTGCGCACCTACAGCGAACCGGACCGCGACCCCCGCATGCGGGTCGTGTCGGTCGCCTTCACCGCCCTCGTCCCCGACATGCCCGAACCGGCCGCGGAGGGCGGCGGCGACGCCGACCGGGCCCGGTGGGTGCCTGTGGCCGGGGCCTCGGACCTCGCCTTCGACCACGGGCTGATCCTGGCGGACGCCCGGCGGCGGGTGGGCTCCAAGCTGGAGTACACCTGCCTGGCCACCGCCTTCTGCCCGCCCGAGTTCACCCTCGGGGAGCTCCAGGCCGTCTACGAGACCGTCTGGGACACCTCCCTGGACCGCCCCAACTTCCGCCGCAAGGTGCTCGCCACGCCCGGCTTCGTGCAGGCCGTGCCCGGCGCCGCCCGGCTGACCGGAGGCCGCGGCAAACCCGCCGCGCTGTACCGGGCCGGCCCGGCGACCACCCTCCACCCGCCCCTGCTCCGCCCCTCGGAAGGACCCACCCAGTGACCGCCACCAAGCGTGCCGCGACGGGCGCCCTCGTAGGCCTGGCCCTCGGCGACGCCCTCGGCTTCCCGACGGAGTTCAACGACGTCCCCTCGATCCTCGCCAAGACCGGCCCGTGGCGCCAGATGCGGCTGCCCCGGCCCGCGATCGTCACCGACGACACCCAGATGACCCTGGCCCTGGCGCGCGGCATACGGGCCGCCGCCGAGCGCGGCAGCGTCGGCCCGCTGCGACTGGCCCGGCCGGTCCGCGAGGAGTTCGTCGAGTGGTACCGGTCCCCGGAGAACAACCGTGCGCCCGGCAACACCTGCCTGCGCGCCTGCGCCCTGCTCAAGGACCCCGGGCGCGACTGGCGGGAGGCCAGCCAGACCGGCTCCAAGGGCTGCGGCGCCAACATGCGCGTGGCCCCGGTGGGCCTCGTCCCCGGCTGGAGCGACGAGGAGCGGGCCGGCGCCGCCCAGCTCCAGTCGGCCCTCACCCACGGCCACCCCACCGCCCTGGCCGCCTCCGACCTGACCGCCCGCGCCGTGCACCTCCTCGCGCAGGGCGCCGAGGTCACCGGCCTGGTCGGGCAGCTGCGCTCGTACGCCCTGGAGAACCGCACCCGCTACCACGAGCGCTGGCTCGGCGACCTGTGGACGCGCACCGGCGCCGACGCCTCCCCGGAGTCCTTCATCGCCCGGGGCTGGGACGAGTGCCTGGCGGTCCTGGACCGGCTCGCGGCAGCCCTGCGCACCCCCTCCCCGGAGACCGACCCCTGCCTGACCACCGGCGAGGGCTGGATCGCCGAGGAGGCCCTGGCCACCGCCCTCCAGTGCTTCCTGCTCTTCCCGGACGAACCGCTCCTCGCGCTGCGCCGCGCCGCCTGCACCGCCGGCGACTCCGACTCCATCGCCTGCCTGGCCGGAGCCTTCGCCGGCGCCCACCTCGGCGCCGACGTCTGGCCCCGCGACTGGGAGGGCCGCATCGAGTACCGCGAGGAACTCCTCGCCTTCGGCACCCTCTGGGACGCGTGACCCGTGCTGGACGCCATGGGCATCGACCTCGCCCCCGTCGTCGCGGAGCAGCCCGACCCGCTGCTCTTCGCCACCGTCTCCGGGGCCCACCTGTACGGCTTCCCCTCCCGGGACTCCGACATCGACCTGCGCGGCGCCCACCTGCTGCCGCCGCGCGCCCTGCTCGGCCTGCGCGACCCGGAGGAGACCCGGACCCGCATGTGGCAGGACGACGGGGTCGAGCTGGACCTCGTCACGCACGACCTGCGCAAGTTCGTCCGCCTCATGCTGCGGCGCAACGGCTACGTGCTGGAACAGCTGCTGTCCCCGCTCGTGGTCCACACGACCGAGGCGCACGCGGAGCTGGCCGCGCTGGCCCCGGGCGTGCTCACCCACCACCACGCCCACCACTACCGGGGCTTCGCCACCACCCAGTGGCGGCTCTTCGAGAAGACGACCGAGCTGAAACCCCTGCTCTACGCCTTCCGCGCGCTGCTCACCGGCATCCACCTCATGCGCTCCGCCGAGGTGCAGGCGCACCTGCCCACCCTGCTCGGGGAGGTTCCGGAGGCGCCCGCATACCTGGCCGGGCTGATCGAGGCCAAGGCGGCCGCCGAGCACGGCGGGTACGAAGGGCCCTCGGCCGAGGCGGTCGCGCGGGACCTGGACGCGCTGCACGCGGTGCTGGACGCGGCGCAGGCCGGCACGGCGCTGCCGGAGTACGTGAGCGCGTACGAGGAGCTCGACGAGTTCGTCGTGCGCCACCGCGCGGGGCTCTAGAAGGCCGAGGCGCGGCGGGTGCGGTGGAGGAAGTCCGCGACGCGGGCCTCGTCCGGGCCGTCGGGGAGCGGGCTGGTGGAGAGGGCCGCCTCGGACTGCTCGGCGAGGCGGGCCATCCAGGCGTCGACCTCGTCCCAGCCGACCTCGCCCCGCTTGACCGCGAGGAACCGCTCGCGGTCGGGGCCCGCCGCGATCGTGAGGCGGCCGGTGCGCAGCAGGTCGCGGCAGGAGGCCAGCAGGCGCAGCAGGTGCATGGCGTGCTTCCAGCGCGGGGCGCCGTGGACGCGGACGTCCGCGAGGAGCTTGCGGTGCTGGGAGACCGCGTACCGGCTGAAGGTGGTGTGGGCCCGGCGGGAGAGGAAGGCCCCGCGCAGGGACAGCAGTTCCTCGCCGACCGGGGTGAGCCGCTCCACCAGTGGGGAGTGCAGGCACTCCAGGATGTTCGGGTTGGCGCGCAGGGCCAGCTCGCAGAAGCGTTCCAGCTCCCAGGAGAACTCCTCCTCCCGGGGCCCCTCGACATGGGTCGGGGGCTTCTCGAACCGCCAGAAGAGCGGCGTGGGGGCGAGGTAGACACCGCGCCGGTCGGTGTCGCTCGCCTCCGTGGCCAGTCCGAAGGCGCGGGAGCCCATCACGCAGGCGTAGATCGTGTGGTCCCGGACCAGGGTGAGGTCGTCCATCCCGGGAGGGTAGGCGGGGCGGCGCCCGCTAGGCGAGCGAGATTTCCCCCTCCGGCGACACGGTGATCTTCTTCTCCGCGAGCGGCTTGACCGCGGGCCCGTGGACCACGGCCCCGTCGGCGACCTTGAACTTGCTGCCGTGGCAGGGGCAGTCGATCGTGCCGTTCTCGACCTTGTCCACCAGGCAGCCCTGGTGCGGGCAGACGGCCGTGAAGCAGCGGAAGGAGCCGGCCGTCGGCTGGGTGACCACCACCTTCTGCTCCTTGATGACGGTGCCGCCGCCCACCGGTACCGCGGCGGCCTTCACCAGCGGCTCCGCGCCCGCGCCCGGCGCGGAGGCCCCGGGGGACGCGCCGCCCGTCTGCCCGGCGGACGCGTTGCCGGCGCCGGTGCCGGGCTTGTCCGTGTCGGACCCGCAGGCGGCGAGGGTGCCGCCCGCCAGGACGGCGGCTCCGGCCGCCAGTACGGTGCGCCGGGCGGTGTTCGAGTCGGTCATGCGGGGCTCCTTGCTGGATGGCCGGGATGCGAGGTGCATCCTGGCGTGCGCCGGGCCCCAGGAGAAGCCCGCCACACCGTCCGTCTCACTCCGCGAGCCAGGGGACCAGGTCCGCCGGGCCGCCGGAAGTGCGTACGACCTCCCACACGCGGGACACGGCGTCGCGGTTCAGCGGTCCGTGGACGTGGGGGTACGGGTCCCCGGGCCCCGTCCGGCGGACCTCCGCCGTCAGGGCGGCCTCGTCCAGCTCCACGGCGAGCAGCACGCCGGGCACCCCGCGGTAGTGGGAGTCCGCGATGGCCAGCACGGTGGCCCGGTCCGCCGAACAGTGCACGAAGCCCTCGGCGGCGAGCGAGCCGGGGGCGTACGGGGAGCCGGGAGCCGCGCTCCAGTCGGCGAGCGGAACGATGTGGAAGATCATGCCGGTGGTTCTACCGCACCCTGCCGGACGGCCGTGCGCCAGGTGGCGGTACGGGGTGATCCGGGTGACATTGTCCGTGTCTCGCAGCCGGGCCCGTCGCTGACGCGCGTGCGCCCGGTCCCCCTTCGAAAGGCACACAGGACATGGCGGGCAATGACCTCGGTTCACTCCTCGGCGGACTCCTCGGCGGCGGCCAGGGCGGCGGCAGCGCCGGCGGCGGCTCGGCGGTCGGCGGGGGCGACATCCTCGGCGCGCTCCTCGGCGCCCTGCTGGGCGGCGGCGGTGCCCCGGGCGCCCCGGCCGCGGGCGCCCGGGGCGGGGCGGACAACCCCCTCGGCGGGCTGCTGGACATGCTGACCAGGTCCGGGCTCGCCGACCAGGCGCAGTCCTGGATCGGCACCGGCGAGAACCAGCCCGTGAGCGGCTCCCAGATCAAGGAGGCGCTCCCGGACGACGCCCTCCGGCAGGCTGCCCAGCAGGCCGGCGTCAGCCCCGACGAGGCCGCCGACCAGCTGGCGCGGACGCTCCCGCAGGCCGTCGACAAGCTGACCCCGAACGGCCAGGTCCCGACCGAGTCGCTGGAGGAGATCATCCGGAAGCAGAACCTCTGATCCGGCGAGATCGTCCACGAGGACCCGGCACCGTCCACAGGGCGGACCGCCGGGTCCTCTCGCGGTACCGAGTGGCTACCCTGAGTCAGGCCCGGCCCGTCGTTACGTGATCACCCTTGGAGCACCCCGTGAGAACCGCCGTCGTCATCGGAACCGGACTGATCGGCACCTCCGCGGCGCTCGCCCTGACCGCCCGGGGCATCAGCGTCCACCTCGCCGACCACGACCCGGCGCAGGCCCGCACGGCCGCCGCCCTGGGCGCCGGCACCGACGACGCCCCCGAGGGCCAGGTGGACCTCGCGATCGTCGCCGTACCGCCGGCCCACGTCGCCGCCGCCCTGGCCGACGCCATCGGACGCGGCCTCGCCCGCGCCTACGTGGACGTGGCCAGCGTCAAGGGCGGCCCGCGCCGCGAGCTCGCGGCGCTGGGCGCCGACACCTCCGCCTACATCGGCACCCACCCCATGGCCGGCAAGGAGCGCTCCGGCCCGCTGGCCGCGACGGCCGATCTGTTCGAGGGCCGGCCCTGGGTGCTGACCCCGACCCGGGAGACCGACCACGAGGTCCTCAACCTGGCCCTGGAACTCGTCGCGCTGTGCCGGGCCGTCCCCGTCGTGATGGACGCCGACGCCCACGACCGGGCGGTGGCCCTCGTCTCGCACACCCCGCAGCTGGTCTCCAGCATGGTCGCCGCCCGCCTGGAGGAGGCGGACGAGACGGCCGTCCGGCTGTGCGGGCAGGGCATCCGCGACGTGACCCGCATCGCCGCCTCCGACCCCCGGATGTGGGTGGAGATCCTCTCGGCCAACCCGGGACCGGTGGCCGACGTCCTCGCCGGCATCGCCGCCGACCTGGCGGAGACCGTCGAGGCGCTGCGCGGCCTCCAGTCCGCCGACGAGGCCGCGCGCAAGGGCGGCGCGGCCGGCATCGAGGACGTCCTCAGGCGCGGCAACGCCGGCCGGGTCCGGGTCCCCGGCAAGCACGGCGCGGCGCCCATGGCGTACGAGACCGTGGGCGTGTTCATCAGCGACAAGCCGGGTGAGCTGGCGCGGATCTTCGCGGACGCCGGCCGCGCCGGCGTCAACGTCGAGGACGTGCGGATCGAGCACGCCACCGGCCAGCAGGCCGGCCTGGTGCAGCTCATGGTGGAACCCCGGGCGGTCGCCGCCCTGACCGCCGAGCTGCGCGAGCGGGGCTGGGCGCTGCGGCAGCAGTAGCCGTGCCCCGGCGGTCGTCCCCGGCGGCGGGTCCCCGGCGGCGGGTCCCCGCAGCCGGGCGCGACCGGCCGGGAACGGCGGGCCCCCGGGGCCGGTAACCTGGTGCGGGGGCGCCTTTGGCGCGCCCGCACACGTACGCGCAACCAGGAAGGTGCCCGCACCGTGGAAACCGCCGCTCCGTCCGCCGTGATCGTCGCCATCGACGGTCCCTCCGGCACGGGCAAGTCCAGCACCTCCAAGGCCGTGGCCGCCAAGCTCGGGCTGCGCTACCTGGACACCGGTGCCCAGTACCGGGCCATCACCTGGTGGATGATCACCAACGGCGTCGACACCGACGACCCGCAGGCCATCGCCCTCGCCGCCGGCAAGCCGGCCATCGTCTCCGGCACGGACCCGGCCGCCCCCACCATCACGGTGGACGGCCTGGACGCCTCCGGCCCGATCCGCACCCAGGAGGTCACCTCCAAGGTCAGCGCCGTCAGCGCCGTCCCCGAGGTGCGCGCCCTGATCACCGACCTCCAGCGCTCCATCGCCGCCGAGGCGGCCCAGGAGGCCGACGGGATCGTCGTCGAGGGCCGGGACATCGGCACCACCGTCCTGCCCGACGCCGACCTCAAGGTCTTCCTGACGGCCTCGCCCGAGGCCCGCGCCGCCCGCCGCAGCGGCGAACTGCGCGGCAAGGAGGCCACCGACCTCGCGGCCACCAGGGAAGCGCTGATCAAGCGGGACGCAGCCGACTCCGGCCGCAAGACCTCCCCGCTGGCCAAGGCCGGCGACGCCGTCGAGGTCGACACCACCGAACTCACCCTCGACCAGGTCATCGAATGCGTCGTGACCCTGGTCGAAGAGCGGCGCGCCAAGTGAGCGGTACGCCCTCCCCCAGGGGTGCGGCGGTCGGCAGGCGCATCGGCATCGGCCTCATGTACGGGCTGTGGAAGCCGCGCGTGCTGGGCGCCTGGAAGGTGCCCGCCTCCGGCCCCGTCATCCTGGCCGTGAACCACGCGCACAACATCGACGGACCCATGGTCATGGGCACCGCGCCGAGGCCGCTGCACTTCCTGATCAAGAAGGAGGCGTACGTCGGCCCGCTCGGCCCGTTCCTGGAGGGGATCGGGCAGGTGAAGGTGGACCGCGCCGGCACCGACCGCACCGCGATCAGCCGCGCCCTGGGCGTGCTGGAGAACGGCGGCGCCCTGGGGATATTCCCCGAGGGCACCCGGGGCGAGGGGGACTTCGCGTCCCTGCGCGCCGGGCTCGCCTACTTCGCCGTCCGCAGCGGTGCCCCGGTCGTCCCCGTGGCCGTCCTGGGCAGCACCGAGGCCAAGGGCCGCATCGTCAAGGGCCTGCCGCCGCTGCGCAGCCGGGTCGACGTGGTCTTCGGCTCCGCCTTCGACGCCGGCGACGGCACGGGCCGTCGTACGCGCACCGCGCTGGACGAGGCCACCGCACGCATCCAGGGACGGCTGACCGCCCACCTGGCCGACGCCAAGCGCCTCACCGGGCGCTGAGCGAGACTTGAACCCAGTAGTGGAACCGCGCTGCGCGGGTGCCACCGATCACCACGAACGACGAGGAACGGACTTCATGAACGACCAGTACGACCACGGAGCACTTGGCGATGCCGAGTACGCGGAGTTCATGGAGCTCGCCGCGGAGGAAGGCTTCGACCTCGAAGAGGTCGAAGGCGCGATCGAGGAGGCCGGACACGGCCCGCTCCCCGTCCTCGCCGTCGTCGGCCGCCCGAACGTGGGCAAGTCGACCCTGGTGAACCGCATCATCGGCCGCCGCGAAGCGGTCGTCGAGGACAAGCCGGGCGTCACCCGCGACCGCGTCACGTACGAGGCCGAGTGGGCCGGCCGCCGCTTCAAGGTCGTCGACACCGGCGGCTGGGAGCAGGACGTCCTCGGCATCGACGCCTCCGTCGCCGCCCAGGCCGAGTACGCCATCGAGACCGCGGACGCCGTCGTCTTCGTCGTGGACGCCAAGGTCGGCGCCACCGACAGCGACGAGGCCGTCGTCAAGCTGCTGCGCCGCGCCGGCAAGCCCGTCGTCCTGTGCGCCAACAAGGTCGACGGCCAGAGCGGCGAGGCCGACGCGGCCTACCTGTGGTCCCTGGGCCTCGGCATGCCGTACCCGGTCTCCTCGCTGCACGGCCGCGGCACGGGCGACATGCTGGACGCCGTCCTCGAGGTCCTGCCCGAGGCCCCCGCGCAGACCTTCGGCGGCACGGCCATCGGCGGACCGCGCCGCATCGCCCTCATCGGCCGCCCGAACGTCGGCAAGTCCTCCCTGCTGAACAAGGTCGCCCGCGAGGACCGCGTCGTCGTCAACGAGCTGGCCGGCACCACCCGCGACCCGGTCGACGAGCTGATCGAGCTCGGCGGCGTCACCTGGAAGTTCGTGGACACCGCGGGCATCCGCAAGAAGGTCCACCTCCAGCAGGGCGCCGACTACTACGCCTCGCTGCGCACGGCCGCCGCCGTGGAGAAGGCGGAGGTGGCGGTCATCCTGATCGACACCACCGAGAACATCAGCGTCCAGGACCAGCGCATCATCACCATGGCCGTCGAGGCCGGCCGTGCGATCGTCATCGCCTACAACAAGTGGGACGAGCTGGACGAGGAGCGCCGCTACTACCTCGAACGCGAGATCGAGACCGAGATGCAGCAGGTCTCCTGGGCGCCCCGCGTCAACGTCTCCGCGAAGACCGGCCGCCACATGGAGAAGCTGGTCCCGGCGATCGAGGCCGCCCTCGCGGGCTGGGAGACGCGCGTCCCCACCGGCCGGCTGAACGCCTTCCTCGGCGAGATCGTCGCGGCCCACCCGCACCCGATCCGCGGCGGCAAGCAGCCCCGCATCCTGTTCGGTACCCAGGCGGGCAGCAAGCCGCCGCGGTTCGTCCTCTTCGCCTCCGGCTTCCTGGAGCACGGCTACCGGCGCTTCATCGAGCGCCGCCTGCGCGAGGAGTTCGGCTTCGAGGGAACCCCGCTGCACATCTCGGTGCGGGTGCGCGAGAAGCGCGGCGCGCAGTACAAGAAGAAGAAGTAGCGGCGCTCCGGGGTCAGTAGCCCCGGCGCGGAGCGGGCGGCAGGGCCGCCGGGATGTGCTGCATCCCGGTCTGGTGCTGCCGCCCGCCGCCGTATCCGGAGCCGGCGCCCGCGTACGAGTACAGCGGCTGGACCACCTGCTGCGGGACGTACGAGGGCTGCCAGCCGTCGGCCTGCTGCCACGGGGAACCGCTCCAGCCGCTACCGGCGCCGCCGCCGTAGGAGCCGACCGTACCGGCCGTGCCGCCGCCGTACGGGGTTCCGCCGTACCCGGTGCCGTACGAGAACGCGGTGAAGCCGAGGTCCTCCTCGCCCGTACGGTCGCCCGGCAGCGCCCGGAAGGCGCGCAGGTACTCCGAGTACAGGCTGTCGTAGATCGGGGTGTGCGAGGCGCTGCTCGCACGGAACGGGGCGCGGGAGGGGTCGTATGAATGCACGTATCAGCCAACGAAACCGGCGGCCTGCGGATGCGGGGTGACGGGGCGGAAAACGCAGATCGCCGGGGGTGCGCGGGACGGACCGCGCACCCCCGGCGCATGCCGTCCGGCCCCCTCGGCAGGGGCGGACGGCCGTTCCGGCGGGAAGGGGTGGGGCTCAGGCGCCCGGCGTACCGGCCAGCGGCATCGAGGCGCCGACCAGCTTGCCGTTGCTCGCGGCCTTGTCCAGGGCGTCGCGGAGCAGGTCCTCGCGCGGCTGCTGGCCGATGGAGCCGACCGGGGCGGCGTAGATGAGCACGCGCTGCGTCTTGTTGACGGCGGCCCGCCAGCCGTCGGTGACGCCCAGCGCCTGGTGGGCCTGCCACCAGGCCACCTGCGGCCCGCCGTCGGTGCCGGGCTGGAGCACGGCGTGCAGCTGCCCGGCGGCCAGCAGGACCGACCAGCCGGCCAGGGGGGAGGGGACCTCGTTGGTGTCGGTGACCGGGATGAAGCCCTGCTCGATGAGGAGGGGGAGGAAGTCGTCGCCGGGGCCGGTGGTGCCGGGGCGGGCGATGGGCGCGGTCGGCTCGACGACCAGCGCCGGGTGCAGCTCCCCGGCGATCAGGACGAGGCCGCTGGTGATGCCGAGGACGGCCTGGCCTCCGGGGACGGACTGCGGGGACTCCGCGCCGGCCTGCTCGGGGGCGGGGGCCGGGCTGTCGCCGGTGATGCTGCGCACCGCACCCTGGAGCTGCTCCTCGGAGACGGGCACGACCTGGGAGGGGATGCAGTCGGCGTGGGCGAAGGCGAGGACGGCGGTCTCCTCGCCCACGAACAGCACGGTGCTGGTGCGGACCGTCTCCGGGTCGCCGGGGGTGCGGCAGGAGGTGCAGTCGTAACTGCCCGGGGCGTCGTCGCCGGTGAGCAGCCTGTCGGCTTCTTCGTCACCGATCTCGGCACGTACCTCATCACTGACGTCGAGCATGCGCGGCACGGGGTGGCTCCTCATTCGTGCGGAGGCCGGGGGGTTCCCGGCTCGCCGGGATCAACGGATCGGCGGCGGCCGGGGTCACGCCGTTTGAGGGAACGGAATCGAACCGGCCACCCGGAAGAGTGAACCGTCCGACCGCGGCTTTCCTTTCGTGTCAACTGTTGTTCTTCCATGTGCAGTTGGAGCCGCTTTCCGAACGTCTCGGGGGTGTGTGGGTCGTCCGGTGCGTCAGCCGTCCGGGTGGAGCGCGGGGGAGTGCCGCGTGGCGGGGCGGGAGCGGCGGCGGGGGGCTCCGTAGCGTGTGCCGATGCCCGATCTGTGTACGCGGAGGGCGGCGGCCGCGGTGGTGGCCGCGGCGGTCGCCGCGCTGGTGCTCGTTCTCCCGTCGGGTGCCGGCGCGGCCGCCGCGCCCCCACCGCCGGCACCGGGCCCCGCGGGGGCCGCGCACCCGGGCTCGCCGGGCGTGATCGGGACGGGGCCGGGGGACTGCGGGCCGGGCGGGGAGTGGCCCTGGGACTGCGTCGCGGACTGCGAGAGCAGCGGGCGCTGGGCGGTGAACACGGGCAACGGCTTCTACGGGGGCCTGCAGTTCTGGCAGCCGACCTGGGAGGAGCACGGGGGGCTGGCGTACGCGGCGCGGGCGGACCTTGCCACCCGGGACCAGCAGATCCGGATCGCGGAGGAGCTGCTGGCGGTGCAGGGGTGGGAGGCGTGGCCGGTGTGCGCGAAGCGGTACGGGCTGGCGGGGCGGATGCACGTGGTGCGGGCGGGGGACACCCTCGAGGGCATCGCGCACCGCCGCCGGATCCTCGGCGGGTGGCGCCCCCTGTACGAAGCCAACCGCCCCCTGATCGGCCCGGACCCCGCCCGCCTGACCCCGGGCACCCTCCTCACCCTCCCCCCACCGAAACCGACCCCTGCCGGTTCTGCCCCGTCGAAGCCGACCCCGGCGGCCCCGGCGGGGAAGCCGTCGCCCGCCGGTCCGCCGGTCCCCCCTGCCGGTCCGGCCCTGTCGAAGCCGCCCCCTGCCGGTCCGGCCCCGTCGAAGCCGGCCCCGGCGGCCCCGGCGGGCAAGCCGTCGCCCGCCGGTCCGCCGGTCCCTAAGCCGGCCCCTGCCGGTCCTGGCCCGGGGAAGCCGCCCCCTGCCGGTCCGGCCCTGTCGAAGCCGCCCCCTGCCGGTCCGGCCCTGTCGAAGCCGACCCCGGCGGCCCCGGCGGGGAAGCCGTCGCCCGCCGGGGCGGCGGTTCCCAAGCCGGCCCGCGCGCCGGGGAGCTGAGGTCGTCCGCTGTCTGCGGGTGGGCCGCTGCGCGGGGCTGGGTCCCCTACCCGCCCTTCCACCGTTCCCAGGGGCGCTGCCCCTGACCCCGGTACGGGCGCTGCGCGCCCGTCGCCTCAATCGCCGGCGGGGCTGAAGTCAGCCCCGCCGGCGCTTGAGGCGCGGGTCCGGGCGGAGCCCGGGGAACGGGCGAAGGGCGGGTAGGGGACCCAGCCCCGCGCAGCGGCCCGCACCGCGCGCCCCAGCTGCCGTCGGCCCCGCCCCGGCCCGGGCCGCCCGCGCCCCAGCCGTCGTCGGCGCCGGCCCCGCCCCAGCCGTCGTCGGCGCTGCCCCGCCCCAGCCGTCGCCGGCGCCGTCACGGGCCCGGGGGACGGGGGGACGGGGCCGCGAGGAGAATGGCGGGGTGCTTGAGACCTCCGCGCGACTGCTGCGCCTGCTGTCCCTGTTGCAGGCCCACCGGGAATGGACCGGTGCCGACCTCGCCGACCGGCTCGGGGTGACCCCCCGGACCGTGCGGCGGGACGTCGACCGGCTCCGGGAGCTCGGGTACCCCGTGAACGCCAGCCCCGGCACCGGCGGCGGGTACCAGCTCGGGGCGGGGGCCGAGCTGCCGCCGCTGCTGCTGGACGACGACGAGGCCGTCGCGGTCGCCGTCGGCCTGCGCACGGCCGCCGGCAACGGCGTCGAGGGGATCGGAGAGGCCTCCGTACGGGCCCTGGCCAAGCTGGAGCAGGTGCTGCCGTCGCGGCTGCGCCGACGGGTCTCCGCGCTCAACGAGTTCACGGTGCCCATGCTGCGCGGGCCGGGCCGCGACACCGTCGACCCGGCCGTGCTCACCGACCTCGCCGCCGTCTGCCGGGACGGCGAGCGGCTCCGGTTCGGCTACCGGGACCACGGCGGCAGCGTCAGCCGCCGCACCGTCGAGCCGCACCGGCTGGTGTGCTCCGAGCGCCGCTGGTACCTCGTCGCCTGGGACCTCGACCGGGAGGACTGGCGGACCTTCCGCGCGGACCGGATCGAGCCCCGCCCGCCGCACGGCCCACGCTTCGTCCCGCGCCCGGCCCCCGCCGAGGACCTCGCCGCGTACGTGTCCCAGGGCGTGTCGCACCGCGCGTACGCGGCCCGGGCCGTGGTGCGGCTGCGCGTCCCGGCGCAGGAGGCGGCGCGGATCGTCGGGCCCTCGGACGGGGTGCTGGAGCCGGTCGACGCGGAGAGCTGCCTGCTGCGCACCGGGGCGGTGAGCCTCGACGTCCTGGTGATTCACGTCATGCTGATCGGCTGTGAGTTCGAGGTGGTGGAGCCGCCCGAGCTGACGGACCGGATCCGGGCTCTGCGGGACCTTCTCGGGCGGGCCGTCGAAGCCCCGCGGGAGTAAGTCCGGGGCGGGGAATTCGGGTTGCGCGGCGGAATTCGAAAGGGGCCCCGTAAAGCGGGGATTACCGCGGGCGACCGTCGACAACCCGTGACACAAGCGTGACCCGGTACGGAGGAACATCCGCTCAGCGGGCTGACGCGTCCGGGTATATGAACGCCGACGGCGGGCCGGTCCGTCGGACCGGCCCGCCGTTCTCGCGGTGCGGGGTGGGGCTGTGCGTACCGGCCCCGCGTCGGGTCAGCCCCCGGTGGCCGGGCGGGCCGAGGCCCCCCGGGCGGAGGCCCGCTCGGTGTGCGCCGGCCGGCGGCTGCCGCCCGGGGTGATCGGGGTGCGCTCGGAGCGGATGACGTGCTGCCGGGCGACCTGGTGCGTGTGCGCGGCGGGGCGCAGCGCGGGGGAGTGCCCGGCGGGGGCCTGGGCGGCGGCGGCCGCCGGGACCCCGTCCTCGGCGGCGGGGGTGCGTCCGCGCTGCCACTTCCCGCCCGCGGAGAGCAGCGGGGTGAGCGCGGCGGCGACCGGTTCGGAGACCCGGCCCTCCTCCAGCCGGCGGCGCCACTGCTCGCGCAGTCCGAAGACGTAGGCCTCGGTGCGGGCGATGAGCGGCTCGAACCAGGGCAGCGCCAGCATGATGAGGAGCCCGGCGGTCCAGCCGAGGAGCACGTCGCTCACCCAGTGGGTGCCGAGGTACACGGTGGTGGCGCCGACGCTCAGCGAGAGGACGCCGGAGAGGATGGACAGCACCCGCCGGGTGACGGTGGTGGAGGCCAGGTAGGCCAGGATCCCCCAGGTCACGACGGCGTTGGCGGTGTGGCCGGAGGGGAATATATCGCCGCCGGCGAAGAGCTCGGCGGAGCCGATCTGGGTGGCGTAGTGCGGGCCGAGCCGGCCGAGGCCGAGCTTGACGGAGCCGACGGTGATGTTCAGGAGCAGCAGCGCCACGCCGAGTGCGATCAGCGGGCGGAGGGTGTGCTGGCGCCAGGAGCGCCAGCCGAGCCAGGCCGCGACCATCACCGCGGTGGGTCCGCGCTGGCCGAGTACGACGAGGTAGTCGAGGAAGGCGTGCACCTGCGGCCACTGCTCGTAGGGCCGGAAGAACATGATCTGCCAGTCCAGGCGGACGAGCCAGGAGGTCGTCAGCACGAGCACGACGATCACCAGGTAGAAGGCGAGCGTCGCGGAGAGGAGCACGATGCGGTGCCGGCTCATCTGCGGAGTTTGCAGATGAGCCGGTCGCTCTGGTTCCCGGTCGAGCCGGGCGAACACCGGCTCCAGACGGGCAAGCATTTGGTCAGTACGCACTCAATCGACGTTACCGCGCGTCGAAGCGCACCCCGGGCGAATCGCGCGCTTTGTGATGACCATGTGATGTGGAGTGCGTCTCACGGGGGACTTAATTCGCCTTGTTCCGGCACTTGTTGGAACTCCCCGGATTCAACTCCGGGAGTACTGCCGCCGCAATTATCGGCATACTTACACGGTATTTATCGCGGCGGCTCAATTCCTTTGCACAACCATGGATTGGAATGATCCATTCCGTGATCGCCCCGGCCCGTCCTACGGGGGGCCCGAACCGTTCAGCCAGAACGCCCCGTACACCGCCGAGGCCAGCGCCAGCACGACCGGCACGGCCGCCGCCCGCCCCGTCCGCCACCGCGCCAGGGCCACCGCCGGGGGCAGCATCAGCGGGAACGCCGGCAGCAGCAGCCGGGGCTTGGAGCCGAAGTACCCGGAGGCGCACAGGGCCAGCGCCACCACGATCCCGCAGTACACCAGCAGCGCGGCCGGCTGCCGGTCGCGCACGCACAGCCGGTACAGCCACAGCACCAGCAGCACCCCGGCGATCAGCCCCGCCCCGGCGGCGAAGGCGGGGGAGGCCAGCCGCGCCCCGACGAACCGCGCGAAGGCCCAGCCCCCGTCGAAGCCGTTGCCCCAGCCCGCCTGCACGTCCAGGTAGCCCGTCGGCCCGCCGCCGGTCCGGGCCCCCACCCACAGCGCGTACGCCGCCGCCCCGAGCGGGGCCAGCAGCACCCCGGCCGCCATCCGCCACGAGCGCTCCCCGCGCCGCCAGGCCAGGGCCGCCGCCACCCACACCGCCGCGACCACCGCCGCCCCGACCGGCCGGGTCAGCCCCGCCCCCGCCGCGAGCAGGCCCGCCACGACCCACCGCCCGCGCAGCACCGCGTACAGCGCCCAGGCGGCCAGGGCGGTGAACAAGGACTCGCTGTACGCCATGGACTGCACGATCCCCACCGGCAGCGCCGCCCACAGCGCCACCGCGAGCACCCCGGCACGCCGCCCGTGCAGCAGGTCGGCGACGGCGAAGACGCCCCACGCGGCGGCGAGCCCCGCCACCGCCGAGACCACCAGGCCCGCCGACCCGTACGACAGCCCCGTCGGCGCCGCCACCAGCCGCTCCAGCCACGGCAGCAGCGGGAAGAACGCCAGGTTCGAGTGGACGGCCCCGCTCGGCAGGACCACCTCGTACCCGTACCCCTCGGCGGCGATCCGCGCGTACCAGAGGGAGTCCCAGCGGGCCGAGAGCAGGGTGTGCGGGCTGCTGCCGGCCGCCGCGCACCACAGCGCGAGCACCGCCAGCCCCAGCAGCCGCACCGCGGCGAAGGCCGCGAGCGCGGGGGCGGCACGGCGGAGTCCGGGGTACTTCGCGGGGGCGGCGTCAACGGGCACAGTGGTCACGGGGACGAGTATCGGCGCCGCGACCGGCGAAGACGAAAACCGTGGACACGGAGCGTGAGCGGGCGTGCGCGCGGGGGGAGGGCGGGCCGGGGCGCGTGGCGCACACCACACGTCGGCCGCCGCCGGGATGAGAGCTTGGCCACGTGGCGGGCACGCGAACTCGCGTACGCTGACCCTTCACTCGCGTGTCGATGCCGGACCCCGTAGGACGCCGCACAGCGCACCACCCCGCGGCGGTCCACGACGCTGTCCGCCGAGTGCGAGGGACCACCTGGGAGGTACGAGCATGTCGGGGACGAACACGGCCGGCGACAGGAAGCCCTCCCTCCGGCAGCGGGTCGCCGCCGCCTCCGGCGGGGCCAACCGCTGGGTGGTCCTGGCGGTCCTGTGCGTCAGCCTCGTGCTCGTCGCGCTCGACGCGACCATCCTGCACGTGGCCGTCCCCTCCGTCACCGAGGACCTGCGCCCCGGCTCCCAGGAACTCCTGTGGATCGTCGACGCGTACCCGCTGGTCTGCGCCGCGCTCCTGATCCTCTTCGGCACCCTCGGCGACCGCGTCGGCCGCCGCCGGATCCTGCTCCTCGGCTACACCCTCTTCGGCGTCGCCTCCGCCATCGCCGCACTCGCCGACAACGCCCAGGTCCTGATCGCCGCCCGCGCCCTGCTCGGCGTCGGCGGGGCGATGATCATGCCGGCCACCCTGTCGATCCTGCGCCAGGTCTTCCCCGACCGGCGCGAGCGCGCCCTCGCCATCGGCATATGGACCGCCGTCGCCGCGGTCGGCGCGGCCAGTGGCCCCGTGCTCGGCGGCTTCCTCGTCCAGCACTTCTGGTGGGGCTCGGTCTTCCTCATCAACATCCCGCTGATGGCCCTGATCCTCCCGCTCGGCCGCTGGCTGCTGCCCGAGTCGAGGGGCTCGGCCGACGGGCCCTGGGACGTGCTCGGCGCGCTGATGGCCGCCGCCGGCGTCCTCGGCGCGGTGCTCGGCATCAAGCGGATCGGCGCGGAACGGCAGCTCTCCGATCCCGGGGCACTGGTCCCGCTGCTGCTCGGAGTGCTCCTGCTGGTCCTCTTCGTACGCCGCCAGAAGCGCCGCGAGCACCCGCTGATCGACATGCGGATGTTCTCCCGGGCCGCGTTCTCCACCTCCGTCGGCTGCATCGTGCTCGCCATGCTGGCGCTGGTCGGGCTGGAGCTGCTCGCCGTCCAGTACCTCCAGCTGGTGCTGGAGCTCAGCCCGCTGGAGACCGGTCTGCGGCTGCTGCCGCTGACCTTCGCCGCCATGGCCGCCGGTGCCACCGGCTCCTACACCCTCCAGCGGGTCGGCCCGCGCACGATGGTCTCGCTGGGCTTCGTGCTCACCGCCGGCGCGGTGCTGCTGCTGACGCTGATGGGCCACGACGACCGGCCCGTCCTGCTGACCGCCGGCTTCATCCTGCTCGGCTTCGGGCTCCAGACCACCCTCTTCGCCGCGTACGAGTCCATGCTGAGCGAGGCCCCGGTGGACGCCGCCGGCGGCGCCGCCTCCATAGGCGAGACCTCCTACCAGCTCGGCGCGGGCATGGGCATCGCCCTGCTGGGCAGCGTGATGAACGCCGCCTACCGGCCCGGCCTGCTCGACGTCCCCGGCGTGCCCGCCGCGGACTCGGCCGGCGCCGCGAACTCCCTCGGCGAGGCCTACAAGATCGCCGCCCACCTCGGCGGAGCGGCGGGGGAGTCCCTGCACACGGCCGCCCGGAACTCCTTCGTGCACGGGCTGCACGTCACCCTCGTCGTGAGCGCCTGCCTGCTGTTCGCGGGGGCCGTGATGGCGCTGAAGCTGCCGCGCACCATGGAGAACGCCGAGCCGGACGGGGGCGCCGGGTGCGGTGCGACCGCCGTGGACGCGGACGCCGATGCCGGGGCCGCCGTACGCCTGCCCGCGCAGCCCGCGGCCCCCTCCCGGCCGGCCCCCGGGGCGCGGATCCCCGCCCCGGCGCAGCACGAGCGCGATCCCGCGGTCGGCGGCAGGCCCGGCCGCCAGGGCTGAGCCGCTCCCCCCTGCCGGAGCCGGGGGTGGACCCGGGGCCCGGTCGGCGACAAACTTGCACCGCTAGGTTTCGCCCCACGTGGCCGCCGGGAGGCCCCTTTGTCCGCGCCGAAGACCCCGTTCGCCCCCACCGACCCGCTCGGACTCGACGAGCTGCTCGGCCCCGAGGACCTCGCCGTCCGCGACACCGTCCGCTCCTGGGCCGCCGACCGGGTCCTGCCGCACATCGCCCAGTGGTACGAGGACGGCGAGCTCCCGCAGATCCGCGAGCTGGCCCGCGAGCTCGGCTCCATCGGCGCGCTCGGCATGTCCCTGACCGGCTACGGCTGCGCCAGCGCGAGCGCCGTCCAGTACGGCCTGGCCTGCCTGGAACTGGAGGCCGCCGACTCCGGGATCCGCTCGCTGGTCTCCGTCCAGGGCTCCCTCGCCATGTACGCGATCTGGAAGTACGGCTCGGAGGAGCAGAAGCAGCGGTGGCTGCCCGGCATGGCGGCCGGCGAGCTGATCGGCTGCTTCGCGCTGACCGAGCCCGACATCGGCTCCGACCCGGCCGCCATGCGCACGTACGCCAAGCGCGACGGCTCCGACTGGGTGCTGAACGGCCGCAAGATGTGGATCACCAACGGCTCGGTGGCCGCCGTGGCCGTCGTCTGGGCCCAGACGGACGAGGGGATCCGCGGCTTCGCCGTCCCCACGGACAGCGCGGGCTTCTCGGCGCCGGAGATCAAGCACAAGTGGTCGCTGCGCGCGTCGGTGACGAGCGAGCTGGTGCTGGACGACGTACGGCTGCCCGCGGACGCGGTGCTTCCGGAGGTCACGGGGCTCAAGGGTCCGCTGGGCTGCCTGAGCCACGCCCGGTACGGGATCATCTGGGGGTCGATGGGCGCGGCGCGCGCCAGCTTCGAGGCGGCGCTCGACTACGCGAGGACGCGGGAGCAGTTCGGCCGGCCGATCGGCGGCTTCCAGCTCACCCAGGCCAAGCTCTCGGACATGGCGCTGGAACTCCACAAGGGCATCCTGCTCGCCCACCACCTGGGCCGGCGCATGGACGCGGGCACCCTGCGGCCGGAGCAGATCAGCTTCGGCAAGCTCAACAACGTCCGCGAGGCCATCGACATCTGCCGCACCGCGCGGACCATCCTCGGGGCCAACGGGATCTCCCTGGAGTACCCCGTCATGCGGCACGCGACCAACCTGGAGTCGGTCCTCACCTACGAGGGCACCGTCGAGATGCACCAGCTGGTCCTGGGCAAGGCGCTCACCGGGCTCGACGCCTTCCGGTAGGCCGGTGAGGATCCCCCGCCTACCGCTGGGAGGTACCCCCGGGCTCAGCTCTGGTTGAAGAAGTCGCGGGAGCGGCCGCCCGCCTCACCGCTGACGATCTGGGTGTCGGCCGGGGTCAGGAGGAAGACCCTGGTCGCCACCCGTTCGATCGACCCGCGCAGCCCGAAGGTCAGGCCGGCCGCGAAGTCGACGACGCGCTTGGCGTCGGTGGGGTCCATCGACGACAGGTTCACGATGACCGGGACGCCCTCGCGGAACAGCTCGCCGATGCCGCGCGCGTCGCGGAAGCCGTCGGGGGTCACGGTCGCGATGCGGCGCCCGCGCTCGACCGCGGAATCCGAGGCCACCTTCACCCGGGGGTCGGTGACCCACTGGTCGCCGGGGCCGGAGACCGAGCCCTGCTGGCGTTCCACCGCCTCCGCGTAGTCGTCGTCGTAGTACCGCTCGTCGTCGCTGTCCTCTACGAGACCCAACCACGCACTCGCCTTGCGTACCGAACCCATGGACGCCTCCTTTCACCGTGGCCAGTCTGTCTTCTTCTCCGCTGCCCCTATGGTCGTCCATGATGCTGACAACGCGCCAAGTGGATAGCCGCCGCGCAGATGTTTCGTGACGGGACTGGTGCAGAACATCCGTTGCACGGACGAGCTTCCCGGACGCTACCGCTGCTGACTGAGTGAAAATACGACCACTGCCGCCGTCCGGGTGAGGCACTGGGGCGTACGAGTGATCGGCCCGGCTGGATACGATGCCCCGGAATCTTGCGTATGACACACGGGGGAAGCGGTTGTTCGGCATCGTCAGACCTTGCGCGCACCGGCTGGGCGAGCGCTTCAAAACGGAGTGGATGGCCCATCTGTGCGGCCTCTGCCTGGCACTTCGCGGTGACCACGGACAGTTCGCCCGGATCGTCACCAATTACGACGGGCTGCTGGTCTCCGTCCTGACGGAGGCTCAGGCCGGTCCGCTGCCCGGCGCCCGGCGCACCGCAGGACCCTGCCCGCTGCGCGGCATGCGCACCGCTCCGGTCGCCAACGGCGAGGGCGCCCGGCTCGCCGCCGCCGTGTCGCTCGTGCTGGCCTCGGCGAAGGTGCGGGACCACGTGGCCGACCGGGACGGCCTGTTGGCCCGCGCGCCGATCGCCGCCGCCGCGCGCAAGGTGGCCCGGGGCTGGGACCGGGCCGGCGCCCGCACCGGCGCCTCGCTCGGCTTCGACACGGCGGTGCTCGTGGACGCCGTGGACCGCCAGGGCGGCATCGAGAGCCTGGCCGGCCCCGGCACCTCCGTGCTGGTGGTCACCGAGCCGACGGAGACCGCGACCGCGGCCGCCTTCGCGCATACCGCGGTCCTGGCGGGACGGCCAGGCAACGGCGCGGCCCTGGCCGAGGCCGGCCGGTACTTCGGGCGGCTCGCGCACCTGCTGGACGCCGTCGAGGACCAGGCCGCCGACGCGCGGACGGGCGCCTGGAACCCGCTCACCGCCACCGGCACCTCCCTCGCCGAGGCCCGCCGGCTGTGCGACGACGCGCTGCACGGGATACGGCTGTCCCTGCGCGAGGTGGAGTTCGCCGACGCGGGGCTCGCCCACCGGCTGCTGGTGCACGAGCTGCGCACCTCCGTGGACCGGGCGTTCGGCAGCTCCTCGTGCGGGCACACCGCGACGAACTCGGCGGGCCAGGGGTACGGGCAGCCTCCCCAGGGGTACGGGCAGCAGGGGTACGGGCAGCCCCCGCAGGGGTACGCGGCCGGGTACGGCCAGGGCGGTCCGTACGCCGGCGGCCAGGCGAACCCGTACGCCCCCGGCGGGCCCGGGATGCCGCCGCCGATGGGCCCGGGCGGCCCCGGCGGTGGCGGTGGCGGCGGATTCGGCGGGCTCCCCCCGCAGAGGCCGCGCCGCGGCCTGCTGGCCGGCTGCGCGGTGGCCATCGGCCTCTTCTGCACCTGCCAGCTCTGCTGCACGGAGCACGAGGGCCCCTGGTCCCGGCAGAAGCGCGACCCCTGGTGCGACGCCTGCGAGTGCTGCGAGAACTGCGACTCCTGCAGCAACTGCTGTGATTGCTGCAACTGCGACGGCTGCTGCTGCGACGGGTGCGGCTGCGACTGCTGAGGCGGCGTCAATTCCCCCAGGTCCGGACGGGTTACCGGAAGGTTCCCGCCCGGTCCGCGGGGGAAGGGCTGAGCGGCATGAGCGACGACGCGGAAACCAAGGCCTGGCGGGAGTGGCACGAGCACCGGACGGCCACCGTCTCCGCCCCGTACGGACCCCTCGCCCTGACGGGCACGCACTGGCTCGCCGACTACCCGGAAGGTCGACTTCCGGCCGTTCCGGGGCACTGGCGCGCCCACGACGGCGGGGTCCTGCTGACGGCCCGCGCCGAGGAGGGCGTCGAGCTCGACGGGCGGCCCCTCATAGGGGAGGCCGCCCTCGCCGCGGACGAGGGCCGGCCCGCGCACTCCCGGCTCGCGGCCGGGGAGGTACGGCTCGTGGTGATCCGGCGTGAGGGGCAGTGGGCGGTCCGCGTCTACGACCCCGCCGCCCCGGCCCGGCGCGCCTTCGCCGGCGTCGAGGCCACCCCGTACGACCCCGCCCTCGCGCTGCCGGGGCACTTCCGCCCGTACCCCGAGCGCAGGACCGTCGAGGTGGAGAACGCCGACGGGCACGCCCGGGGCCTCGGCCTCGGCGGCGAGCTGACCTTCGTCCGCGCGGGCGTCGTGCACGCCCTCCAGGTGGCCGTGGACGAAGCCGACGGCAGCCTCTGGGCCGTCTTCGCGGACGCCACCAGCGGCGGCTCGAGCTACCGCTTCCGCTTCCTGCACCCCGGCACTCCCGCCCCGGACGGGTCCCTCACGGTCGACTTCAACCGGGCCCAACTCCCGCCCTGCGCCTTCGCCGACCACTTCATCTGCCCGTTCCCGCCGCCCGGGAACACCCTGCCCTTCGCGGTCGCCGCCGGCGAGCGACGGCTGAAAGGCGCCCTTGCCGCCGGTAACTGACGCCAGGACACTCCCGTTCAGCGTCACCCGGCGGACTTGTCAGGGCCACGACGAGAGTGCGGCTTCCCGGCCGCGCCCCCGCAGTGTCCCCCCACCGCCGCTCACGGGCTCCGGCACCCCCACCCCAGCCGGGCCCCCGACCCCCACCCGGGAGGACGTGAAGTGAGGACCAACAGCAGTACCCGCCTCCGCCTGCTCGCGCTGGCCGCAGGCCTGGCCGCGACGGCGGCCCTCGCAGCCCCCACCGCCGCCACCGCGGACGACAACGGCAACGGCTTCAGCGCAGCCCGCCTCGCCGCCGCCGGAGCCTCCGTCCTGCGCGCCGACGTCGCCGGCACCGCATGGCACACCGACCCCGCCACCGGCACCCTCGTCGTCACCGCCGACTCCACCGTCACCGCCGCCGACATCGCCAGAATCCGCCGCGAGGCCGGCCCCGACGCGGCCGCGCTCCGCGTCGAACGCACCCCCGGCAAGCTGACCAAGCTGCTCTCCGGCGGCGACGCCATCTACGCCAGCAGCTGGCGCTGTTCGCTCGGCTTCAACGTCCGCAGCGGCAGCAACTACTACATCCTCACCGCCGGCCACTGCACCGAGGGCGCCGGCACCTGGTGGAGCAACTCCTCCCACACCACCGTCGTCGGCAGCACCGCCGGATCCAGCTTCCCCACCAACGACTACGGGCTCATCAAGTACGCCAGCAACAGCCCGGTCCCGCCCGGCACCGTCGGCAGCCAGGACATCACCAGCGCCGTCAACGCCACCACCGGCATGTCCGTCACCCGGCGCGGCTCCACCACCGGCATCCACAGCGGCTCCGTCACCGGCCTCAACGCCACCGTGAACTACGGCGGCGGCGACGTCGTCTACGGGATGATCAGGACCAACGTCTGCGCCGAACCCGGCGACAGCGGCGGCCCCCTCTACTCCGGCAGCCGCGCCGTCGGCCTCACCTCCGGCGGCAGCGGCAACTGCTCCTCCGGCGGGACCACCTTCTTCCAGCCCGTCGTGGAGGCCCTGAACGCCTACGGCGTCAGCGTCTACTGACCTCCGCCTCCCGCCGCAGGCCCCCTGGACGTCCTCCCTCCTTCTGGGAGGATGTCCAGGATGTCCTGGGCACCCGCGGGGGAGGAGCTCGTATGAAGCGCATCGGAGTGACCGGCCACCGGTCGATTCCCGATGAGGTGCTCGGCCACGTGCAGGAATGCCTGCGGGCCGTGCTCGCCGGCCACCCGGGCCCGCTGGAGGCCTTCTCCAGCCTCGCCGACGGAGCCGACCAGCTCTTCGCGGACATCGCCCTGGAACACGGCGCCGACCTCACCGTCGTCATCCCCAGCGAGGACTACGAGGACACCTTCGAGGACCCCGACGCCCTCGCCGGCTACCGCCGGCTCAGGCGCCGCGCCGCCCAGGAGGTCCGGCTGGACTTCGCCCGCTCCACCGACGAGGCCTACTACGCCGCCGGCACCTACATCGCCGACTGCTGCGACCGGCTCGTCGCCGTCTGGGACGGCCTCCCCGCGCGCGGGCACGGCGGCACCGCCGAGATCGTCGCCTACGCCCGCGCCCTCGGCAAACCCGTCACCGTCATCTGGCGCGAGGGCGTGGCCCGCGACTGAGCCACGCCCCGCCGCCGGGGTCAACTGCTGTGCCGCGCCAGCCAGTCCGTGTGCTGCGGCGACACGTACCGCTCCGTCTCGTACACGGCGGACGGCCACTGCGACTCCGTGATGGTCGTCTGCATCACCACCATCATCGCCGCCAGGTCCTGCTCGATCAGCGTGTGCGCCTCGATCAGCGGATGGTGGCGGCGCACCTCGTTCCAGGCGATCCCCGCCGCCGCGGCCGCACTCAGCAACCCCGCCGGCCCCGCCCCGGGCCCCGAGCCGAAGGCGCCCAGCACCGCCAGCAGCAGCGCCAGACACGTCAGCAGCACGATCGTCCACGACCACAGCGCCGTCGCCCGCCGCGACCCCTCCGTCCTGCGCCGGTACCAGTTGCGCTGCTCGATCAGCCGGTCCCGGACGTAGGTCTCCCTGCGCACCTGGTAGTCCAGCCCGCGCAGCCGCCGCATCGCACCGGTGATCTCGGCACCCTGCGGCACCAGCCCCGCCGCCCGCGGATCCTCCCAGCCCATCTTGCGCAGCTCGTCCAGCCCCTTCTCCAGCCGCGCCCGGTACACCTCCTCCGGCCCGGCGGCCTCGGACCCGAACGGCGCCCCGTGCACGGCGTACCGCCACGCCAGGGACTTGATGAACTCGGCCGCGCTGCGGTTGAGCTGCCACTGCGGACGGGCCCGCCGACTGCCCGCCCGTACGCCCACGGCCAGCACCCCCGCGTACGCGAGCGCGCTCACCGCCGCGAACACGTGCAGCCCGCCCACCGCCGGCCCGGCCGGCAGGGCCGCGGCCCCCGCGGCCGCGACCAGCAGCAGCAGCTGCGCGCGCGTGGCGTGCGTCGACTCCCGCTGCCGGGAGACCGCCGCCTGATCGGTGTGGTGGAAGAGGACCGGCAGGTCCTCGTTGCGAAAGGTCATGCTGTCGGTCACGGCGCCCCCTGCGCTCGCTCCCGGGCGGCGGAGCCGCGAGGCCCCGCCGCCCGCCGTCGGATCACACCGCGAGCGGCTCCAGGTCCCGGTGGACCCGCCGCTCGTCACGGGCGTACCGGGTCAGACCGTGGTCCTCCCCGAGCAGCCGCGTCAGCTCGGACACCGCCTCCGCCCGCACCCGGGCCGCCTCCTCCTTGCGGCCCACCATGTCCAGGCTGACCGCCATGTTCGACGCGCTCGCCAGGGTCTCCGGATGGTGCGCCCCCAGCGCCTCGCGCAGCCGCACCACCGCGATCCGCTCCAGCTCCAGGGCCCCGTCCGGGTCGCCCAGGTCCGCCCGCGCGTTCGCCAGGTTCAGGTGCGCGAAGATCGTGTGCGGGTGGTCGTCGCCCAGCACCTCCCGCATGCTGCGGATCGTCTGCCGCAGCAGCGGCTCCGCCGTCTCCGCGGCGCCCGTGCCCCAGTGGAATACCGCCAGGTTGTTCACGGCCGCCAGGGTGTACGGGTGCTTCTCGCCCGGCACCTTCATGTACTCGTCCACCACCTCCTGCGCCAGGTCCCGGGCCGCGCCCGGATCACCCGTCGCGAACAGGTCCGAGGCCAGGTTCAGCTCACAGGCCAGCAGGTCCGGATTGACCGAGGTGTACTTGGCCCGGTACCGGTTGCGGGTCGCCGTCGTCAGCCGCAGCGCGTTCTCCAGCTCCCCGGCCCGCCGCAGCGACACCGCCAGGTTCTTCGCCGCCGACAGCGTGCCCGGGAAGGCCCGGCCCAGCGTCCGCTTGTAGATCTCGTACGTCCGGCTCAGCAGCTGCACCGAGTCCTCGTACCGGCCCACCTCGCGCAGGTCCCGGGCCAGGTTCTGCGCCGAGGACAGCGTGTACGGGTGGTCCGGGCCCAGCACCTCCGTGCGCCGGTCGAAGACCTCCTGGTCGATCTCCCGGGCCCGCGCGTACTGCCCGACCATGCGCAGGTTCAGCGCCAGGTTGTTCGCCGCCGCCAGGGTGCGCGGGTGCGCCTCGTGGAAGATCTGCCCGAAGCCCTCGTGCGCGGCCGTCGCCAGCTCCATCGCCTTCCCGTACTGCCCCAGCGCGCCCAGGTCCATCGCCAGACCGCTGGTGGTCATGTACGTGTGCGGGTGGGAGGGGCCCAGCGCGGCCCGCTGCCGCTCCAGCGTCACCTCGTCCAGCTCCTTCGCCTCAACGAACCGGCCCCGGGAGCGCAGGATGTTCGACAGGTGGAACCGCAGGTACAGGTACTGGAGGTCGTCGCTGCCCAGCATCTCCCGCCAGGCCTCGCGCAGCTCCTCGCCCAGCGCGTACGCCGCCTTGAAGTCACCGCGCTTCCACAGGTACCGCACCCGGTCGATCAGCAGCCGGCGGGTCTCCGGCTCCGAGCAGAACCGTGCCTCGGACGGGTTCAGGTGCGGCCAGATCGTGTTGAACCTCGGCCAGGTCTCCGGGTTGTCTATCGGCTCGTCGTCGTCGGGGCGGGCCCCCGCCAGGATCCGGTGCACGGCGTGCCGCGCCTCGAGCTGCTCCTCCTGCGACAGCTGCGCCCGGATCACCGCCTGCACCAGCCGGTGCACCTGGATGCTGTTGCCGACCTGGTCGACCTTGGCCATCGCGAACCGGCCGATCTCCCGGATCACCCGGCCCAGCACCAGCTTCTCCTGGAGCGAGGGGTCGTACGGCTTGAGCGCGTCGATCATCTCCTTGCTGTAGAGCAGGTTCGCGGAGATCGGCTCCGGCGCGAAGAACGCGCACAGCTGGAGCAGCCGCACCGCGGCCGGGGAGCGGGACTGGAGCCGCTCGATCGACACGTTCCACGTCGCCGCGACCGGCTGCGGGTAGCCCTCCGGCTGGTTCAGGCTCAGCACCCGCGCCGTCTGCTCGGCGAGCTGCTCCAGGTACACCGACACCGGCGTCGCGGTCTCCGAGATCCAGGCGCCCGCCTGCTCGACGGCCAGCGGCAGGTCGCCCACGGCCACGGCCACCTGCTCGGCGTCCTCCTTGCTCAGGCCCGGGGCCCGGCGCTGGAGGTGCTCGATGGACTCCTCGCGCAGGAACACGTCCACCGGCAGCGCGTCCCCGTACTGGGACCACGACTGGTTGCGCGAGGTCACCAGCACGTGCCCCGGGCCGCCCGGCGGGAAGAACCGCTTCAGCGTCTCGGGATCGTCGGCGTTGTCGAACACCAGTAGCCAGCGCGAGGTCGGCACCCCGCGCCGCAGCAGGTCGATCGCCTCCTTGGAGGCGGCCTCGATGTCCTCGCCGGCCTGCGCGCCCAGCCGTACGGCCAGCTCCGCGAGGGAGGCGCGCACGTCGTCGGGCTGCTCCGAGGAGATCCACCACACCAGGTCGTAGTCGGCCATGAAACGGTGCACGTACTCCTGCGCCACCTGGGTCTTGCCCACGCCGCCGAGCCCGTACAGGGTCTGCGGCTGCGGCAGCACCACGGCCATGCCGCCGCCGAGCTGGTCGCGCATCCGCTCCAGCACGATGGAGCGGCCGGTGAAGCCGGGGTTGCGGGGCGGCGCGTTCCAGATCTTCGGGACCGTGCCCGGGAAGCGGGGGCCGGGGTGCGAGGCGCTGGACACGGTGTCCGGCAGCGCCATGGGCCGCTCCACCGCGCGCAGCAGGGCGGCGGTCGCGTGCACCTCGTCGAGCCGGAACAGGTCCACCGGGTTCCGGTCGATGTAGGGCGTGGCCAGGCGTACGTCGCCCACCCGCAGCGGTATCAGGTGGCGCCGGCCTCCGGTCGGGTCCTCGGCGGCGGCCCGGTTCCACACGTCCACCGCCCGGGCCGACTTGAGGTAGGCGCTGGAGAGCAGCACCACGGTCCGGGCGGCGGTGTCCACGCTGAGCCCCGTCCCGCCCAGGGTGTCGCCGGCAGCGGCGTCGGGCGCGCGCTCGGCGGACACGTCCTTGGGGACCACCCGGAACCCGGCCCGCGTGAGCACCGACTCGATCCAGTCGGCCCACATCCGGTTCTCGGCGACGTAGGAGAGGAACAGGTCGGCGGGCAGTGCCGGGCGGCGGCGGGTGAAGGCGTCGCGGATCCGCAGCCGCACCTCCTCGCCGATCACCGGCATCGAGGTGATCTCGCCGCCGGTGACCACCGTGGTGAGCCGTTCGAAGGCGGAGAGCAGGGAGTTGGTCAGCCCGGCCTCGTCGCCGAAGGTGGCCAGCGTCTCCTCGTAGGCGTAGTAGGGGCGGTACGGGATCTCCACCGCGCCCCAGTAGGAGGTCAGCTCGTCCCCGACGAGGCCGTTGGGGAAGCGGTCGAACTTCAGGCGGGCCAGGGCGCGGCCGGCGTCCGCCTTCTCCTTCTCGCCCTCGTCGATGCGCATGGGCACCGGGTAGATCTTGATGCCGCGGTCGTTGAACCGCTCGTCGATCTGCCGGGCCACCGAGGCGGCGCCGTCGATGGACTGGTCGGACAGGGTGAAGCAGTCCACCAGGACGTCGGGGAGGTGGACGGTGCAGATGTCGGCGATGTCGGACAGGCCGGTGCGGCTGTCGATCAGGACGTAGTCGTAGTTGGCCTTCATGTCGGCGCGCAGGGCGTCGAAGAAGAGGCCGCCCCCGAGCCGGTCGTAGAAGTTGTCCCAGTCGAAGGTGGACACGGTCGCCGAGTACTCGCGGTTCTGCCGGCCCGCCGAGACGAAGTCGAGGGTGCCGCCGTCCGGGAACTCCCAGCCGTGGGTCTCCGGGGTGAGGGAGACGGCGTGCGGCTGGATCCGCGCGTACTCCTTGTGCCAGTCGGCGGCGCGCTGCACGGGGCTGGTGGCGGCCCAGGCGTACTCGCTGATCAGGTCGATGACGCCGGTGGTGGCCCCCAGGGTGGAGGGGTCCAGGAAGGGGTGGAAGAAGCGGTGCAGGCCCGGGGCCTCCAGGTCCCAGTCCACGGCGAGGACCCGTTTGCCGTTGGCGGCGAGGATCCAGGCGGTGTTGGCGAGGGCCATCGTGCGGCCGGTGCCGCCCTTGTACGAGTAGAAGGTGACGATGCGTCCGTCTCGGCTGTCACGACTGGCTGTCATCCGCGTCCCCCCGGGTCTGTGTCGGTGTCTTCGCCGTGCTCGTCGGTCTCGCCGTCCGGGCCGCTCGCGCCGTCGTGCCGCCGTGCGGGCGGGAAGGGGGCCGGCGGTGGTAACGGAGGCGGCCCGCCCATCCCCATCGGGCCCAGCAGCCGCGGTCGTTCGGTGGAGGTGTTCCCGGCCGGCAGGTAGACCTGCGCGTGTCTGAGGTACTGCTGGGCGGCCGCCTCCACCACCTGCGGCAGGATCTGCCCGAGCGTCTCCATGCTGGCCACGCCGTTGGCCGCGGCCCGGCAGGCGGCCCGGCCCTGGCTCATCTTGACGGGCAGGGTCTCCTCCAGCCGGCGGGCGAGCTCGGCCTCCTTGGCCCGGCTCTGGTGGTCGTACCGGTTCCACGGCACGACCACGTTGATCCACGGGCGGTGCTCCTGGTCGAAGGCGGCCAGCCGCTGGCGGCGCTGTTCGTCCTCCACCGCCCAGCGGTCGACGATCAGGATCTCGGGGCGGGTGGGCGGCTGTTTGCTGTCGAAGTGGCCGGCCTCGTCGTCGAAGGAGGACATGGTGGTCTGGTAGTTGAGGTTCCGGACCAGGTCCTCGGCGACGTACGCGACGGGCCGCTGCGAGGTCGGGTGGTACGGGTTCCAGTCGAGTGCGCTCTCCCCGTAGTACTCGGGGCTGCGGCCGTCCGGCAGGTCGTGCCGGGAAGCGGCGGCCACGGTCACGTGGAGGGTGCGAGAGGGACTGCCGCCGGGAACGGGGCCCTGGCCGCCGCTGTGCCCGAACGCGCTGGGCACCACCCGGTAGTCCAGCGGGCGCACCGGGTGCAGGCGCACGGTCTCGGCCACCCGGACGATCCGCCGGGCCAGTTCGTAGACGGCCTGCTCGTACTGCTCGGCGTACCCGCGCAGCTTGATCAGGCCGTACAGCCCGTCGGTGACGTAGCGCTCGCCGAAGGTGTTGTGGTTGAACTGCAACCGCTCGGCCGGGCCGGGCAGTTGGGAGGGCGGTACCGGTACCCACAGGGCGGGGACGATGGCCTCGGCGGCCGGCTGGTTGCTGACCGCACCGTGCTGGATGGTGCGCTGCGCGAAGGCGAACCACTCCTTCCCGCACATCTCGCTGGCGAAGTAGCGCGGCGAGAACAGGGGGACGAAGACCCGGCAGGTGGCGAGCGCCGCCCCGAGCCGTTCCGACCAGCCCTCGCCGCTGCGTATCTCCCGGTCCATGAAGCCGGCCTCGGACCCGGCGGGCAGGTCCGTGAGCGCCATGATGTGGCTGCACAGGTCACGGAAGAGACGCTCCACCCACATGTCGGGATCGGGTCCTCCCGGCCCGAACCTCGGTGTATGCGCATAACTGAGGAAGAAGTACGGCTGTACTGATGCGGGCACACGACCCCCGTCCCGAAGCTGCGAGCGAAGAAACATCATTCCGGAGCTGCTTCGCCACATCCCCTCATGGTTCAGTCAATCAGCGTCTGTTTTCGGTCATCCAGGCCTGGGCGTGGTCAACGGCGTCCGGAATCGAGAACAACACCGCGGAAGTCCCTCCCACCCGCCCCCCGCGCACCAGGGAATCCGGGAACGCCCGGCCGATCTCCTCGAAATCCCCGTCGTCCAGCGCGACGTCCTCGTACGTCGTCCACTCACCCGCGTCGGAGCGCCCTCCCCGCCCCCCGTGCCCGCCCGGAAGGTTCACCTTCACCACGCAGTCGTACATCCGCAAGGGGGGCTTCGGAATTCGGTACTCCGCGAGATGGAAAGCGGTACAGGCCGAAAATCCCACATTGATCATGAGCACCTTTCCTCCCTCCCAGCACAGCTTTCCCAGCGGGGAATCCTCACCCAGGTGGCTTTCGGTGCGGTGCCCCGCGCACAGCCGGTGCGCGTCCGCGCCGAGCGCGGCGAAGGAGGTCTGCGGATGACCGCTGCGGGCCGCGCCGGGGGTGGTGCGGACCACCTCGGCGAAGACGCCCACGCCCTGGCTCGGGGTGCGCTCGGGGTCGAAGGGCTCCATCCGGGCCCGGAAGGCCGCCGCCCCGGCCTCGTCCAGACCGGCGACGCGGGCCAGGTGGGCGGTGGAGGTGAGGGAGTTCTCCGCGGTGAAGGCCGGGACGACCAGCGTGCCCCGGGGGCCGAGGACCCCCAGCAGGGCGTCGCGCAGCGTCCCGGCGCGCAGGCCGGTCGCTCCGAGGGCGGCGTGCACCAGCAGGCTCTGCCCGGGGCGCACGCCGAGCAGCCGCAGCTGGGCGGCGAGCCGGTAGCGGCCGACCGGGGCGCTCACGCGTCGACCGCCTTCACTTCCCAGCGCAGCTCCTCCACCAGCCGTTTGCCGCTCACCGTCAGCTCCGCCGCCCCCGCCAGCCGGTCCAGCGCCCGGTGGATCCGGTCCGAGCCGCCCGGCTCCTGGGTGCCCGTCGCCCGGCGGTACGCCTCCACCGCGACCCGCTCGTGCACGTCGGCCAGCAGCCGCGACACCGGCACGGGGCGGGTCCGCCAGGGCGAGGGGTGCTGCCAGGCGCCGTCCAGCGCGTAGAGGTCGGCCACCTCGGTCAGCTCCCGCAGCCGGGCCCGGCGCCGCCCGGTCAGCAGGGCCAGCGCGGTCTCCCGGACCCCGGCCGCGTACGGCACCCCGAGCGCGCCCGGCCCGTGCCGCCCGGCCTCGCCCCAGCCCCCGGCCCGCGGGCCGCCGGCGAGGGGGGTGAGGGTGCCCAGCCCGGCGACGGCCGCCCGCGCGAACCCGGGGACGGTGCGCAGCAGCAGTGCCCGGGCCGCGCCGAGCCGGCCCCGCCACTCCTCGGCCTCCCCGGCGCCGAGCCGGAGCCGGGGCGGGCGGGCGAAGCAGTTGCGGTACGGGTCCAGGTCCTCCAGCGCCACCTCCGGCTCCCCGGGCCCGGGCGACCAGGTCCGTACGGGCAGCCAGCGAGCGTCCCCCGCCGCCGGGCCGAAGCGGTGCTCGGTGCGCCCCGCCCGGACGACCGCGTACCCCTCGCCGGTGGCGTGCAGCAGGGCGCGGCCCCGGGTGCCCGGCTCCCCGAGCCGCAGCAGGCCCAGCGTCGGCAGGTACACCTCCCCGTCCCGGTAGGCCACCTCGGCCGGCAGCTCCAGCCCGCCCCGCAGCACGGCGGCGGCCGTCAGCGCGGCGAGCCGGCCGGCCGCGGCCGGGCCGTCCGGGCGCCCCTCCCGCACGGCGTCCAGGGCCTCCAGCACCCAGGTCCGGGTGAACGGGTGCGCCAGTACGGCGTCCAGCGCGTCCGCGCCCGCCTCCCCGGCCCCCTCCACCCCGGCCAGCAGCTCCCAGGCCCGCGCCCAGGCGGGGTCCCCCGCGAGGTCCCCGTGCAGCCGGGCCAGCAGGATCCGGGTCAGCTCCTCCTGGGACCGGGCCAGTACGGCCGGGTCGGCCAGCTCGGGCGCGGTCTGCCGGGCGGCGGTGCGCCCCTCGACGCCGTCCACCAGCTCGCGCAGGTCGGAGCAGTACACGGAGGGGTTGTCGAAGCCGTTGTCCTGCCGGTAGCGGTGCGTGTACAGGCCGCCGCCGCACGAACGTACGACAGGGCAGCGGCGGCACGTGCCGCTGACGCCGGCGAGCCCGAGCTGCCGGGCGCGGACCCCGGGGTGCGCGGCGACCTCGTCGAAGGCGTGGCGGAAGACGTCGAACCCGGTGGCGGCGGCGCCCTCGAAGGCGCTCTTGAGGGAGTCGACCTGCTCCAGCGTCCCGTCCGTCTCCACCACGACCAGGTCGGTCGGGGCCAGCCCCAGGGACTCCGTCAGGCTGGGCCCGCCGCGCAGCGTGGACTCCAGGGACTCGAAGAGCCTGACGGGCACCGGCCGTTCCAGCCGCTCCCAGCGGTCGAAGACGCGCAGCAGCCAGCGCGCGTACGCGTCGGGCGCGCCGTCGGGCCGTTCCGGCGGGGTCTGCCAGGTGGCGTGGGGGAGCAGGAAGTCCACCCGCGGCGGCTCCAGCGCGACGAGCGCGTCGAGCACGGCGACCGGGTCGTTGGCCACGTCCACGGTGCACAACAGGCCCTGGTAGAGGTGCCGGTAGGGCGCGGAGCGCAGCAGTTCCAGGGCGGCCAGGACCAGCGGGTGGCTGGTGCGGCCGTCGGCGAAGCGGCGGTGGCGGTCGTTGGCCGCGCGGTCCCCGTCGAGGGAGACGCCGACCCGGACGCCGTACTCGGCGAAGAGGTCCAGGTAACGGCGGCTGAGCTGGAGCCCGTTGGTGTGGATCCGCAGGTCGAGCTCGGCGGCGCCGGAGAGTGCGCGGGTGAACTCCTCGCACACGAGGCGCAGTCGGTCGGGGCCGGCCAGCAGGGGTTCCCCTCCGTGGAGGATCACCGTGACGGAGGGGAGTGCATGGTCACGGGCATGTTCGGCGAGCCGCGACGCGGTCTGGGAAATGACCTGGGGGGAGATCACTTTCGGCCGGGCTCGCCAGCTCTGGTCTGCGTGTTCGTAGACATAGCAGTGATCACAAGCGAGATCGCATCTGCTGTGAACCTTCAGGACGATCTCGCGGAAAGCGATCGTGCGGGTCATTCCACCAGTCTAGAGCGCATAACTGATCGTCAGAGCGCGGAGTTGAAGACCGGTGCCTGAACGCGACGACCGGATTCCGACGGAAGGACGCGCTCGAGGACCGCGGCGGCGGAAGCGCTGCGCACGTCGATCTTCGCGAGCGGAACGCGGCGGTCCTTGACCGTGCTGGTCGGGGGGGTTGCGGAAGTGTTCACGACACCGTCCTCGGGGAAGGCCATGTGAAATGGGCGGGAAAGACAACCAGCGCGTCGCTGCTGTCAAGCGTGGACTTTACTCGTCCACACCCCATTGGCAACCGAGGCATGACGCCTGGTCAAGCGTTCTATAGAAAGCGTGACTCATTTATCGAGAACCCGCGCCCGGCCGTTGGCCCAGCCGTGTCCCCCCGTTTTCCGTCCGCCCGCCCCGGACCGCATCGCCGCAGGTCGGCGCCCTAGGCGGGCTGCTGTTCCCCCAGTGGCTCGCGCAGCAGCCAGGTGAGTACGTCGGGCAGGGCGCGCAGGGCCGCGAAGTGCGCGGCGTCCGGGTCGATGGCGGTGGTGGCGCCGGGGATGCGGCGGCCCAGCCAGCGGGCGTGGCCCACGGGGGAGAAGACGTCGAGCTCCCCGTGCCAGATCAGGACGGGGCAGCGGATGCCGGCGGGGTCGAAGCCCCAGGGGCTGCTGAAGGCGAGGATGTCGTCGATCCAGCCGTACGCCGAAGCGCGCACCCCCTCACGGTAGTTGCGCAGCAGCATCGACCGCAGTCCCGCGTCCGAGACGATCATGCGGTCGCTCGCGGTCAGCTCCCGGCGCAGCTCGTCCAGGAGCCGGCCGGGGTCGCGGGCGATGCCGGCGGCGCGCGGGATGAGCCGGGCCGCGAGCTCCTCCGGGTCGTCGGTGGCGGCGGTGTACTCCCGTACGTTCGAGGCGGCCATTCCGGCGAACCAGTCCAGGTCCTCCGCGTCCCGGGGGGCCAGCGGCACCAGGGCCGCGGTCCGGGTCACCCGCTCCGGCAGCAGGGCGGCGCAGGCCAGGGCGCCGGGGGCGCCGCCCGAGCGGCCGGCCACGGCGAAGGTGTCCAGCCCGAAGGCGTCGGCGACGGCGGCGACGTCGTGGGCCACGTCGGCGACGGAGCGGCCCGGGTGGCGTCCGGAGCCGCCGTAGCCGGGCCGGTCGTAGGCGATGAGCTGCGTCCGCCGCTGGTAGAGGACCATGCCGCGGGGGGCCGGGCCGAGCCGGCTGCCGGGCATCCCGTGGAGGAGGAAGACGGGTCTGCCGTCCGGGTCGCCCCACCGCTCGGCCGTCAGAACGCGGCCGTCCGCGGTGCGCACCTCTTTGCGCACGCGCTCCCCCCTCACGTCCGGCTCGGGCAGTCAGGCCGATTGTGCTCCCCGGTGGGGGAGCGCGGTAGGGCGCACTGGGAGGGAAATTCCGGTGAAGGCCGTCACGGGCGTGCTGGAGGCCCCGGTCCTGCGGTGTTCCCGCGCGCCCCCGCCACGGCCCGCCCCCGCGCGCGGCACCGCCGAACCCCCTTACCCCGTCGGGGGGTTCAGCGGTGCTCGACCAGCAGGGCGGCCGCCGAGCGCGCCCGCTCCAGGGCCCGCGCCCGGTCGGCGTCCCGCTGGCCCAGCACCACCCGCGTGCTCAGCCCGTCGAGCAGCGCGAGCAGCTCCGAGGCCCGGGCGGCCGTGTCGGTCGGGGCGAAGCGGCCCTGCTCCACGCCCTTGGCCAGCAGCGCCCCCAGGTCCGCGTGCCAGCCCGCGTCGATCTCCTCCTGGGCGGTGCGCAGGTCCTCGTTGGACGGCGTACGGGCCCACAGTTCGATCCACAGCGTCCAGCGCGGGTCGCGGGGGCCCCGGGGCAGGTACAGCTCCAGGAAGAGCTCCAGCTTGCGGGCGGCCGTGACCCGGCGGCGCAGCAGGGCCGCGCGTTCGGCCGCGAGCTGTTCCTCGCTCCAGCGCAGCGCCTCCAGCAGCAGCCGGTCCTTGCTGCCGTAGTAGTACAGGATGTGGCCGCCGCTGGTGCCGAGGCGGTCGGCGAGCTTGGACATGGTGAGCGACGCGAGCCCGTCCTCGGCGATCGCCGTCATGGCCTCTTCCAGCATCCGCTCCTGGGCGATCTGCCCGTCGCGCCGCCGTGCCGCTCCTGCCACCGCTGCCGCCTCCCGATCTTCGTGGACCGACCTTATCCCGGACAGGGTCTTGACGGGGGTCGGACGCACCCCTCATCTTGAATGCCATTCAAGAACTTAGAACGCCATTCAAGATCAAGGTGCGTGCACGATGAGTGACGAGATCTTCAGAGTCGAGACGCGCGGCATCGATCCGATCCCGGACGCCGAACGGCACGGCAGCGCGCGTGACCTCTTCTGGCTCTGGTTCGGCTCCAACCTGACCTTCACCTACGTGATCAACGGGGCCCTGGCCGTCGCCTTCGGCCTCACCTTCTGGCAGGCCGCCGCCGTGGTCGTGACCGGCGGACTGGCCTTCTTCGCCATCAGCGCCGCCGGACTGTCCGGCATCCGCACCGGCACCGCCACCCTGGTCATCTCCCGCGCCGCCTTCGGCGTCCGGGGCAACCTCCCCGCCGGAGTCCTCAACTGGCTCGTCGGCATCGGCTACACCATCCTCAACACCGTCGTCGGCACCCTCGCCCTGGAGGTCTTCCTGGAGGACCTGGGCCTGCTCCACGGCACCCCCGCCCGCGCCACCGCCCTCTTCGTCACCCTCGCCCTGACCTTCGTCGTGGCCATGTGGGGCCACGCCACCGTCCAGTTCGCCGAACGCTGGATGGCCTACGTCCTCGCCGCCGGCTTCGCCGCCCTGCTCGCCTTCCTGCTCCCGGGCGCCGACACCTCCGCCCCCGCGGCCACCGTGCCCGGCGCCTCCGGCTGGAGCCTGGCCTTCGTCATCATGCTGGCGGCCCCCTTCTCCTACCTGCCGATGCCCGCCGACTACACCCGCTACCTGCCCCGCACCACCTCTCTGAAGTCGATCACCTGGTACGGGGCCCTCGGCGGCTTCCTCTCCTCCGTCGCCCTCGGCGTCGCGGGCGTCGCCGCCGCCACCCGCACCGACATGACCGACGCCGTCGCCGGCACCGAAAGCCTGCTGCCCGTCTGGTTCCAGCCGCTGTTCCTGGCCCTCGTCCTGGGCGGCTCCGTCACCAACTCGATCATCACCCTCTACTCGTCCAGCCTGAACCTCCAGGTCCTGGGCATCCCGTGGACCCGCGCCAAGGCCATCGTCGTCAGCGCCGCCATCACCGGGGCCGGCTCCCTCGCCGCGCTCTTCCTCACCGACTTCACCAGCGCGCTGACCTCCTTCCTCTCGCTCCTGATCATCGTCTTCGCGCCCTGGGGCGGGGTCTTCCTCGCCGACATGCTGCTGCGCCGCTGCCGCTACGACGGCCACGCCCTGCACACCACCGGCCCCGGCGGCGCCTACTGGTACCGCTCCGGCTACCACCCGGCCGGCCTGGCCGCCCTCCTCGCCGGCATCGCCTTCGCCGCCCTGACCTGCGACTCCGAGCTGTGGACCGGACCGCTCGTGGCACCCCTCGGCGGAGCCGACCTCACCCTCCTCGGCGCCGTCGTCTCCGGCCTCGCCTACACGGCCCTGTACCGCCGGACCCCCGCCGCCGTCCCCGCCGCCGCCTGACCCCTCCACCCCCGCGACAGGAGCACCACCCGTGAACCACCCCGCCGACCTGCTGCTCACCGGAGCCCGCATCCACACCGTGGACCCGGACCTGCCCGAGGCCGAGGCCCTCGCCGTGCGTGACGGCCGCATCGTGTGGATCGGCCCCGACCACGGGGCCGCCGCCTGGGCCGGGCCGGACACGGAGCGGATCGACGCCGCCGGGAAGCTGGTCCTCCCCGGCTTCATCGACGCCCACAACCACGTCCGGCTCGGCTCCGACGACGCCTGCGTCCAGCTCGCCGGGGCGCGCACCCTGGAGGGCATCCACGACCGGATCCGGGCCTGGCGGTCCGAGCACCCGGACGCCGAGTGGATCGAGGCCGAGGGCTTCGACTACTCCGCCGTCCCCGGCGGGCGGATGCCGTGCGCCGCCGACCTCGACCCGGTCACCGGGGACGTACCGGCGATCGTGCTCTCGTACGACGTCCACACCGCCTGGCTGAACACGGCCGCCCTGCGCCGGCTCGGCGTCGGCCGCGACCGCACCGACCTGCCCTTCGGCACGGCCGCCACCGACCCGGAGACCGGCGAGCCCACCGGCTTCGTCACGGACTTCGCCGTCAAGGGCCTCTCCCGCGCGGGCCACCGGGCCCTGCGCGAGCTCGGCGTGCCGTGGGCGTCACCGGACCGGCAGTACGGGCGGCTCGCCAAGAGCCTCGACGACGCCATCGGCTTCGGCATCACCACGGTGGTCGAGCCACAGAACTCCCTCGACGACCTCGAACTCTTCGAACGGGCGCGGGCGGAGGGGCGGCTGCGCTCCCGGATCGTGGCGGCGCTGTTCCACCCGCGCGGCACCGGCGACGCCGACCTCGACGAGTTCGCCGACGCGGCCCGGCGCTTCGCGGACGACCGGCTGCGGGTCGGCCCGCTCAAGCTGTACATCGACGACGTGGTGGAACCCCGTACGGCCGCGCTGCTGGAGCCGTACACCGGCTGCGGGCACCACCGCGGCGAGACCTTCTACCCGGCGGAGGAGTTCGCGGAGCTGCTGGCGAAGCTGGACGCGCGGGGCTTCCAGTGCTTCGTGCACGCCACCGGCGACCGGGGCATCCGCACCGTCCTCGACGCCGTCGCGCACGCCCGGGCGGTGAACGGCCCGCGCGACGCCCGCCACCAGGTCGTCCACGTGGAATGCCTGGACCCCGAGGACGTGCCCCGCTTCGCGGAGCTGGGCGTGGTCGCCTGCATGCAGCCCAGGCACTGCGCGCCCGAGATCGCCGGCCCGGGCCAGGACTGGGCCCGGAACGTGGGCGAGGAGCGCTGGCACAAGGCCTGGCCGATGCGGAGCCTGCACGCGGCGGGGGCGGTGCTGGCCTTCTCCAGCGACTGGAACGTCGCCGAGATGGACCCGATGATCGGCATCTACACCGCCGTCACCCGCCGCCCCCTGGACGGCGGCGAACCCTGGCGGCCGCAGGAGACGGTGGACGTGGAGACGGCGGTGTACGGCTACACGATGGGCTCCGCCCACGCCAACTTCCTGGAGGAGGAGCGGGGTTCCCTCACGGTCGGCAAGGCCGCCGACTTCGTGGTGCTGTCCCGCGACATCCTGCGGATCGCCCCGGAGTCCATCCCCGGCACGGTGGCCGAGACGGTGGTGGTGGCGGGCGGGATCGTCCACCGGGCGGCGGGCTGAGCGCCCGGGGCGGTGATCACGTCCCGGTGAAGCGGGGGACGGACGGGGCGTCGCCGGGGAGGCCGCTGCCCACCGCCGCCCCGGGGCGGCCGCGGCGCGTGACGGCGCAGACCAGGGTGATCACGGAGCCGGCCACCGCCCAGGCGGCCAGCACCAGCATGGGGCCGCCCGCCCCGTTGCCCTTGAAGTACGTGAGGGAACGCGCGGCGTACGTACCGGCGCCCGGCGGCAGGGCCGGACCGATCGCCCGCCAGAACGGCGGCAGCAGCGGGTACGGGTAGGCACCGCCGGCGCTCGGGTTGCCGAACACCACGACCACCAGGATGGCCAGGCCGATGCCGACCACGCCGGCGACCCCCTGGAGGGCCAGGGTGAGGGCGCCGACGGCGAAGACCACCAGGGTGCCCAGCCCCCACAGGGCCATGAGCGGACCGGGCAGCGCGCCCAGCACAGGGCCGGCGATGACCGTGCCGAGCAGCCCGGCGGCGATCGAGTACAGCAGCAGCGCGCCGAGCCGGATGACCGCGCGGTGCATGTTGGCGGGCCGGGCGCCGGCGCTGATCGCCAGGATCGCCGCGCACAGGTAGCCGCCCACGCACCAGCCGATCACCAGGTAGAAGGAGCTCAGGCCGCGGCTGTCGCCCCGGTCGGCGGGGGCCACGTCGACGACCCGGACCGTGCGGCCCCGCGCCTTCTCGGCCGCGCCGACGACCTGCTCCAGGGCCTGCGAGAGCGAGGCCCCGGCACCGCTCGCGACCAGCAGCCGGTCGGTGGTGCCGGCCGGGTCGACGACCAGGGCGCCGTCCACGTCCCGGTTCCGGACCTGCGCGAGCGCCGCCGCCTCGTCCTCGACCGCGCGCGGGTCGAGCGGACCGCCGGGCAGGGCGTCGAGGGCCTTCACCGTCTGCGCGGCGAGGGCCTCGGCGGGGGCGGCCACCGCGATCGGGATCTCGCTGGGCTTCGGGTGGTGGAAGGCCCCGATGTAGGAGGTGATGAACGCCAGCTGGAGGGCCAGCACCCCCACGACCAGCAGGGCTGCCCGGGCGGTCACGGCGTCCTTGATCTCGGCGAGGAAGCCGCTGCTCTTGGTGGGGTGGGTCATGGTGCCACGCTCGGCGCGCCGGGGTTCCCGCGCAGCAGGGGAGGCCCGAATGGATGATCGAACAAGTGTTTCGCACGGGTATTCGAATTGCTCTATGGTGGAGAAGGGGGAGGTCGAAGGTCGAGCGAAGCAGGAGGGCCGCGGGTGCCTGGTTTTACGCATCTGCACACCGTTTCGGGGTTCTCCGTGCGGTACGGGGCCTCACACCCGGAGCGGCTGGCGCAGCGAGCCGCCGAGCGCGGCATGGACGCCCTCGCCCTCACCGACCGCGACAGCCTCGCGGGCGCGGTGCGGTTCGCGAAGGCGGCCGCCGCGGCCGGGATCCGGCCGCTGTTCGGCGTGGACCTGGCCGTGCCCCCCGGGGGATCGCCCGCCGACCGGCCGGGCGGCTCCGGCCCGGCCGGCGAGGCCTCGTACCGCAGGCGCACCCCCGTCAGGGGCGGCGCCTTCGTGGACGAGTCCGCCCCGCGCGCGCTCTTCCTGGCCCGGGACGGGGCCGCCGGCTGGGCGGAACTGTGCCGGATGGTCACGGCCGCCTTCGCCCCGGCCGGCCGGGGAGAGGGAGCCGGGGCCGCGGGCCCCGTCCCGGTCCCCGGCTCCGGCCCGGCCGGGTGGGCCGACGGGGCCGGTGGCGGCTCCGGCGACGGGCTCGTGGTGCCGGGGGGCTTCGACGCCGACGGCCGGTTCGCGGGGGCGGGCTCCGCCGCGGGCCGCGGGCTGTCGTGGGAGGCGTTGCGCGGGGAAGGGGTGTTCGTGCTGCTCGGGCCCGGCTCCGAGGTGGGCCGGGCGCTCGCCGCCGGACGACCCGACCGGGCCGCGCGGCTGCTCGCGCCCTGGCGGGAGGTCTACGGCGACGCCCTGCGCCTGGAGGCCGTCCACCACGGCCGCACCGGCACCGGCCCCGGCTCGCTGCGCCTGGCCGCCCGTACCGTCGGCTTCGCCGCCGAGCAGGGCGTCACGGCCGTGCTGACCAACGCCGTCCGGTACGCCGACCCCGGCCAGGGCCCCGTGGCCGACGTCCTCGACGCCGCCCGCAGGCTCGTCCCCCTCGGCCCCCGCACCACCCGCGACAGCGGCGAGCGGTGGCTCAAGGACCCCGCCGCCATGGCCGAGGCCGCCGAACGGATCGCCGAGGCGGCCGGACTGCGCGCCGCCGACGCCCGCCGGCTGCTCGCCCGGACCCGGGAGACCGCCGAGGCCTGCTCCGTGGACCCCGAGGACGACCTCGGCATCGGCTCCGTGCACTTCCCCGAGGCCCGCCTCGTCGGCGCCGACCGCCGCACCGCCCAGCGGGTGCTCGCCTCCCGCGCCTCCGCCGGCATGGTGCTGCGCGGCTACGCCGGGCGGCGCGCGTACTGGGACCGGATGGAGGAGGAGCTCGACGTCATCGCCCACCACGGCTACGCCTCGTACTTCCTGACGGTCGCCCAGGTCGTGGACGACGTACGGGAGACGGGCATCCGGGTGGCCGCGCGCGGCTCCGGCGCGGGCTCCCTCGTCAACCACCTCCTCGGCATCGCGCACGCCGACCCCGTCGAGCACGGCCTGCTGATGGAGCGCTTCCTGTCCAAGCGCCGCCGCGTGCTGCCCGACATCGACATCGACGTGGAATCCGCCCGCCGGCTGGAGGTCTACCGCCGGATCATCGGCCGTTTCGGCGCCGAACGCGTCGCCACCGTCGCCATGCCCGAGACCTACCGGGTCCGCCACGCCGTCCGCGACGTCGGCGCCGCCCTGTCCATGGACCCGGCCGCCGTCGACCGGCTCGCCAAGGCCTTCCCGCACATCCGGGCCCGCGACGCCCGCGCGGCCCTGGCCGAACTGCCCGAACTCCGCGAGCTGCGCGAGGGGCGGGCACAGGAGCACGAGCGGCTGTGGGACCTCGTCGAGGCGCTCGACGCGCTGCCGCGCGGGACCGCCATGCACCCGTGCGGGGTGCTGCTCTCCGACGCCTCGCTGCTCGCCCGCACCCCGGTGGTGCCCACCAGCGGCGAGGGCTTCCCCATGTCCCAGTTCGACAAGGACGACGTGGAGGACCTCGGGCTGCTCAAACTCGACGTGCTGGGCGTGCGCATGCAGTCCGCGATGGCGCACGCGGTCACCGAGCTCAAGCGGGCCACGGGCCTCGACCTCGACCTCGACGACCCCGCGCAGGTCCCCCCGGGCGACGGGCCGACGTACGAACTGATCCGCTCCGCCGAGACGCTGGGCTGCTTCCAGATCGAGTCCCCCGGACAGCGCGACCTGGTGGGCCGGCTCCAGCCCGACTCCTTCCACGACCTGGTCGTCGACATCTCCCTCTTCCGGCCCGGCCCCGTCGCCGCCGACATGGTGCGCCCCTTCATCGAGGCCCGGCACGGGCGGGCCCCGGTCCGCTTCCCGCACCCGGACCTGGCCGACGCACTGAGCGAGACGTACGGGGTGGTGGTCTTCCACGAGCAGATCATCGAGATCGTGCACGTCATGACCGGCTGCGGCCGCGACGAGGCCGACCGGGTGCGGCGCGGGCTCTCCGACCCGGACTCCCAGGGCCGGATCAAGGCCTGGTTCGCGGCGACGGCCGCCGGGCGCGGCTACGCGCCCGAGGTGGTCGCCCGGACCTGGGAGATCGTCGAGGCCTTCGGCAGCTACGGCTTCTGCAAGGCCCACGCCGTGGCCTTCGCCGTGCCCACCTACCAGTCGGCGTGGCTCAAGGCCCACCACCCGGCGGCCTTCTACGCGGGGCTGCTCACCCACGACCCCGGGATGTACCCGAAGCGGCTGCTGCTGGCGGATGCCCGGCGGCGGGGCGTGCCGGTGCTGCCGCTCGACGTGAACCGCTCGGCGGCCGCCCACCGCATCGAACTGGTGTCCGATGCCCAGGAGGGGAGGGGGCCGGAACGGTGGGGGCTGCGGCTCGCCCTCTCCGACGTCCACGGCATCAGCGAAGCCGAGGCCCGCCGGATCGAGGCCGGGCAGCCGTACGCCTCCCTGCGCGACTTCTGGGACCGCGCCCACCCGGGCCGACCGGTCGCCGAACGGCTCGCCCAGGTCGGCGCGTTGGACGCGTTCGGCGCCAACCGCCGCGACCTGCTCCTGCACGTGACGGAACTGCACGGCGCCCAGCGCGCCGCCGGCACCAGCGGCGCGGCCCAACTGCCCCTCGGCGGCGGCCGGTCCACCGCTCCCGTCGGCCTGCCCGACCTGAGCGACGCCGAACGGCTCAGCGCCGAACTCGGCGTCCTCGGCATGGACGCCTCCCGCCACCTGATGAACGACCACCACGCCTTCCTCGCCGAGCTGGGCGTGACCCCGGCCGCCCGCCTGCGGGACACCGGACACGGGCGGACCGTCCTCGTCGCGGGCGCCAAGGCGGCCACCCAGACCCCGCCGATCCGCTCCGGCCGCCGCGTCATCTTCACCACCCTCGACGACGGCACCGGCCTGGTCGACCTGGCCTTCTTCGACGACAGCCAGGAGGCCTGCGCGCACACCGTCTTCCACTCCTTCCTGCTGCTCGTACGGGGAGTCGTGCAGCGCCGCGGCCCGCAGAGCCTGAGCGTGGTCGGGTCCGCCGCCTGGAACCTCGCCGAGCTGGCCGAACTGCGCGCCCACAGCGGCCTGGAGGCGGTCACGGCCCGCCTCGCCGAACCCCTCCCCGGGGAGGGCGAGGGCGACGGAGGCGGCACCGGCAACGGCCGCCGCATCCACCTCCCCACCGGCTACGAGATGAACCCCTGGGCCGACCTCCAGCCGCCCGGGGAACGCGCCGCCACCGGCCGCAAGCTGTGGCACTCCAGCCCGGGGAGCGCGGGATGAGCGCCGCCACAGCGGCCGGCGTGCTGCACGTCCGCTGCGCCCCCACCCTGCCCGGGGAGGGCTACCGCGAGGTGCTGGAGCTGCTGCGCGAGTTCTCCCCGCTCGTCCAGGCCCTGCCGCCGCGCGCCGCGCTGGTCCAGGTCCGCGGCGCCCAGCGGTACTTCGGCGCCGACGCCGCCCGCATCGCCGAGGTGGTCCGGCTGCGCGCGGTGGCCCGGCTGGGCACCGACGTCCGGATCGGGGTCGCCGCCACCTGGGCGGTGGCGTCCATGGCATCCGCCCGGATCCAGGGGCCCGGCGGGGTGCTGGCCGTGCCCGCGGAGGCGGTGGCGGGCTTCCTGGACCCGCTCCCGGTGGAGGAGCTGTACGGGCTCGGCTCCCGGCAGGCCGAGGCGCTGCGCCGGTACGGGCTGCACACCGTCGGGGCGCTCACCCACGTCCCGCCCGGGGTCGTCGAGCGGATCCTCGGCAAACGGGCCGGCCGGCTCGCGGCCGAGCGGGCCCGCGGGATCGACCCGCGCCCGGTCACCCCGCGCGACCTGCCCTCCTCCGCCGCCGTCCGCACCGGGTTCACCCGCCAGGAGCTGGACGGCCCGCACGCCCGGGCCGAGCTGCTCGGCCTCGTGGTCCGGCTCGGCGCACAGCTGCGCGGACGCCGCCAGGCCGCCCGGTCCCTGTCGCTGACCCTGCGCTTCGCGGGCGGCACCCGGTGGGAGAGGTCCCGGCGGCTGGCGGAGCCCTCGGCCCACGACGAGGACCTGCGCACCCTCGCGTACCGGCTGATGGACGCGGCCGGCCTGCAACGGGCCCGGCTGACCGGGATGGTGCTGCGCGCGGAGGACCTCACGGCCGCGGAGGACGTGACCCGCCAGCTCACGCTGGACCCGGTCCGCGAGTCCCGGCTGACGGTGGAGGCCGCCATCGACCGCGCCAACGCCCGGTTCGGCCCCGGCACGGTCCGCCCCGCGTCGGTGGCGGGCCCGGTGCGGCGGCGCTCAGACCCCGTCGAGCATCAGCCGGGCCGTCTCCGCGCGCAGCGGGGTGGTCTGGGCCTGGATCAGGTGGAACTGGGCCTCGCGGGAGAGCCGGCCGGCGGTGTGCCCGTACTGGACGGCCCGGCCGCCCGCCACCGCCACGCAGGTCGCCGCCGCCCGGACGGCCAGGTCCAGGGCGGCGGCCCGCAGGGTGAGGCGGTCCCCGGTGCGCTCCCCGCGCGGGACCTCGTCGCGCAGGGCGTAGGCCTCGGCGCGCAGCCGGGCGGTGCGCTCGGCGAGGCGCAGGCCGAGGTCCTCGTACGGCGGTGACTGGAGGAGGAAGGCGGCGGTGGCGCGGAGCTGGCCGAAGACGGCGGGCTGCGCGTCGGCGTTCTCCAGGTCGTAGGCGCGGATCCAGTCGGTCCGCGGCAGCACCCCGGCCACCCGCTCGTCGGGCACGCGGACGTCGCGCAGCTCGACGGTGGCGGTGTGCGTACCGCCCATCGCCCACAGCGGGGCCCCCGCGGCGGAGCCCAGGCCGCTGTCGGTGCGGTCGACCAGGGCCAGGACCGCCTCGTCCGACGGGCCGACCGCGCCGGCGAACAGGGTGTCGGCCAGGTCCCACCCCGTCACCCAGGGCATCCGCCCGTCGAGCCGCCATCCGCCCGGGACCCGCCGGGCGGTGACGGGCGGGCGCGGATGGCGCAGGAAGGCGAAGCCGGCGGTGGCGCGCGTCTTCCCGGAGGCGAGGTCCGCCAGCCTGCTCCGGCGCAGGGCGTCCCCCGCCGGGCCGGCCGCCTGGAGCAGGGCCTTGGCCAGCGGGACGTGCTGGGTCCACACGAACCAGGTCGAGGGGTCCACCGCCGCCAGTACCTCGTGCACCTCCCGGAACACCTGGCGGGCCGTCAGCCCCTCGGCCGGGTCCGGTTCGTATCCGATCAGCCCGTACGCGCCGGCGGCGGCGAGTGCGTCCAGGTGGGTGCGCGGCACCCCGTCGACGGCGGTCCGCTCGGCCTCCGGCGCCAGTACGCGTACGGCGGCCTCCGTGACGGCGGCGACCAGCGGATCGGCCGCCAGCCGGGGCGGGGTGGCCAGGGCGGTGCCGGCTCCGGGGGCCGTCTGCATGGCGGGCGCTCACCTCAAGTCCGGGTCCAGGGGCGTCCATTGTTCCCGAGCGGCACTGGAGGCAGGCTCGACACGCCAGTTTTTACCGCCGCGTAACTTCCAAGTTTTGCTACTGGACCGTAATTTAGCCGCAGCAGCCCCCCTTGTGATCCGGATCACGGGACGAACCCCCACGCATTCCCCTTGACCCGCAAGGAGATCACACGATGCTGCCCTGGAGACGCCTGCTCCGCCCGCTGGCCGTCCTCGCCCTCGCCACAGCCGCCCTCGTCGCCCCCACCGGCGCCGCCCAGGCCGCTTCGGCCCCCAGCAGCGGCTGGAACAACTGGTCCTGCAAGCCGTCCGCCGCCCATCCCCGGCCCGTCGTCCTGGTCCACGGCACCTTCGGGAACTCCGTCGACAACTGGCTCGGGTTCGCCCCCTACCTGGTCCACCGCGGCTACTGCGTCTACTCCCTCGACTACGGCCAGCTGCCCGGCGTCCCCTTCTTCAACGGCCTCGGGCCCATCGAGAAGTCCGCCGGCCAGCTCGACGCCTTCGTCGACAAGGTCCTCGCCTCCACCGGCGCCCCCGAGGCGGACCTGGTCGGCCACTCCCAGGGCGGCATGATGCCCCGCTACTACCTCAAGTTCCTCGGCGGTGCCGCCAAGGTCAACGCCCTCGTCGGCCTCGCCCCCGACAACCACGGCACCACCCTGTCCGGACTCGCCCAGCTGCTCCCGTACTTCCCCGGAGCCGAGGACCTGATCAGCACCGCCACCCCCGGACTCGCCGACCAGATCGCCGGCTCCGCCTTCCAGCAGAAGCTGAACGCGGGCGGCGACACCGTCCCCGGGGTGAAGTACACGGTCATCGCCACCAGGTACGACGAGGTGGTCACCCCGTACCGGAGCGCCTTCCTCGAAGGGCCGGACGTCCGCAACGTCGTGCTCCAGGACCTGTGCCCGCTGGACCTCTCGGAACACGTGGCCATCGGCCTGACCGACCGCATCGCCTGGCACGAGGCCCTCAACGCCCTCGACCCGGCCCACGCCGAACGCACCACCTGCGCCTCGGTCTTCGACTGAGACCGGGGCGCGGGCGGCCCGCCCGGTGCGTGCCCGGCGCGGGCCGGGCGCCCGTCCGCTAGCGGACGTCCCGGCCGGCCGTCGCCGTCGCGCGGCGGCGGCGGGCCATGGCGAACAGTACGGCCGCACCGGCCGCGAGCGCCCCGGCCCCGGCGACCGCGATCAGCGGGGTCGCGGAGCTGCCACCGGTCGCGGCCAGGTCCCCGCCGGTGCCGGCGCCTGTGCCGGCGCCGGTGCCGGCCGGCGAGGGCGCGGCGGAGTCCCCGCCGGGGGCCGGGGCGGCGGCGATCGGGGTGGCGGCCGCGCTGCCGTTCGTCTTCGGGTCGTTGTCCCCGTGGCCGTTGTGCTCGATCGTCGACTTGCCCGCGCCGTCGGAGATCTGCTGGTCCGTCGGCGCCTTGGGCGGCTCCACGGGCTTGGCGGAGGAGGAGCCGGCCGACGGCTTCGCGCTCGGGGCGGTTCCCGTACCGGGCGCCGTACCGCTGCCGCCGCCGTCCTTGCCGAAGACCACGTCCGAGCAGGTGTAGAACGCCTCCGGGCTGTCCGAGCGCTGCCAGATGCTGAAGATCAGGTGGCGGCCGGTCTTCTTCGGGACCGTGCCGCCGAAGACGTAGTCGCCGTTCTTCATGCCCGGGTCGGTGGCCTTCGCGAACGGCGCCGGCTCCAGGTCGGACCACTTCAGCGGCTTCGACGGGTCGTAGCCGTCCTTCGTCACGTACAGCTCGAAGGAGCCCTTGTGCGGGGCGGTCCCCTTGTAGCGGAAGGTGTGCGCGCCGGCCGTCATCGGGGAGGCCGGCCAGTCGGCGCGGGCCAGGTCCAGCCCCTTGTACTTGGCGTTGCCCGCCGAGCACAGCTGCCCGTCCGGGATCAGCGACCTGTGCTGCCCGGCCGCGTTGGCGATGTTCACGCCGTTCCAGTCGTAGAACGCCTGCGGCCCGCCCGCCGCGACGGCCGCCTTGCACGCCGCCGACTTCGGGGCCTCGGGACCCTCCGCGTAGCACGCCGCCACCCGGCTGACCGGGTCCGTCATCGAACCGTGGGCGGCCGCCGGCCCGGCGGCGTACGCGGCCACCGCGAGCGGGGCCAGACCGGCGGCGGCGAAACGGGCGGCGGTACGGGAACGGCGTGCGGGCATGGGTGGATCTCCTTCGGGCGCAAGGCGGGGAAGCGCCAGCGGAACCGGCCGGCGGCCCTCCCTGGCCCCGCCAAGCTAGCCCGCGGACAAGCCCGTTCGGCCCCGACGGGGCCCCGCGAGGGGATCCTTAGGGTTCGTTTAAGGAAGGCCTAAGCGGGCCGACAGGAACCCCCCGACCGGCGCCTACCCGAGGAGGCCGGCGAGCCCCTCCGGTGTGTGCGCCCGCTCCTCCAGGGAGTCCAGCGCCCGTACGGCCCGGGCGGCCGCCTCCGGGTCCCTCTCCGCCAGCCCGCTCGCCGCGAACTCGTCCTCGTCCAGCCGCAGCACGGACTTCCCGTCCGCGGACACCCACAGGTCGAGGTCCAGGTCGTCGACCACGATCTCGCCGCCGCGGACCACGGCGGGCCGCGTCACGTCGCAGTACCAGCCCTTGAGGACGCCCTCACCGGTCCACACCTCCTTGACCGCGTACCAGCGCGTCCTCCAGAAGTGCTCCACGAACACGTCACCGGGCTCGAAGCGGACGAACCCGAAGTCCTTCACCCCCTCCGCGGCCCAGGGGGCGCGCACCGAGATCCGGTCCCCGTCGTCGGCGACCTGCGCCGCCGGATAGCTGATCTTGGTGCGGCCGGCCTTGGTCAGGGTCACGGTCCAGGACACGGTCATCGGGCTGCTCCCAGCTGTTTGGCGAAGCGCGTCTCGGTCGCGCAGGTCTCGTACCCCAGCCACGCGTTGATCGCGAGCATCGGGTCGTTTCCGGCGTCGTTGCCGGTGAAAGCCTCGGTGTACCCGGCCGCGCGGGCCCGGTGCAGCGAGTCGGTCTTGGCGAGCTTGGCCAGCCCGCGGCCGCGGAAGGCGCGCCGGGTGCCGGTCATCGCCGTGCCGTAGCGGGTCGCGCCGTCCGTGCGCGCCGCGGTGAAGGCCGCGACCGCCCCGTCGACGAGGACGACCGTCGTCAGCTCGTGGTCCAGGGTCGGCTGGCGCCAGACGGTGTCCAGCCAGTCCTCGTAGTCGTCCAGCTCGATCGGCACGTCCCCCGGCTCGTCGGCCGTCACCTCGGCGTCGGCCTCGTACAGCGGGCGCGGATCGGCGGCGAAGGCCGACCCGGGCCGCAGCTCCACCCCGGCGGGCAGCTCCCCGGGCAGGGGAGGCAGGCCGCCCGCCGCCAGGTCCAGCCGCAGGAAGTGCGCGCTGCGGCCGGCGCGGTAGCCGTGCCGCTCGGCGAAGCCGCGGTGCGCGGGCCCGTCCAGCACCCAGGCGTACACGTCCACCGCGCCGCTCGCCGCGAGGTGCTCCTCGGCGGCGCGCAGCAGCGCGGTCCCGGCGCCGAGGCCCTGGTGCGCGGGGTCGACGTGGACGTTCACGAAGGACACCCCCGCCTGCGCGGTGCCGACGGGACGGCCGTCGGGGGTCTCGGCCAGGAGCAGACGGTAGTGCTTCTCCGGGCGGGCGGAGGTGAGTTCGTGGGCGACGGCGGAGGGGGTGCTGATCATGAAGGGCAGGGCCGCACGGCGGATCCGTACGACGGCCTCGGCGGACGGGAGGTCCTCGGGGCGGACGTCGCGGACGTGGATGGTCATGGGGCGGACGTTACGGGCGGAGAACCCTGCGGCGCCTGCGAATTACGCGCCGGATGGGGGAGAATCGGCCCGTGACCTCGACCAACCTCAGGATCAGGATCGACGGCTCGGCCGGCTCGGCCGCCCCGTACGAACAGCTGCGCGCGCAGATCGCGGACCGGGCCCGGTCGGGAGCACTGCCGGCGGGCTACAAGCTGCCGACCGTGCGGGGGCTGGCGGAGGAACTGGGGCTGGCCGCGAACACCGTCGCCAAGGCGTACCGGGCGTTGGAGGCCGACGGGCTGATCGAGACGCGCGGGCGGCACGGGACGTTCGTCGCGGCGGCGGAGGGCTCCTCGCGGGAGGCGGCCGCCGCCGCGCAGGCGTTCGCGGACCGGGCCCACCGGCTGGGCCTCACGGAGGCGGAAGCCGTGGCGGCTGCCTCCGAGGCCGTCCGTGCCCGCTACGCCACTCCTTCTTGACGCGCCGCACTCCTTCTTGACGCGCCGCTCGCACGGCTCGGCCCCTGGGGGGCCTCCCCGGCTTCGCGCCGCTGCGACAGCCTCCGGCTGTCGGGGCGGGGCGGGGCCGGTTCGCGTTGCTGGTGCCGGTGGGCGTGTGCGGGTGGGTGTGCCGCTGCGCGGGGCTGGGTCCCCTACCCGCCCTTCCACCGTTCCCAGGGGCTCCGCCCCTGACCCCGGTACCGGACGCTGCGCGCCCGGTGCGCTCAAACGCCGGCGGGGCTGGATACATCCAGCCCCGCCGGCGTTTGAGGCGCGGGGGTCTGCGGGCGGAGCCCCCAGGAGGGGTCCGGGCGCAGCCCGGGGAACGGGCGAAGGGTGGGTAGGGGACTCCGCCCCGCGCAGCGGCGCCCCCGCCCCGACCGACCGGCACACGCGCCCCCGGCCGGCCGGCCCCGGCCCCGTAAACCGCCGGACGGAGTCACAGGTACAGGCCCGCCTCCCGCGCCGGCTGCGCCGGCACGGCCGCCGGCCCCGTCCCCCGCCGGAGGGCGAAGAGTTCGGCCAGGGTGGCGCCCTCGCGGGAGACGCCCTCGTCCGTGCCGAGCCAGTCCACCGCCTCCGGATGGGTCAGCCGGCCGACCTCGATGCGGGCCAGGCACCGCCCCGGGCGGACCACCGCCGGGTGGAGGCGTTCGAGGTCCTCGTTCGTCGTGACGCCGACCAGGACGTTGCGGCCCTGCCCCAGCAGCCCGTCCGTCAGGTTCAGCAGCCGGGACAGCGCCTGGCCCGCCGTGTGCCGGGCCTCGCCGCGGATCAGCTCGTCGCAGTCCTCCAGCAGCAGCAGCCGCCACCGGCCCTTCGCGGTGCCCTCGTCCTCCCCGATGGCGATGTCCATCAGATAGCCCACGTCGTTGAACAGCCGCTCCGGGTCCAGGACGCAGTCCACCTGGCACCAGTCCCGCCACGACCGCGCCAGCGTGCGCAGCGCCGAGGTCTTGCCGGTGCCCGGCGGCCCGTGCAGCAGGAGCAGCCGGCCGGCGATGTCGTCCGGGGTGACCTTCATCAGCCGGTCCATCGCCAGCGCCACCGGCGCCGTGTAGTTCGGCCGGACGTCCTCCCACGTGCCCGCGGAGATCTGCCGGGTCGTGCGGTACGGGCCGCGGCGCGGGGAGACGTACCAGAACCCCATCGTGACGTTCTCCGGCTGCGGTTCGGGCTCGTCCCGCGCCCCCTCGGTGGCCTCGCCCAGCACCTTCTCCGCGAGTTCGTCGCTGACCGCCGTCACGGTCACGTCCGCCCCCCGGCTCCAGCGGGAGACCAGGACCGTCCAGCCCTCGCCCTCGGCGAGCGTGGCGCTGCGGTCGGTGTCGCGGGCCGCGCGGAGCACGGTGGCGCGCGGGGGCAGCAGGGTGGCTTCCGCCTTCACCCGCTCGATCGTGACGCTCTGCGCGTACGGCTGCTCGCCGGTCGCGAACCGGCCGAGGAACAGCGCGTCGACGACATCCGACGGTGAGTCGCTGTCGTCGACATGGAGCCGGATCGGCAGCGCGTCATGCGGGTCTGCTGGCATGGCGCCCATGATCCGGCACGAAGTGCCCCCGTGCACCTGTGTTTCGCCGGATCGGGTGGACGGGTTCCCTCTTCAAACGCGGCCGGGGTGAAGATTCCCGCCCCGAACATTCTTGGCATGAACACTTCCGGCCAGGCCCGGCTGCTTGTACCACGGACTCAGTGGTAACCCCCCCCCACGAGGAGCCGCACACACATGAGCAAGAGAATGTCGCGTTTCGCCGCCCTGACCTCCTCCCTGTTACTCGCCGCGGGCGCCGCCCTGTTCGGCGCCGGCCAGGCCTCCGCCGCGCAGGCCGACTTCGGCTACGTCGCCCTCGGCGACTCGTACTCCTCCGGCGTCGGCGCCGGCAACTACGACAGTTCCAGTGGCAGTTGCAAGCGCACCACCCGCGCCTACCCGGCCCTGTGGGCCGCCGCCCATTCCCCGCAGACCTTCTCCTTCACCGCGTGCTCGGGCGCCCGTACCGGTGACGTGCTCTCGGGTCAGCTCGGCCCCCTCAACTCCGGCACCGACCTCGTCAGCATCACCGTCGGCGGCAACGACGCCGGGTTCTCGGACGTGATGACGACCTGCGTCCTGCAGTCCGAATCCACCTGCGTCAACCGGGTCAACGAGGCCAAGCGGTACGTCGACACCACCCTCCCCGGCCAGCTCGACCAGGTCTACGACGCGATCCGCGGCCGCGCCCCCTCGGCCAAGGTCGTCGTCCTCGGCTATCCCCGCTTCTACAAGCTGAGCGGCACCTGCGTCGCCGGCCTGACGGAGGGCGAACGCTCCGCCATCAACGGCGCGGCGGACCACCTCAACGCCGCCATCGCCAAGCGCGCCGCCGACCACGGCTACACCTTCGCCTCGGTCGTCGGAGCCTTCACCGGCCACGAGATCTGCTCCGGCAGTGCCTGGCTGCACAGCGTCAACTGGACCAACATCGGCGAGTCGTACCACCCCACGGCCGCCGGGCAGTCCGGCGGCTACCTGCCCGTCTTCTCCGGCAAGGTCTGATCCGCGGGACCCGTCCCTAGGGGCTGACGCCCGCGCTCGGTGTGGGCGCGGGCGTCGGCGTCCCGGCCGGGGAACCGGAGGGGCCGGGGGAACCGGGGGAGGAGGCCCCGCCCGTCGGGGTCTCCTTCACGCACGTCAGGGAGTACTCCAGCCACGCGGAAGCCGTCTGCGCCGGTGCCCGGACCTCCAGCCGGACCGCGTCGCGGAAACTCGCGCCGGCCGGATCGCCCGGCTCGGTGTGGTTCAGCTGGCGGGTACGCGCACCGCCCTCCTCGTACACGATGCTCTGCCAGTCGGAGGCCGGCCCGCCGCCCGCACCGCGCCGGACCCAGCGGTACTCCACCACCGCCGGGATCCGGGCCACCTCGATGGTCCCGGTGAAGGCGGGCGCGGCCACCTCGGCCGGCGGGCAGCTCCCGCGGTACTCGGGGCGCGTGGCGTGGGCGTACAGGGTGACGCTCTGCGCGGCGGTGGCACCGGCGGACGCCGATGCCGATGCCGATGCCGATGCCGAAGCGGACGCCGAGGCCGAGGCCGAAGCCGAGGGGGCCGCCGAGGGCGAGGGGGTGTCCCCCGGTTCCTCCTCGCCCCAGGTGTCCCGCAGCAGCAGCCACCCCAGCAGGACCAGCCCCAGCAGCAGCACCACGATCCCGAGGGTCAGCACCGCCCCCGCGGGCCCGCGGGAGCCGCCCCCGGATTCCGCCGCGGGTGCCGGCAGCGGCACCGGCGCCGGCGGGGTCCGCCCGTACCCGTGCCCCGCCCCGGCCCCGGCCCGTGCGGCGACCGTCGGCGCGTCCGCCCCCGACACCGGCCCGCCGGGGTCCCGTACCGCCCCGCCCGCGCCGACGATCCGCAGCATCCGGGCGGCCTCCGCGGCGGACAGCCGCTCGGCCGGGTCCTTGCGCAGCAGCCCCTCCAGCACCGGCTCCAGCGGCCCGGCCCGGCGCGGCGGGGGCAACTCCGATTCCACGACCGCCCGCAGGGTGGACAGCGGGGTGTCCTTGCGGAAGGGCGAGACCCCCTCCACGGCCGCGTAGAGCATCACCCCCAGCGACCACAGGTCCGACTCCGGGCCGGGCTCGTTCCCCAACGCCCGCTCCGGGGCCAGGAACTCGGGGGACCCGACCACCTCGCCGGTCATGGTGAGCGCGGCCGTGCCCTCCAGACGGGCGATCCCGAAGTCGCTCAGCACCACCCTGCCGTCATTGGCGACCAGCACGTTGGCCGGCTTCACGTCCCGGTGCAGCACCCCGGCGCCGTGCGCGGCCCGCAGCGCGGCCAGGACCTGTTCGCCGATGTGCGCGGCGCGCTGCGGGGTCATCGGGCCCTCGCCCTCCAGCACCTCCGCCAGGGAGAGCCCGCGCACCAGCTCCATCACGATCCACGGGCGGCCGTCCTCGCTCGCGACGTCGTAGACCGTGACCACCCCGCGGTGCGAGACGCGGGCGGCCGCCCACGCCTCCCGCTCCAGCCGCCGGTACATCCGCTCGACCTCGGCCGCGTCCAGCCCCGCGGGGGCCCGCACCTCCTTGACGGCGACCTCGCGGCCCAGCACCTCGTCCCGGGCCCGCCACACCACGCCCATGCCGCCGCGCCCCAACCGGCCGAGCAGCCGGTACCGGCCGGCGATGACACGCCCGGCGTCCCCGCTTTCGCTACCGTTCACGCGAGCCCCCCTGCGTCACCGGGTGATCACTCCAAGTTAGCGCAGTGCGGGCCGGGTGGCCCCCGTCGTGACGACACTGTCACCGACTGCTGTGCAGGGCCCTCCAAGTCGGCCCGTTGGCACGGAGAGTGACGGCCGACTCCGCTGAGTAATCGTCAACTACCCGTAATTACAGGGGTAATTCACACCACCGGGATACCCGCGGGCGTTGCGGGGGCGATAGGGTTACCCTGCCCGGGCCGGGTGCCCTCGTACGGGTGGGGAGAGACATGGAACAGATAACGATGCGCAGCAGGCCGCCCCGCGTGCCTGCCATCACCTGCGGCAGCAGCGCGGTCAGCTCGCGCCTCGACCGCCACCTCGCCGTGCTGGGCGGTCCCGCCGCCCCGCGCCACGAGGTGGCCGAGGCGACCCTGCTGATGCGCGAGCTCACCTCGCGCGACCACACCCACGTCCAGCGGAGCCGGAGCGCGCGCGTCGCGCTCTTCGCACCGCTGCGCAGGCTGCGGCGCACGCTCTTCGGCAGCCGCCGCACCTGACCGTCAGCGCAGCCGGTCCCCCGTCCGGCTGCGACCCGGCCCCGTCCTCCCGTCCGGCGTCTTCCGGGAACCCCCGGCGCCACCCCGGCCTCAGGCGACCACACCGTCCCGGCGCAATGCCGTGATCTGCGCGCCCGTCATCCCCAGGGCGCGCAGCAGCGCGTCGGTGTGTTCGCCGAGCGCGGGCACCGCACCCATCCGCGGTTCCGCGCCGCCCGGCAGCCCGATCGGCGGCAGCAGCGCCCGCAGCGGGCCCGACGGCGAATCCACCTCCCGCCAGCGGTCCCGCGCCGCCAGCTGCGGGTGCCCGGCCAGCTGCGCCACCGAGTTGAGCCGCGCACAGGCGATCCCGGCCGCCTCCAGCCGCGCCACGGCCTCGTCCGCGCCGAGCCGGCCGAGGGCCTGTGCCACCACCGCGTCCGTCTTCTCCCGACCGCGCGTGCGGGCCGCGTTCGTCGCGTACGCCGGGTCCTGCGCCAGGTCCGGCCGGTCCAGCACCCCGGCCGCGAGGCGCCGCCATTCCCGGTCGTTCTGCACCGACAGCAGCACCCGGTCCCCGTCGGCCGTCGCGTAGGCGTCGTACGGTGCGATCACCGCGTGCGCGAGGCCGGTCCGTACGGGCTGCTCCCCGCCGTGCATGGTGTGGTGCAGCGGATGCCCCATCCACTCCGCGAGCGCGTCCAGCATCGACACCTCCACCGGGCCGCCGCGCCCGGTGACGCCACGGCGCAGCAGGGCGGCCAGCACGCCCGAGAAGGCGTACATGGCGGCCGCGATGTCCGCGGCCGGGATGCCCGCCTTCACCGGCCGCTCGGGGGTGCCGGTCACCGAGACCAGCCCCGCCTCGCACTGCACGAGCATGTCGTAGGCGCGCTTGTGGGCGTACGGGCCCTCGGGGCCGTAGCCGGAGACGTCCACGGCGACCAGGCGCGGGTAACGGGCGCACAGCGAGGCCGCGTCGATGCCGAGCCGGGCGGCCGCCCCGTGCGCGAGGTTCTGCACGAAGACGTCGGCGCCCTCCAGCAGGCCGTGGAGCACCTCCAGCCCGCGGGGGTCCTTCAGGTCGAGGGCGAGGGACTCCTTGCCGCGGTTGGCCCACACGAAGTGCGAGGCCAGACCCTGGGCGGCGGTGTCGTAGGCGCGCGCGAAATCGCCGCCGTCCGGCCGCTCGACCTTGATCACCCTGGCTCCGAGGTCGGCGAGCTGGCGGGTGGCGAAGGGGGCCGAGACGGCCTGTTCGACGGCGACGACGGTGAGGCCGGCGAGGGGGAGGGGCTCGGTGGCCCGGGGGTCTGTGGTCAAAGGGTCTGAAGGGTCTGTAGCCGTGGGGTCGGTAGCCATGGGGTCTGCCTACCGGGTGGAAGCCGGGTCTGTCACCCGTGTCCGGAACACAGGTCCGGCGAAATGACCGGATTGTATGCGTAAGGTGCGGGCGTCCGTCCTCGCGCCGTACCGAAGGGTCGCCCATGAGAGCCCCGACCGCCGCCGCATCCCCCGCCCGCTCCGCAGTCCGGCGTACGGCGATCGTGGTGACAGCGCTGCTGGCGGGGGTGGCGGTGACCACGGCACCGGCCGGTGCGGCGGGCCGCGTCCCGGACCCGCTGAACGTGAGCGCCTCCAGTGCGGCCGGCGTCGTCACGGGCGCCCCCGCCTGCCCCTCGGGCCCGCTCACCGACGGCCGGCTGCTCACCGGCAGCGCCTCGCTGAACCCGGGCGTCTTCTCCTCGCTCCCCTCCCAGCTCGGCGTCAGCCTGCCGTTCCGGGTCGGAGCCACCCAGGCCGCGCTCCCCGGGGACGACGCCCGGGTCGCCCTGTCCAACGCCAGGGGCACCCTGACGCTGGCCCTGGAAGCCGGGACCTGCTCCTCCCCGACCCTCTCGTACAACGGCACCACGGTGACGGGGTCCGGCGCCTGGACCGTCGTCCCGGACTCCACCCCGGCGAACGCCTACCGGGGCGCCACCGGCACGGGATCGTTCACGGTGACGGCCGACGCCACCCCCGGCACCGGCAAGCCGTGGAGCCTCAACCTCACGGGCCCCGTCTCGCTCCTCCAGCCCCAGGTGGCCGTGACCCACCGCGCCTACTGGGGCGGCCTCGGCAACTACCTCTCCCGCACGCTGAGCGTCGAGTACCGGATCCGGAACACGGGCTCCGGTGACGCCTTCAACGTCAAGCTGCTCGACGCCCCGCCCACGGGCCCCGGGATCACCCGGCTCGGCCCGGTGCCGCAGACCGTCGGCTCGATCCGCTCCGGCGCCACCGCCTCCGTGGTCGTCCGCTACCGGGTGTGCGGCATCGCCGTCGTCGGCTGCCGCTTCACGGCCGACACCCAGACGTCCCTGACGGACGCGCTCGACGGCAACCAGCACGCCGAGACGGTCCCGGTGAGCGTGCAGGTCCCGATCGCACCGCTGCCCTGACGTCCGCCACGGGGAGGGGTCCTGACCCGTCCTCAGCCCCGGCCGCGCGCGAACCGGCGCGTGGCCGCCGGCACGAACAGGAGCAGGAGCAGCAGCGACCACAGCACGGCGCCCGCCACCGGATGCGACGCGGGCCAGGCCGCGCCCGGCGCCGTGGCCGCGCCGCCCGCGTTCCCGCACAGTTCCCGTACGGCGGTGGCGACGGCGCTGATCGGGTTCCACTCCGCGACCGTCCGCAGCCAGCCGGGCAGTCCGGCCGTCGGCAGGTACGCGCTGGACAGCATCGGCAGCACGAAGGTGGCGCTGCCGAGCTGGCCCGCGGCCTCCTCGCTGCGGCTCACCAGCCCCAGGTACGTGCCCACCCAGGCGGCGGCGAACCGGAACAGCAGCAGCACGCCGAGCGCCCCCAGGGCACCGGGCAGCCCGTTCTCCACCCGCCAGCCCATCGCCAGCCCCACCAGCATCAGCGGCACCATCGACACCGCCGTGGTCAGCAGGTCGGCGGCGGTCTGCCCCAGCGGGACCGCGGCCCGGCTCATCGGCAGTGTCCGGAAACGGTCCATGACGCCCCGGTGGGCGTCCTGCGCGGCCGTGAACATGCCGGTCATGAGGCCGTTGGCGGCGGTCGCGGCGAGCAGGCCGGGCACCAGGAACTCGCGGTACTCGGCGCCCGGCATGGCGAGCGCGCTGCCGAAGACGTAGCCGAAGAAGAGCAGCATCGCGATCGGCATGGTCTGGGTCAGCACCAGCAGGGCCGGGGCGTGCCGGGCCTTCTGGAGCTGGCGGGTGAGGACGGCGCCGCCGTCCGACAGCAGGGTGGTCATGCCGCGTGCTCCTTCTCGTCGGCGGGGGTGGCGGGGGTCCGGGTGAGGCGCAGGAACACCTCGTCGAGGGTGGGCGGGCGCAGGCTCGCGTCGGTCACCGGGATCCCGGCGGTGTCGAGCTCGCGGATGATCCGGGGCAGGGTGAGCGCGCCGTCGAGCACGGTCACGCCGACCGTGAGCCGCTCCTCGTCCAGGGTGGGGCGGCCCCCGGTGAGCTGGTCGAGGACCGCGGCGGCGCCCGCGAGGGCGGCAGGCCCCTCGACGGTGACCTCGGCGCGGGCGCCGATCCGGGCCTTGAGGGCGGCCGGGGTGCCGGTGGCGACGGTCCGGCCCCGGTCCACGACCACGATGTCGTCGGCGAGCCGGTCGGCCTCCTCCAGGTACTGGGTGGTCAGCAGCACCGTGGTCCCTTCGTCGGCCAGGCCGCGCACCGCCGTCCAGATCTGTTCCCGGGCCGCCGGGTCCAGTCCGGTGGTGGGCTCGTCGAGGAAGAGCACGCGGGGGCGGGTGACCAGGCCCGCGGCCAGGTCCAGACGCCTCCTCATGCCGCCCGACCAGCCGGCGGCCACCCGGTCGGCGGCCTCCCCGAGGCCGAAGCGCTCCAGCAGCTCGTCCGCGCGCCCGCGCCCGGCCCGGCCCCGCAGTCCGGCGAGGCGGGCGAACAGCCGGAGGTTCTCCCGGCCGGTCAGGTCCCCGTCGACGGAGGCGTACTGGCCGGTGGCGCCGATGGCGCGGCGGACGGCGGCCGGGTCGGCGGTGACCTCGTGGCCGGCGACCAGGGCGCGTCCGGCGGTGGGGGCGGTGAGCGTGGTCAGGATCCGCACGGCGGTGGTCTTGCCCGCGCCGTTGGGGCCCAGCAGTCCGCAGACGGTGCCCTCCGGCACGGCCAGGTCGAGCCCGCGCAGGGCGTGCACCTCGCCGTAGTGCTTCTCCAGACCCTCACTAAGTACAGCGTACGTAGTCGTCATGCGTCGCACCCTACCGCACTACGTACGGTGTACGTAACTAAGATGGGGGCGGAGACCAACGACGAGGTGATGTGACCGATGACAGCCGGCGGGCGCCCCGCTGAACCAGAAGTGATCTGGGCCCGCCCGCAGCGGGCCGGCCGCGGGCCCCGGCCCGCGCACAGCCGCGACTCGATCGCCGCCGAGGCCGTACGGATCGCCGACGCGGAGGGGATCGAGGCCGTTTCCATGCGGCGGGTGGCGGCCGGGATCGGCGCCGGGACGATGTCCCTGTACAACTACGTCCCCCGCAAGGAGGACCTGTACGAGCTGATGGTCGACGCGGTCAGCGGCGAGTACGACCTCACCCCGCCGAGCGGCCGCTGGCGGGACGACCTGCTCGCCCTGGCCCGGCAGACCCGCGCCCTGATGCGCCGCCACCCCTGGCTGCCCCGGCTGCTGAGCCCGGTCTACGGCTTCGGCCCCAACGCCCTGCGGTACCTGGAGCACAGCCTGGCCTGCCTGGAGCCGCTGGAGGCGTCCGGGGGCGAGAAACTGGAGCTCATCGCGTCCGTCAACGGCATGGTGGCCACCTTCGTGGCGGGGGAACTGGCCCTGGCCGAACGGGCCCGCTCGCTCCCCTGGAGCGAGGCCGCCGAGGAAGGCGTACGGACGGCCTGGCTCGGCTCCCGGCTGGCGACGGGGGAGTACCCCAGGCTCACGGCGGCCCTCACCGAGGGCACCCCGGTCACCGCCGCCGGCACGGACATGACGGACGTCTTCGACCGCGCCGTGTCCCGGCTGCTGGCGGGGTGGTCCTGAGGGGTCCCCGGCCGGCGGTCAGGACGGCGCGAACCGCCGGCCCGGGCCCTGCGCCTGCCGGACGGGCGTGAACAGCCGGCCCGGGCCCGCCGCGCGTGTGGGAGCGGCGTGAACCGCCGGCCCGGGCCGCCGGGGTGCCGCCGGCCCGGGCCGCCGCCCGTGTCGGGGCGGCGCGAACTCGCCCGCCCGTGCCGCCCGCCGGGGCGCTGCCCGCCCGGGCCCCCGCGCCTGTCAGAGCAGCGCGAACTGCCCGCCCGGCCCCTCCTCCTGGTGGTCCAGCACCGAGGCCGGACGCCGGGCCCAGCGCGGCGGGGGCAGCACCCCGGCGGCCTCCAGCTCCGCGGCGGGCAGCAGCGGCCCGGGGGTGAACGCCTCCCGCTCCGGCGCCAGCGCGGCCAGCAGCGCCAGCGTCGTCACCAGGGCCAGCAGCTCCGAGGTCCAGGACTGGGGCCACTCCGCGGGCCCCAGCCCCTCCAGGCCGCCGGCCTGCGGATCCCGGTGCGCGCAGCGGGCGGCGAACCACGCCTCCAGCACCCGGACCCCCTGCACCTCGTACTCCCAGGCCTCCACCGGGACGGGGGAGACGGCCCCGTCCCCGAGGGTCAGCGTCTCGGACTCCGCGTCGTGGCCGAGCCCGGCCGGCCAGCCCGTGACCGCCGCCCGGACGTACGGCCGCCGCCCGCCCGGCAGCCGGGGCGGCTCCCCGCCGCGCGCCCCGCGCAGCTGGACCGTCAGCAGGCGGTGTCCCAGCTCCAGGCCGGCCCTCCAGCGCTCCGGGTCGGCCGCCAGCGGGACCTCGTACCCCCGGGGCCCCGGCCGGCCGGCGGCGAGGATCCAGCACAGCACGTCCTCCGGGGTGACCCAGCCGCCGTGGCGCCCGCCCAGCAGGGCCAGGAGGCCCGGCGCGAGGTTCGGCTCGGCCCCGCCGGGGCGCCGGTGCAGCGGCCGGATCCGGCCCAGCCGGCCCGCCGGGAGGTGGGCGGTGGCCAGCAGGCCGGGGGCCTCCAGCAGGAACACCTGCTGCGCGTCGCGCACCCGCCACAGCTCGGGGCGGGCGGAGTCGATGAGCCGCTGGTCGGGCAGCAGCCACTGCTCGTCGAAGGGCGCGCGGAGCACCCGTACGGGGTCCGGGAAGGCGCCCGGCGCGTCGGCGAACCGGGCGGTGGCCGAGCGCTGGCCGGGCAGCGCGGCCGCCCCGGCGGAGGGCGTACGGGTCCGGCTCGGGCGGAACAGCCGCTCCCGCTCCGCCCCTTCGGCGTCGGTCAGGGCCGTCCAGCGGGCGCGCAGGACGGCGGGGTCGGGCGCCGCCACCCAGTCCCGGCCCAGGCGCAGGCCGTCCACGGCCCAGGGCATCAGATCGTCCAGCAGCGGTACGTCAGCGCTCACCCGGCCGATGGTAGCGACGGCCCGCCGGGGCGGGGCCGTGTCCCGGCCGAAGCGTTACGCTCCTTATGTGGGCATACGCCGTGTACGTACGGATCCGTACCGACCGGTGTACGCACCCGTACCGACCGAGGAGCCGGCGATGAGCATGTACGACGAGTATTCGACCCCGTCGCAGGCCGAGGGCGAGCGGCTCGACGAGGACATGGACGACCGGGAGCGGGAGCAGCGCCACCACCCCCAGGCGATGCGCACCACGCCTTCGCAGGCCGAGGGCGAACGCCTCGCCGAGGAGAACGAGCAGCAGAAGTAGTGCCCGTGCCCGGCCGGGGACGCGGCCGGGCCGCCGGGATCAGGGCGCCTCGACCGTCACCGTGAAGGAGAACCGGTCGCCCCGGTAGCGGATCCGGGCCACGTCCACGACCCGCCCGTCCTCGTCGTAGGTCACGCCCGTGTAGTGCAGGATCGGGCTGAGCAGCGGGACCTCCAGCAGCTCGGCCGTGACCGGGTCGGCGAGCCGCGCCTCCACGGTGTCCGTGATCCGGCTGATCCGTACGCCGACCACGTCGCGCAGCACCTTCGTCATCGGCCAGCGCTCCAGGTCGGCCAGGTCCACGGCGTCGGCGAGCTCCGGACGGACCGCGTTCTCGGCCCAGTTGGTGGGCTCCCCGCTCCCCCCGTCGCGCCGGAGCCTGCGGTACGTGACCACCTCCGCCGTGTCCGGGAAGTGCTCCAGCAGCTCCCCGGCCACGGGCGTCCGCTCACGGCCCAGCACCGTCGTCAGGTCACCCGACTGCTGGGCCACGATCGCGTCCACCGAGCCGAGCAGCCGCACCGGGGCGCTGCGCATCGCACCCGGCTCGATGAAGGTCCCGCGCCGCCGGTGCCGGCTGATCAGGCCCTCTCCCTCCAGCTCCTTGAGCGCCTGGCGCATGGTCAGCACGCTCACCCCGTAGTGCTCGGCGAGCCGCTCCTCGGTCGGCAGCCGCAGCGGGGCGTCCGGAGTGCGCCCCAGTATCGAGGCGCGCAGGGACTGGGACACCTGGTACCAGAGCGGCAGCTTCCGGTTGAGTACCAGGGAGTCGGGGGCGAAGGCGGTCACGGGTCGTTCTCCGTACGGGCCGGCCGTCATAGGACGACGGGGCGGGGCGGTGCGCAGGGGGACACCGGCATGTTAGGCGCGGAAGTGCCGCTGGAGACCCTCCCATACGCCGTCGTAACCGCGCTGGAGGTGCTCCGCCCCCGCCGCCTGGGGGGTGGCGGTGATCGGCCAGCGGGTCTCGAACATGAAGGCCAGGCCGTCGTCGATCTTCTGCGGCTTCAGCTCGGCGGCGCTGGCCCTGTCGAAGGTCTCCCGGTCCGGACCGTGCGCGGACATCATGTTGTGCAGCGAGCCGCCGCCGGGTACGAACCCCTCGGCCTTGGCGTCGTAGGCGCCCTCGATCAGGCCCATGTACTCGCTCATCACGTTGCGGTGGAAGTACGGCGGCCGGAAGGTGTCCTCGCCGACCAGCCAGCGCGGGGCGAACACCACGAAGTCCACGCCCGCCAGTCCCGGGGTGTCGGAGGGCGAGGTCAGCACGGTGAAGATCGACGGGTCGGGGTGGTCGTAGCTGATGGACCCGATCACGTTGAACCTGCGCAGGTCGTAGACGTACGGGACGTGCGTGCCGTGCCAGGCGACGACGTCGAGCGGCGAGTGCCCGTAGGTCGCGGACCAGAGGTTGCCGCAGAACTTGTTGACCACCTCGGTCGGGCGCTCCACGTCCTCGTACGCGGCCACCGGCGCCCGGAAGTCCCGTGCCGCCGCCAGGCCGTTGGCGCCGATCGGGCCGAGGTCCGGCAGCTCGAAGGGCTGCCCGTAGTTCTCGCAGACGTAGCCGCGGGCGTCGTCGTCCAGCAGTTCGACGCGGAAGCGGACGCCGCGCGGGATCAGCGCCACCTCGCCGGGGCGGGCGCTCAGCAGACCGAGCTCGGTGCGCAGCAGCAGGCCGCCGCGCTCGGGGACGATCAGCAGCTCGCCGTCGGAGTCGCTGAAGACCCGGTCGGTCATGTCGGCGTTGGCCGAGTAGAGGTGGACGGCCATGCCGGTGCGCTGGGTGGCGTCGCCGTTGCCGCCGAGGGTCCACAGGCCGGCCAGGAAGTCGGTGCCGGGGGCCGGGTCGGGCAGCGGGTTCCAGCGCAGCCGGTTGGGGTCCGGGACGGCGTCGGTGAAGGGGGCCGTGCGCAGGGCGCCGTTGTCCACGCGGGTGAAGGCCGGGTGGGCCGCGGAGGGGCGGATCCGGTACAGCCACGACCGGCGGTTGTGGCGGCGCGGCTCGGTGAAGGCGCTGCCGCTGAGCTGCTCGGCGTAGAGGCCGAGGGCGGCGCGCTGGGGGGAGTTGCGGCCGAGCGGGAGCGCGCCGGGCACGGCCTCCGAGCTGTGCTCGTTCCCGAAGCCGGTGAGGTACTCCAGCGCCTCCGCCGTCTTCCTGGCCTGCTCACTCATGGGCTGCTCCCGCTCCCTCGAAGGAATCCTATGGTCGACAGTAGGATTCCGGGCCCCTCCCCGTCAACGCCGTCTTGCGGCGATCGGCCACGATCCGGTCGCCGCCGGAGGGATTTCGCGCGGGGGGATCCCAAAAGATGAACATTGCTCTACTCTCTCGCGCATGTCGTGGACCCGCAGGTTCCCTGCCGTGCCGGCGGCGCTCCTCGCCGCCCTCCTCGCCCTCCTGTCCCTCCTCGTGGCCGCGCCCGCCGCCCGCGCGCACGAGGAGCGCCCCGTCGCCCTCCCCGACGGCAGCGGATCCGTCCCCGTCTACCGGGCGGCGGCCGAGCCCGACCTGCTGGTCTGCAAGACCGACCGGCCCGACTTCGAACGCCGCGTGGCCGCCTTCCCGCCGCAGCTGCGGCAGCGCAACCTCGACCTCTACGAGCGCTGCGAGAAGAGCGGCTACCGCCACCTCCAGCAGGCCGTGGACGCCGTCGACCGGCCGGGGATGAACATCGCGATCCTGCCCGGCCTCTACGAGGAGGAGCCCTCCCTGCCCGCACCCACGGGCGAGTGCGCGCACCTCAAGGCCCCCAACTCCTCACTGGGCTACCAGATCCTGTCCTACGAGCAGCAGGAGAAGTGCCGCCACAACCAGAACCTCGTGGCCATCCTCGGCAAGACGAACCTGCAGATCGAGGGCACCGGCGCGGCCCGCACGGACGTGGTCGTCGACGCCCGGTACCAGAAGCTGAACGCCATCCGCGCCGACCGGTCCAACGGCATCTACTTCCGGAACTTCACCGCGCAGCGCACCACCTTCAACTCGCTGTACGTGCTCGCCGGCGACGGCTTCGTCATCGACGACGTCCTGACCCGCTGGAACGACGAGTACGGCTTCCTGACCTTCGCCAGCGACCACGGCCTCTACAAGAACTGCGAGTCCTACGGCAACGGCGACTCCGGGATCTACCCCGGCAGCGCCTCCGACATCAACGACGGCCGCGGCTACGACGTGCCCCGCTACTCCATCGAGATCACCGGCTGCCGCAGCCACCACAACATGGTCGGCTACTCCGGCACCGCCGGGGACTCCGTGTGGGTCCACGACAACGAGTTCGACCAGAACATGGGCGGCGCCTCGATGGACAGCGCCTTCCCCGGACACCCCGGACTCCCGCAGAACCACGCCCGCTTCGAACGCAACCTCATCCACGACAACAACGCCGACTACTACCCCTACGTCGCCGACGGCACCTGCGCCAAGCCGCCCGCCGAACGCGGCTACGAGCAGGGGGTGGTCTGCCCGCAGATCTCCATGCCGCCCGGCACCGGCATCATCACCGCCGGCGGCAACTGGAACCTCTACGAGGGCAACTGGGTGTACGGCCACCGGCGCGCCGGCTTCTTCCTCAGCGCCGTCCCCGCCTTCATCCGGGGCGAGGAGAAGTGGTCCAAGCAGACCGACACCTCCCACCACAACCGGTACGCGGGCAACGTGCTCGGCAAGGACCGGTCCGGCGCCTCCCGCCCGAACGGCACCGACGTGTGGTGGGACGGCCAGGGCCGCGGGAACTGCTGGCAGGACGGCCCCGACGGCTCCACCCCGGGCACGCTCCCGCGGTGCGGGAAGGAACGCGGACAGGTCAGCGGCTCCTCGGCCCGGCTGGTGGGCGAACCGGTGAAGCTGACCCAGCTGATGGTCTGCGCCGACTACAACGTCCAGGCCCGCAAGCTCCCGGCGGGCTGCGACTGGTACGGCGCCCGGGGCCTGGAGCGCGTGGAGACGCAGATCGCGCTGGCGGTCGCGGCGGTACTGCTGCTGGTCGGCGGCACCCTGTGGTGGCGGCGCCTGCGCGGCTCCCGGCTGGGCACCGCGGCCTCCCTGTCCGGCCTGGCCGGGCTGGCCCTGGACGTGGCCGGCTCCACGACGCCCCTGACCGGCACCCCCGTCCCGGCACTGGCCCTGCTCCTGCTCGGCCTGTGGTGGACCGGCGCAGGCCTGGCCCTGCGCCGCGGACGCCCCTGGCTGGCCCGCCTCACCCTGCTCCTGGGCGCCCTGACCCTGCTGGACGCCTTCGACAAGGCGGTGCTGATGATCCCCTGGATCCCGCTCAGCCCCGCCTGGGTGCGGGCCCTGGTCGCGGTGGTGTGGGTGCTGTGGGCGGTCGTCGCCTCGGCCCGCCCCGGCCCGGCCGCCCCCGCCCGGCCCGCCGGCCCGGGCGACGACGGCGCCGGCGACCGCACCCCCGTCCCGGCGGGCCCGGCCCCCGCCCCGAGCGCCACCGCCGAGCCCCCGGCCCCCCGCCCCGACGGCACCACCCCCTGACCCCGCCCCGGAGGCCCGCAGTGAACGTGCCCGCCGTGAACGTGCCCGCACAGACCCGCGTCCGGTGCGACGCGTGCCGGACCCCCGGGGCCCGGACCCGCCCCCACCGCCGCTCCGCCCGCACGGCGGCGCTGGTGGCCCTGCTCCTGCTGCTCGCGGGCGGCGCGGCCACGGCCTGCGGCGGCCGGGCCACCACCCACCACAAACCCGGCACCACCCACGAACAGGCCACCGGCGGCGCCGGCACCCTGCTCGACGCCCAGGACGCCGGTGGCCACCGCCTGCGCGAGGTCCCGGCCCAGGGCGCACCCCAGGTGAAGCTCACCGCCCGCCCCGACCCCGAGGACGGCTGGAACCTCCAACTGGCCGTGACCGGCTTCCGCTTCACCCCCGACAGCGTCGGCGGCGCGGCGCTGACCGGCACCGGCCACGCCCACCTGGAGCTCGACGGCCGCAAGCTGGCCCGGGTGTACGGCCCCTGGTTCCACCTGCCCGCGGCACAGGTTCCCGAGGGCGTGCACACCCTGACCGTCCGCCTGTACGCCGACGACCACACCGCCTGGGCCGTCGCCGGCAAGCCGGTCGAAGCGGCCGTCGAGCTGACCGCGGGCCCCCCGGGCCAGGGAACCCACAGCCACCCCGCACCCGCCCCGACCGGTTCCCCGGCGACACGGACGGCCCCGCCCGCCCCGCCGGCCGACCGGACCGTCACCCTCGCCGTCCGGGACGGAAAGGTGGTGCCGACCACCGGCCGCACCGAACTGAAGCGCGGCGAGCGCCTGGCCCTGCGCGTCACCAGCGACCGCGCCGACACCCTGCACGTCCACGGCTACGACGAGGAACTCGCCCTGCCCGCCGGCCAGGAGGCCACCCTGGTCCTGACGGCCGACCGCACGGGCCTCTTCGAGGTCGAGACCCACGAGTCCCGGCTCGTCCTGACCCAGCTCCTCGTCCGATGAGCCCGACGGAACCCGTGGTCCTTCTCCCGCCCCGCCCATCGGGCCTGCTCGCGCACGGCATCGGCTCCCAGCACGACCTGCCGGTCTCCCCCTTCTACGCCTTCGCCGGCGCCTTCACCGCTCTCTTCGTCTCCTTCCTCGCACTCGGCCTCCTCTGGTCCGCCTCCCGCTTCCGCGGCGACCGCTCCGGCCTCGCCCTGCCCGCCGGGCTCCAACGGGCGGCCGACGCGCCGGCCACCCGCACCACCCTGCGCGGACTGGGCCTCGCCGCGGCCCTCACCGTGCTCCTCCACCTCCTCCTCGGTCCCGACGACCCCGGCCGCAACCCCGCTCCCGGCGCCGTCTACGTCCTGCTGTGGGTCGGGATCGTGCCCGCCTCCCTCCTCCTCGGCCCCGTCTGGCGCCTCCTCAACCCGCTGCGCACCCTGCACCGCCTCCTCGCCCGGGCCCGCCACCGCCCGCCCGGGGCCGGCCGCCCCCTGCCGCCCCGGGCCGGCCAATGGCCCGCCGCCGCCGGACTGTTCGGCTTCACCTGGCTCGAACTCGTCGCTCCCGATCCCGCATCGACCACCACCCTCCTGTGTGCCCTCACCGCCTACACCGCCGGCCACCTGCTGCTCGCCGCCCGCTTCGGCGAGAGCTGGTTCGCCGGAGCCGACGCCTTCGAGGTCTACTCCGACCTCCTGGCCAGGCTCTCCCCCCTCGGCCGCCGCGGCGACGGCCGCCTGGTCCTGCGCAACCCCTTCCACGGACTCGACGCGACGCCCGAGCGGCCCGGACTCCTCGCCACCGTCTGCGTCCTGCTCGGCTCCACCGCCTACGACGGCTACTGCGACAACCCCGCCTGGATCAACACCCTTCAGACCTCCCCCCTCGGCCGCACCCCCACGGCCACGCTCGGACTGCTCGCCTCCGTCGCCCTCGTCGCCACCCTGTACTGCCTGTGCGCGGCGGCCACCCGCCTCGTCAGCGGCCCGCACCCCCGGCCGCTGACCGCCTTCGCGCACTCACTCGTGCCGATCGCCCTCGGCTATCTCACCGCCCATTACTTCTCCCTCCTCGTCACCGAAGGACCACGTACGGTAAGCATGGCACTCGGCACTGACAACGCCCCCGATCCCAGTCCCCCCTTGGGTCCGGGGGCTCTCGCCGCCCTCCAGGTGATCGCCGTCGTGGCCGGCCACGTACTCGGTGTGATCGCCGCGCACGACCGTTCCGTACGCCTCTTCCCCCCGGCGAAGGCGGTGGCGGGCCAACTGCCGCTGCTCGCGCTGATGATCACGTACACGATCGGCGGGCTGACCCTGCTCCTGAACTGAGGAGCGGGCACCCGCGCCACTGGACCCAGGAGCCAGGAGCGGCATGATGGACCCCGTGCCTCCCGCCCACCCCCTGCGCAGGACCCCGGTCCAGCAGCGCAGCGCCGACCGCCTCGCCCGGATCCTCGACGCCTGCGCCGAACTCCTCGACGAGAGCGGTTACGAAAACCTCAGCACCCGCGCCGTCGCCCTGCGGGCCGGCGTGCCCATCGGCTCGGTCTACCGCTTCTTCGGGAACAAGCGCGCCATGGCCGTCGCCCTCGCCCAGCGCAACCTGGAGCAGTACGCCGAGGGCATCGAGCGGCGGCTCGCCCTGCTGCCGGCCACGCACTGGCGGCCCGTCGTGGACGCCGTGCTGGACGAGTACCTGGCCATGAAGCGCAGCGTCCCCGGCTTCGCCCTCGTGGACTTCGGGGTGCCCGCCCCGCCCTCCGAAGGCCCCGCCTCCGACCCCAACCACCTGGTCGCCGCACGCCTGACCGGGCTGCTGTGCGCCCACCTCGGTCTCACCCCGGACCCCGGACTGTCCCGGGCGGTCCTCGTCGCCGTCGAGGCGACCGACGCGCTGGTCCAGCTGGCCTTCCGTGCCGACCCGGCCGGCGACCCCGGCATCGTCGCCGAGACCCGGGCGATGATGCACGCCTACCTGGCCCGCGTCCTGGACTGACCCGCGGGACCGGGTCCCTCCGGCTTCGCCGTGGTCCGCCCCGCCGGATCCCGCCCGGGCCGGATCCCGCCCGGGCGCAACCGGGTGCCGCAACCCCCTCCCCGCCGTGCCTACCGGTCGGTATGCTCGGGCCCCGCCGTGCCCCGCGCCGCAGCCTGCCGCCCCCAGGAGGGCCCCATGCCCCGCACCGCCCCGCGCATCTGCCCCCTCTGCGAGGCCACCTGCGGCCTCACCCTCACCATCGAGGGCACGACCGTCACCGGAGCCCGAGGTGACCGCGACGACGTCTTCAGCCGCGGCTTCATCTGCCCCAAGGGGGCCGCCTTCGGCGCCCTCGACGCCGACCCCGACCGGCTCCGCACCCCCCTCGTCCGCCGCGCCGGACGGCTTCGCGAGGCCACCTGGGACGAGGCCTACGACGCCGTCGCCGCCGCCGTCCCCGCCCTCGTCCGCGACCACGGCCCCCAGTCCGTCGGCGTCGTGCTCGGCAACCCCAACGTCCACACCATGGCCGGCGCCCTCTACCCGCCGCTCCTCGTCAACACCCTCGGCACCCGCAACCTCTTCACCGCCAGCACCCTCGACCAGATGCCCAAGCACGTCTCCAGCGGGCTCCTCTTCGGCGACCCCCTCGCCATCCCCGTGCCCGACCTCGACCACACCGACTTCCTCCTGCTCATCGGCGCCAACCCGGTCGAATCCAACGGCTCCCTGTGCACCGCCCCCGACTTCCCCGGCAAGCTCAAGGCGCTCCGGGCCCGCGGCGGCACGCTCGTCGTCGTCGACCCGCGCCGCACGCGCACCGCCAAGCTCGCCGACACGCACCTCGCGCCGCGCCCCGGCAGCGACGCCCTGCTGCTCGCCGCGCTCGCCCACACCCTCCTCGCCGAGAAGCTCGCCGACCCCGGAGCGCTCACGGAACACACCGAGGGACTCCGGGAACTCGCCGAAGCCCTGGGGAGTTTCACTCCTGAGGCGGTCGCCCCCGCCTGCGACCTGCCGGCCGACCGGATCCGCGCCCTCGCCCGGGAGCTGGCGGCCGCACCGACCGCCGCCGTCTACGGGCGGATCGGCAGCTGCACCGTCGAGCACGGGACGCTCGCCAGCTGGCTGGTGGACGTACTGAACATCCTCACGGGCAACCTCGACCGCCCCGGCGGAGCCCTCTTCCCGCTCCCGGCGGCCGGTCCGCGCCCCCGGCCCGCCGGGCCCGGCAGGGGGTTCGCCCTCGGCCGCTGGCACAGCCGGGTCAGCGGACACCCCGAGGTCAAGAGCGAACTGCCCACCGCCGCCCTGGCCGAGGAGATCGAGACCCCGGGGGAGGGGCGCATCCGCGCCCTGATCGCCATCGCGGCCAACCCCGTGCTGTCCGCCCCCGACGGGCGGCGGCTCGACGCGGCCCTCGCCGGGCTCGACTTCATGGTCAGCGTCGACCCGTACCTCAACGAGACCTCGCGCCACGCCCACGTCGTCCTGCCCCCGCCGCCGCCCTCGCAGAGCGCCCACCACGACTTCGCCTTCAACGGGTTCGCCGTCCGCAACCAGGTCCGCTACACCCGGCCCGCCGTCCCCCTCGAAGCGGACCGGCTCGACGAGTGCGAGATCCACGCGCGACTCGTCCTGGCCGTCTCCGGCGCGCACGGCACCGCCCAGCCGTCCGCCGTCGACGACACGGCGATCCGGGCCGCCCTCGCCAAGGAGACCGCCGACCCCCGCTCCCCGCTCCACGGAGCGGACCCGGCCGCCCTGGCCGGTCTCCTCACCGGCGAGTCCGGCCCGGAGCGCAGGCTCGACCTGATGCTGCGGCTGGGCCCGTACGGAGACCTGTTCGGCGCCGCCGACCACCCGGACGGGCTCAGCCTGCAGCGGCTCCTCGCCCACCCGCACGGCATCGACCTGGGCCCGCTGCGGCCCCGGCTGCCGGGCCTGCTCCGGACCCGCAGCGGCAGGATCGAGCTGCTCCCCGAGCCGATCGCGGCCGAGCTCCCCGGGCTGCGCGCGGCGCTCGCCGCCCGCCCCGCCGCCCTGGTGCTCGTGGGCCGCCGCCACCTGCGCTCCAACAACAGCTGGCTGCACAACGTCCCGGCCCTCACCGGAGGTTCCAACCGGTGCACCCTCCAGGTCCACCCCGCCGACGCGGACCGGCTCGGCCTGGCCGACGGCGGCCGCGCCCGGATCACCGCCGACGGGGGCAGCCTGGAGGCGCCGGTGGAGGTCACCGACGCCGTCCGCACGGGGGTGGTCAGCCTCCCGCACGGCTGGGGCCACGACCGTGACGGCACCCGGCTCTCGGTGGCCGGAGCCGACCCGGGGGTCAACGTCAACCAGCTGCTCGACGGCACCCGCCTCGACCCGCTGTCGGGCACGGCGGTGCTCAACGGCTTCCCCGTCACCCTGACACCCCTGCCCTGAGCTGGGGTTTTGCTCGTATTGCTCACGCGTGGACGTCTTGTTGGCCCAAGGAGGCGGCACCTACCTTCCCTGCATGCTGACCTTCCTCGGCTTCGCCATGATCGCGACCTTCCTGGTCCTGATCATGCTGAAGAAAATGTCGCCCATCGCGGCGCTCGTCCTCATACCCGCGCTCTTCTGCGTGTTCGCCGGAAAGGGCGCGCACCTGGGGGACTACGTCATCGACGGCGTCGGCAAGCTCGCCCCGACCGCCGCCATGCTGATGTTCGCCATCGTCTACTTCGGCGTGATGATCGACGTCGGCCTCTTCGACCCGATCGTCCGGGGCATCCTGCGCTTCTGCAAGGCGGATCCCGTGCGGGTGGTGGTCGGCACGGCCGTCCTCGCCGCGATCGTCTCGCTCGACGGGGACGGGTCGACCACGTTCATGATCACGGTCTCGGCCATGTACCCGCTGTACAAGCGGCTCGGGCTGAGCCTCGTGGTCATGACCGGTGTCGCCGCGACCGCCAACGGCGTGATGAACACCCTGCCCTGGGGCGGCCCCACGGCCCGTGCGGCCACGGCCCTCAAGCTCGACGCCGCGGACATCTTCGTCCCGATGATCCCGGCCCTCGCGGTCGGCCTGCTGTTCGTCTTCGCCCTGGCCTACGTCCTCGGCGTCCGGGAGCGCCGCCGGGTCGGCTCCCTCGTGATGCCCGGCGCGGAGACCGCGGAGGAGTCCCTGGTGGCCGCCGGTCCCGGCGCCGGGGAGACCGCCCGGGACACCCGTACCGCCGGCTCCGCCCCCGCCGCGGAAGCCCCCGCCGCCGGCGCCCCCGTCGCGGAAGCCCCCGCCGGACCCCCCGCCGCCGGGGCCTCGGATGCCGCGCCGGCCGATGGCGTTCCGGCCGACGGTGACGGCTTCCAGGGGCTGGACCCCCGGCGCGCGACGCTGCGTCCGCACCTCTACTGGTTCAACGCGGGCCTCACCGTCGCCCTGCTCGCCGCGATGATCATGGAGCTGCTGCCCATCCCCGTGCTGTTCCTGCTCGGCGCGGCCCTCGCCCTCACCGTGAACTTCCCCCACATGCCGGACCAGAAGGCCCGGATCGCCGCCCACGCGGACAACGTCCTCAACGTCGCCGGCATGGTCTTCGCCGCCGCCGTCTTCACCGGCGTCCTCACCGGCACCGGCATGGTCAAGCACATGGCCGACTGGCTCGTCGGCGCCATCCCCGAGGGGATGGGCCCGCACATGGCCCTGGTCACCGGCCTGCTGAGCCTGCCCCTCACCTACTTCATGTCGAACGACGGCTTCTACTTCGGTGTCCTGCCGGTACTGGCCGAAGCGGGCGCCGCGCACGGCGTCTCCCCGCTGGAGATCGCCCGCGCCTCCCTCGTCGGGCAGGCCCTGCACATGTCCAGCCCGCTGGTTCCGGCCGTCTACGTCCTCGTCGGCATGGCCAGGGTCGAATTCGGCGACCACACCCGCTTCACCGTGAAATGGGCGGCCCTCACCTCCGTCGTGGTCCTGGCCGCGGGGATGGTTTTCGGCATCATCTGAGCCCCCGGCCCCCTGGCGGGCGGAAAACTACCGGCGCTAGTTTGTAGGGTGTTGTCGGCGAGGTCAGGTCCACGCGCTCGTAGGTGCTCGGGAGGAATGCCATGAAGGCCCACGACGGGATGTACATCGGCGGGGAATGGCGGCCCGCCGCCGGAACGGGCCGGATCGAGGTGGTCAACCCGGCCGACGAACAGGTCATCGGCGCCGTTCCGGCCGGGTCGGCCGAGGACGTGGACGCGGCGGTACGCGCGGCCCGCGCGGCCTTCCCGGGCTGGGCGGCCACGGCTCCTGCCGAACGCGCCGCGCTCATCGCGGCCCTGCGCGACGTGCTCGTGGCCCGCAAGGGCGAGTTCACCGAGACCATCACCGCCGAGCTGGGCTCCCCGCTCGGCTTCGCGGAGGCGGTGCACGTGGGCGCCCCGATCGCGGTGGCCTCCTCGTACGCCGAACTCGCCGGCTCCTACGCCTTCGAGGAGCGGGTCGGGAACTCCACCGTCTTCATGGAGCCGGTCGGCGTGGTCGGGGCCATCACGCCCTGGAACTATCCCCTGCACCAGGTCGTTGCCAAGGTGGCACCCGCTCTCGCCGCCGGCTGCACCGTCGTCCTCAAGCCGGCCGAGGACACCCCGCTGACCGCACAGCTCTTCGCCGAAGCCGTGCACGAGGCGGGCGTCCCGGCCGGAGTCTTCAACCTGGTGACCGGTACCGGCCCGGTCGCCGGCCAGGCGCTGGCCGAGCACGAGGGGGTCGACCTCGTCTCCTTCACCGGCTCGACCGCCGTCGGCAGGAAGATCGGCGCCATCGCCGGCGCCGCCGTCAAGCGCGTCGCCCTCGAACTGGGCGGCAAGTCGGCGAACGTCATCCTGCCCGGGGCCGACCTGGCCAAGGCCGTCGCGGCGGGCGTCGGACACGTCATGAACAACACCGGCCAGAGCTGCAACGCGCTCACCCGCATGCTCGTCCACCGGGACCAGCACGAGGAGGCCGTCGCCCTCGCGGCCACTGCCGTCGCCGGCTACCCGTCGGGCGACCCCCGCGACCGGGCCACGCGCCTGGGGCCGGTCGTCAACGCCACCCAGCGCGACCGCGTGCGCTCCTACATCCACAAGGGCGTCGCGGAGGGCGCGCGCCTCGTCGCGGGCGGGCCCGACGCGCCCCACGAGCGCGGGTACTTCATCGCGCCGACGGTCTTCGCGGACGTCACCCCCGAGATGACCATCGCCCAGGAGGAGATCTTCGGCCCCGTGCTGGCGATCCTCCCCTACGAGGACCACGACGACGCCCTGCGCATCGCCAACGGCACCGTCTACGGCCTGGGCGGCGCGGTGTGGGCGGCGGACGAGGAGACGGCCGTGGCGTTCGCCCGCCGGATGGACACCGGCCAGGTGGACATCAACGGCGGCCGCTTCAACGTGCTCGCACCCTTCGGCGGCTACAAGCAGTCGGGCGTCGGCCGCGAGCTGGGCGCGCACGGCCTGGGGGAGTACCTCCAGACCAAGTCCCTGCAGTTCTGACCGCCGAAGCCCCGCCGCAGCCCCTGCCGAAGACCTGCGGCTCCCGAAGATCCGCAGCCCACGCAGCCCCGAAGACACGGAGACGACGACCATGGTCCGCGCCGCCATCCTGCCCGCCGTCGGAGCCCCGCTGGAGATACGGGACATCGTGCTGCCCGACCCCGGACCCGGGCAGGTCCGGGTGCGGCTCGCCGCCGCCGGGGTCTGCCACTCCGACCTGTCCCTCACGGACGGCACCATGCGGGTGCCCGTCCCCGCCGTCCTCGGCCACGAGGGCGCGGGGACGGTCCTCGCCGTCGGCGAGGGCGTCAGCCACGTCTCCCCGGGCGACGGCGTGGTGCTCAACTGGGCGCCGTCCTGCGGGGAGTGCCACCACTGCCGGATCGGCGAGGTCTGGCTCTGCGCCAAGGCTCTGACCGGGGTCGGCGCGGTCCACGCCCATGACGCCGACGGCAACGAGCTGCACCCCGGGCTCAACGTCGCCGCCTTCGCGGAGGAGACCGTCGTCGCGGCGAACTGCGTGCTGCCCGCGCCCGCCGGGATCCCGCTGACCGAGGCAGCCCTCCTCGGCTGCGCCGTCCTGACCGGCTACGGCGCCGTGCACCACAACGCCCGGGTCCGCCCGGGCGAGTCGGTCGCGGTGTTCGGCGTCGGCGGGGTCGGCCTCGCGGCGCTCCAGGCCGCCCGGATCGCCGGGGCCGGGCCGATCGTGGCCGTGGACGTCTCCCCGGCCAAGGAGGAGCTGGCCCGCGCCGCCGGGGCCACCGAGTTCGTCCTCGCCTCCGACACCACCGCCAAGCAGATCCGCGGGCTCACCGGCGGGCAGGGCGCCGACGTGGCCGTGGAGTGCGTGGGCCGCGCCGCGACCATCCGCACGGCCTGGGAGTCCACCCGCCGGGGCGGGCGCACCACGGTCGTCGGCATCGGGGGCAAGGACCAGCAGGTGGCCTTCCACGCGCTGGAGATCTTCCACTTCGCCCGCACCCTCGGCGGCTGCGTGTACGGCAACAGCGACCCGGCCCGCGACCTCCCGGTGATCGCCGAGCACGTCCGGGCCGGCCGCCTCGACCTCGGCTCCCTGGTCACCGACCGCATCACCCTGGACGGCATCCCGGCCGCCTTCGACGCGATGGTCGCGGGCAAGGGCGGCCGGTCGCTGGTGGTCTTCTGACACCCGGGGGCAGGAGGGCGCGCCGCCCCGGGGCCTACGCCCCGGGCGCGCCCGCCCGCAGGGCCTCGTACTGGAGGGTCAGGCCGTCCAGGAGGGCCGTCAGGCCCGTCTCGAAGGCGCCCTCGTCCACCTCCCGCCGCCGCTCCGCCAGCAGGTGGGCCTGGCCCAGGTGCGGGTAGTCCGCCGGGTCGTACGCCGTCTCGTCATCCACGAAGCCGCCGGCGAACGAGGCCACCGCCGAGCCCAGGATGAAGTACCGCATCAGCGCGCCGATCCGGGTCGCCTGGGCCGGGGGCCATCCCGCCGCGGTCATGGCCCCGAACACGGCGTCCGCCAGCCGCAGCCCCGCAGGGCGCCGACCCGGGCCGCGGGCCAGCACGGGCACGATGTTCGGGTGGTCCGACAGGGCTTCCCGGTACGAGTGCGCCCAGTCGTACAGAGCCCCCCGCCAGTCCTTGCCGCCGCCCGACCCGCCGCCGGTCCCGCCGCCCGACCCGCCCTCGAACATCGACAGGTCGACCTTCGCGCTCACCGCGTCCGCGACGGCCTCCAGGATCGCGTCCTTGGTCCTGAAGTGGTTGTAGAGCGAGGGCCCGCTCACCCCGAGGGCGGCGGCCAGCCGCCGCGTCGAGACCGCCTCCAGGCCTTCCTCGTCCACGAGCGCGCCCGCCGCCTCGACGATGCGGTCTCTGCTGAGGAGGGGCTTGCGCGGTCTGGCCATGCGCCACATAGTAGGCCCTGCCCCGCCATAAACTACCGCCGCTAGTTTAAGAGCCCCGCGAGCGGCCGGACCACGCCCCGGAGGGCCCCGTGAACCTGGAGCTGAGCGAGGAGCAGGAGGCCGTACGCCGCCTGGCCCGCGCGTTCACCGACCGCGAGATCGCCCCGTACGCCGCCGAGTGGGACCGCGCCGAGAGCGTGGACCGCTCCCTCGTGAAGAAGCTGGGCGACCTCGGCTTCCTCGGCCTCACCGTCCCCGAGGAGTACGGCGGCTCCGGCGGCGACCACCTCTCCTACGTCCTCGTCACCGAGGAACTCGGCCGCGGGGACTCCGCCGTGCGCGGCATCGTCTCCGTCTCCCTCGGCCTGGTCGCCAAGACCGTCGCCGCCTGGGGCACCGAGGAGCAGAAGCGGAGCTGGCTGCCCCGCCTGTGCTCCGGCGAGGCGCTCGGCTGCTTCGGCCTGACCGAGCCCGGCACCGGCTCCGACGCGGCCGCCCTCACCACCCGCGCGGTGCGCGAGGGGGACGCGTACGTCATCAGCGGCAGCAAGATGTTCATCACCAACGGCACCTGGGCCGACGTGGTCCTCCTCTTCGCCCGGACCGACCCGGCGATCCCCGGCCACCGGGGGATCTCCGCCTTCCTGGTCCCCGCCGACAGCCCCGGCCTGACCCGTCGCGAGGTGCACGGCAAGCTCGGCCTGCGCGGCCAGGCCACCGCCGAACTCACCCTGGACGCGGTCCGCGTCCCCGCCTCCGCGATGCTCGGCCCCGAGGGGAAGGGCTTCTCCGTGGCGATGTCGGCGCTGGCCAAGGGCCGGATGTCGGTGGCCGCCGGCTGCGTCGGCATCGCCCAGGCGGCGCTGGACGCGGCGGTCTCGTACGCGGCCCGGCGCGAGCAGTTCGGCAAGCCGATCGCCCAGCACCAGCTGGTGCAGGAGCTGATCGCCGACATCTCGGTCGACGTCGACGCGGCCCGCCTGCTGACCTGGCGGGTCGCCGACCTGATCGACCGCGGGCAGCCCTTCGCCACCGAGTCCTCCACCGCCAAGCTCTTCGCCTCGGAAGCCGCGGTGCGCGCCGCGAGCAACGCCCTCCAGGTGCACGGCGGCTACGGCTACGTCGACGAGTACCCGGCCGGCAAGCTGCTGCGCGACGCCCGCGTCATGACCCTCTACGAGGGCACCAGCCAGATCCAGAAGCTGCTCATCGGCCGGGCCCGTACCGGGGTCTCCGCCTTCTGAGACCCGTGCTCATGAGTACGCGTCTGAGTACCCGCGCGGATGTGGCCCGCGTCACGGCGCCCGATGCTGGGCCCATGAACGAGACACCGGTCAAGCAGCAGCACACGGGCGCCTACTACGGCCAGGCCGTCGCCTCCTTCGGCATCGCCCTGGCCGCCGTCGCCGTGGGGATCTACACCATGGACGTCGACGGCTGGGTCCGGGCCTTCCTCGGGATCGCCGTCCTCTACCTGACCACCTCCGCCTTCACCCTGGCCAAGGTGGTCCGCGACCGGCAGGAGGCGACGCAGATCGTCAGCCGGGTCGACCAGGCACGGATGGAGAAGATCATGGCGGAGTACGACCCCTTCTCGCCGAAGTAGCCCCGCGGCGCCGACTCCCCTAAGCGCTTGCTCACCCTCCGGTAAGCTGGTGCCTTCCTACAGGACGAAGAGGGTGGGCGAGCGATGGACAGCGCGGCGGAGACGAGCGGCGGCTACGTGCCGTGGTCGGAGGTCACCCCCGACGCCGCGCGGCGGCTGCTCGTGGCGGCCGTCGACGCCTTCGCCGAGCGCGGGTACCACGCGACCACCACCCGCGACATCGCCGGCCGCGCCGGCATGAGCCCGGCCGCGCTCTACATCCACTACAAGACCAAGGAAGAACTGCTCCACCGGATCAGCCGGATAGGCCACGACAAGGCGCTGGAGATCCTGGAGACCGCCGCCTCCGGCCCGGGGGCCGCCGCCGACCGGCTGGACGCAGCCGTGCGGTCCTTCGTGCGCTGGCACGCCGCGCACCACACCACCGCGCGCGTCGTCCAGTACGAGCTCGACGCGCTCGCCCCGGAGCACCGCACCGAGATCGTCGCCCTGCGCCGGCTGAGCGACGCCGCCGTGCGCCGGATCCTCGCCGACGGCGTGCGGGCCGGGGAGTTCGACGTTCCCGACGTCCCCGGGACCACGCTCGCCGTGCTGTCGCTGTGCATCGACGTCGCCCGCTGGTTCAGCACCGCCGGAGAGCGCACGCCCGACGAGGTCGGCGCGCTGTACGCCGACCTCGTGCTCCGCATGGTGGGCGCGCGCCCGGCCGCCGCGGCGGCTCAGAAGTAGTAGCGGGACACCGACTCCGCGACGCACACCGGCTTCTCGCCGCCCTCGCGCTCCACGGTCACCGTCGCCGCGACCTGTACGCCGCCGCCCGCCTCGGTGACCGAGGTGATCACGGCGGTGGCGCGCAGCCGCGAGCCGACCGGGACCGTCGCGGGGAAACGCACCTTGTCCGTGCCGTAGTTGATGCCCATCCGCATGCCCTCGACCCGCATGATCTGCGGGACCAGGCTCGGCAGCAGGGACAGCGTCAGATAGCCGTGCGCGATGGTGGAGCCGAAGGGGCCGGAGGCGGCGCGCTCCGGGTCCACGTGGATCCACTGGTGGTCGCCGGTCGCGTCCGCGAAGAGGTCGATCCGTTTCTGGTCCACCTCCAGCCACCCGCTCGGTCCGAGCGGCTCGCCGATCCCCGCGCGCAGCTCCTCGGCTGATGTGAAGATCCTCGGTCCGGCCATGCCCTGCCCCTGTCTCCCGCTGCCCACAGCCGTTTCCGGCCCCTCAGTCGAATAAGCGCTTGCTCAGCATGCTGGGGTCCCGGTACGTCTGTCAACGGACGTCCGACTAGGCTCGGCCGCGTGCCGCAGATTCCCGAGAAGGTCCACGAACTCACCGTCGGTCAGCTGTCCGCGCGCAGCGGAGCGGCCGTCTCCGCCCTGCACTTCTACGAGGCCAAGGGGCTGATCAGCAGCCGCCGCACCTCCGGCAACCAGCGCCGCTACAGCCGTGAGGTGCTGCGCCGGGTCGCCTTCGTGCGGGCCGCCCAGCGCGTGGGCATCTCGCTCGCCAGCATCCGCGAGGCGCTGTCCCAGCTGCCGGAGGAGCGCACCCCCACGCGCGAGGACTGGGCGCGGCTGTCCGAGAACTGGCGCACCGTACTGGACCAGCGGATCAGGCAACTGAGCAGCCTGCGCGACCACTTGGACGACTGCATCGGCTGCGGCTGCCTCTCGCTGAAGAGCTGCGCGCTGTCCAATCCGGACGACGTCTTCGGCGAGCGCCTCATCGGCTCCCGGCTGTCCCAGTAGCCGTCCCCGTGGCGGCCGCGGCGCCCAAGCCGACGGCGGCCGCCACCAGTTCGGCGTTCGAACGCGCCGCCCGTCCGTCCGGAAGCCGCAGCACCTGCGCCACGCCGATCCGCGCGCCCGCCCCGCACCGCGCGGCCAGCCGCAGCACCGGCCAGGCGGCGTCCTCCCGCCCGCACAGCACCACCGGCACCGGCGGCAGCCACCGCAGACCCGCCACCAGCGCCGGGTCGGCCTCCGCCAGCTCCGCCACCAGCCGGACCCGGGCCGGCTCCGGCACGGCCCACTCCAGGAACCGGGCCAGCGGCTCCGGCCCGGCTCCGCCGCCCAGCGGGACCACCGCGTCCACCGCCACCCCGCGCTCCAGCAGGGCCGCCGCCAGCTCCCGGGCCCCGGGCTCCGCGAACGGCACCGCCGCCCGGTCCGGCAGCACCGTCCAGGACCGCACCCGCTCCAGCCGCCCCGCCGGATCGGGCTCGGCCGTGACCCCCGCCGGCACCGTCAGAGGTACGCGGACCCCCGCGCCGCGCATCTCCTCCAGCAGCGGCCCCACCACGCGGGGCGAGAGGCTCTCCCGCCCGCACGGGGTCCGAGGGTGCACCAGCACCTCGCCCGCCCCGGCAGCCACCGCCTCCAGCGCCGACCGGGCCAGATCCCCCGGTGACAGCGGCACCGCCGCCCCGTCGGCCGCGTCCCGCGAGCCGTTCAGCGCGACCTGGAGCACCCCCGCGCCCGCCCGGCCGCACCCGCCCGGCCCGTCCGCCCGGCTCACGCCGCCGCCGTCCGCCCGGCTCACGCCGCGCCCGCCGCCTGGTGTCCCACCGCCGCCCCCGCCAGCGCCGGCCGGGGCACCACGATCCCGCAGCCGCCGCACACCGGCCCGTCCCACGACCACGCACCGGCCCACGCCGACGGCCCCGACAGCGCGGCCGGCCAGCGCAGCTCCTCCTCGCCGCAGACCGGGCACACGGTCCCCGGCTCCGACTCCAGGGCGGCGATCAGCCGCCGCAGCACCTCACCCAGCGTCCCGTCCGGCCGCACACCCGGGTCGGCGCACCGCACCACGGCGTCCCCGCTGCCGCCCCAGGCCCACTCCGGCCGCCGCACCCCGTCGTGCTTCTCACGTCTGCGCCGCTCCGCGAACTGCCTCTCGTACTCCAGCCAGACCGCCCGCGCCTCCTCCAGCTCCTCCAGCGCCGCGACCAGCCGCAGCGGGTCCGCGCCCCGGTCCTCCGGCGCGATCCCGTGCCGGTCGCACAGGTGCCACCACGTCGCCCGGTGCCCGTACGGCGCGAACCGCTCCAGGCAGCGGCGCAGCGAATGGCGCCGCAATGCCCGGTCGTTGCGCGCGTCGCGCACCTGATAGGCGAGACTCCGAAAACCTGCCACCGTACCTTCACCTCCGCCGTGCCATGCCCACACCACTGCCCGCGTCACTCCGTCGAACGAAGCGACCCCCCGCGACGTGCCCAACATGCCCGGCAGGATGTGGGCGCATGCGGGGGCGGTCGAGGCGTGCGGGTGGCACATGGCCGGAACTCAGCGCCCCATGCGCCCCGCCCCGACCACGATCCGGGCCAGTTCCTCATGGCAGATGTCGCTGTGCGCCCCCGACGGAGCACCGCCGCGGCGGACCACGGAGCCCGCGTCCACGCTGACGCAACCGGCCGCCGGCAGGCCGCCCCGCAGGGCCGCCTCCAGGCTCAGCCGCGGCGCACCGGGCACCGCCTGCACCCCGTCGTGCCCGACCGCGCCCCACCGCTCGTCGAAGCCGAGCAGACCGGCCGAATCCCCCGCCATCCGGGAAGCCAGCGGGTAGAACACGCGCAGCGCGGAGTCGTGCGCGGAATGGCAGGCCACCACCGGTCCGTCCACCCGGCGCTGGAGCCCGCCCAGGGCCCCGCCGCGCCGCCGGTCGTGCGGCAGCCGCTCGCTGAACGCGTAGTGGGAGAAGGCCCCCTGGAGCAGCGTCAGCGACTTCACGTGCCGCGCCCCGTCCGGCACGGCCCGCAGCGAGAAGGACACCACCCGGGCGCCGAAGCTGTGCCCGACCAGGTGCACGCGCAGGGCCGGCCGGCGTCCGGCGAGGTCGGTGAGGACCGGCCCGAGCCCGTGCTCGCCGACCACCCCGGCCCGCTTCTTCATCTCGTAGTACGTGGCCTGGCGCAGCAGCTCCTTGGCCCCGCCCCACAGGGCGCGCGCCCCGTCGCCGAGCGCGACCGACGGAGCGCCCCCGGCACCGGCCAGGGCCTCCGCCAGCGCCCGGCACACCTCGACGGTGTCCCGTACGAAGACGGCCGGCACCTCCGGGGCGACGGCCGCGCCCACCGGGTCGGCGTCCACGAGCCGGCGTACCGACGCCCCGAACCCGGGGAGCGCGGCGAGCGGTTCGGGCTGCTCCGCCAGCAGCGCGGCGACCCGGTCGAGCTCCGCCTCCCGCCCCGGCCAGAACGCCCCGAGGGCCGCGCGCGTGGCGTCGTCGAGAGCGGTCCCGGCCCCCGCGTCCGCCAGGATGCCGGGCGGGTCGAAGTCCGGGATCGGTTCGTCCGGGAAGCGGATCGAAGGCCACACCACCCCCACGTACCCCAGCCGCACCCCGGCCCCCACCAGCCCCGGGAAGGGGGCGAAGAAGCGGTCGAACAGCCGGGTGGAGGTGGGCCGGTCGCTGTTCCATCCGTGCGCGAAGACCAGCAGGTCCGTCGCCTCGATCCGGGCCACCGCCGCCCGGGTGGCCGGGTCCACGTCGCCCTGGGCGTCGAAGGTCAGCTCCTGGTACGGACCCACCCCGATCCCGGCTCCGAACGCCGCCGCACCACCGCTGTCCACCATGGCCTCCCCCTTCCCGCGCGCCGCCTCCGGTGCTCGCAGCATCCCGCCGCCGGGCGGCGTCGGCCAGACCCGTGACGGCACCGGTCCGCGGGAGGCCCGCCACAGGCCTGAGGAGAGGAGGGGCGGCCCCCGCCCGGGGTCACGGGTAGAGGAGATACCCCGCCCTCACCGCGGAGAACCCGGCCAGGCCGCCGGCCCAGGCGGCCGCGATCTCGTCCACCCCCGCGCCCGCGTCCACCATCGTCCGCACCCGGTCCGAGCCGGCCAGCCGGTCGATCCAGTGGTCGGCCCGCCACGCGAAGCCGCTCCACGCCGGCCGCGCCGTCACCAGCAGCCCGATGCCCGCCCGGACCGGATCGAAGGCCTCCCGGTCGTGCACGACCAGCCGGACCCCGCCGCAGACCTTGCCCGCGTGCTTGGAGAAGGCGGGCGTGAACCAGGTCTCCCGGAACCACACCCCGGGCAGTCCCAGCCCGTTCGCCGCCTCCGCCCAGCGCCGGTCGACGCCCTCCGCGCCCACCACCTCGAAGGGCGTGGTCGTGCCCCGGCCCTCGGACAGGTTGGTCCCCTCGAAGAGGCAGGTCCCCGCGTACGCGAGGGCCGTGTCCGGGGTCGGCACGTTCGGGCTCGGCGGCAGCCACGGAAGGCCGGTCTCCCCGAAGAAGGAGTCCCGCCGCCACCCCGACACCGGCACCACCCGCAGCCGGGGGCCGGCGCCCTTCAGGAACTCGCCGTTGAACAGCAGGGCCAGCTCGCCCGCCGTCATCCCGTGCGCCAGCGCGATCGGCTCCCGGCCCACGAAGCTCGCGTACGCCCGATCCAGCACCGGCCCGGCCGCCCGCCGCCCGCCCACCGGGTTGGGCCGGTCCAGCACCACCACCGCCTTGCGGGCCAGCGCGGCCGCGCGCATGCAGTCGTACAGGGTCCAGATGTAGGTGTAGAAGCGCGCCCCGACGTCCTGGATGTCGAAGACGACCGTGTCGACGCCCGCCGCCGTGAACACGTCCGCGAGCTGCTGCCCGCTCCTGCCGTACGTGTCGTACACCGGCAGACCCGTCGCCGGATCGCGGCCGGCCCCCTCGGAGCCGCCGGCCTGTGCCGTACCGCGGAAGCCGTGCTCCGGCCCGAACACCGCGACCAGGTCCACCCGTTCGTCGGCGTGCAGTACGTCGACCAGGTGGCGGGCGTCGGCGGTGATCCCGGTGGGGTTGGTGACCACCCCGACCCGCTGCCCGGCGAGCTCCGCGTACCCGTCGGCGGCGAGCCGCTCGAAGCCGGTGCGCACCCGCCCGTCGGCGGCCGCCGGCCCCGCCGCCGCACCCCCCAGGGCCCCCGCGGCGCCCACGGCCCCCGCCATCCCCAGCACCCCGCGTCGCGACAGCGTCATCCCGCCACGCTAGGGCCCGCGCCCCTTCCGCCGTCACATACCGACTGGTTAGTCTGCCGGGATCCGGTCGGTCCGGCCGGTCGATGGCCGTCGGCCGTCGGCAGCGACGAAAGGTGAACCCGTGAGCGTGAGCGCGTACCAGGACCAGCGAGTCGTCGTCACCGGCGCGGGCGGCGGCATCGGCGCGGCCCTCGCCCACCGCTTCGCCGCCGAGGGGGCCACCGTCGTCGTCAACGACCTCGACGCCGCCAAGGCCGCCGCCGTGGCCGGAGCCATCGCCGCGACCGGCGCACGGGCCATCGCCGTCCCCGGCGACGCCTCGGCGGTCGTCGGGGAGGCCCGCGAGGCCCTCGGCGGCACGGTCGACGTGTACTGCGCCAACGCCGGACTCGCCGCGGGAGGCGACGCCTTCGCGGAGGAGGCCGTCTGGGAGGCCGCCTGGGACACCAACGTCATGGCGCACGTACGGGCCGCGCGGGCCCTGCTGCCCGGCTGGCTGGAGCGCGGCAGCGGCCGCTTCGTGTCCACGGTCTCCGCCGCCGGGCTGCTGACCATGATCGGAGCGGCCCCGTACAGTGTCACCAAGCACGGAGCCCTCGCCTTCGCGGAATGGCTGTCGCTGACCTACCGCCACCGGGGCGTACAGGTCCACGCCATCTGCCCGCAGGGGGTGCGCACCGACATGCTGACCGCCTCCGGCTCGGCGGGGGAACTGGTCCTGGCGCCGACCGCGATCGAGCCGGAGACGGTCGCCGAAGCACTGTTCGACGGCATGGAGAAGGGCCGGTTCTTGATCCTCCCGCACCCCGAGGTGGCGCGCTTCCACGCCGCCCGCGCGAGCGACCCCGAGCGGTGGCTGCGCGGCATGAACCGCCTCCAGCGCACGTGGGAGGGGTCGTGACGGGTCCCTCCGGGTCCCCGTACGCCGCCCGGCCGTGGCTGGGCCGGCTGAGCCCCGCCCAGCTGGCGCCGGTGACGCCCCCGGCGAGCGTGCCCGACGCCTTCCGGGCCGCCGCGGCCCGGGCGCCGCAGCGCACGGCCCTCGCGTACTTCGACGGCCGGATCACCTACGCCGAGGCCGACGCGCTGTCCGACTCCGTCGCCGGGTACCTCGCCGGGCGGGGGGTCGGGCGGGGCGACCGGGTGGCGGTCATGCTCCAGAACACCCCGCACTTCGTGCTCGCGGTGCTGGGCGCGTGGAAGGCCGGGGCGGTGGTCGTGCCGGTGAACCCCATGTACAAGGCGGGGGAGGCGGGGCACGTCCTGCGGGACTCCGGGGCGGTCGCGCTGGTGTGCGAGGCGGGTCCGTGGGGGGAGTACCTGGGGGAGGCGGTGGCCGGCTCGGCCGTCCGCACCGTCCTGACGACCCGCAGCACGGACCTCCAGACCCGCAACGACCCCCGCGTCTTCCCGCCCCCGGCCCCGCCGTCGCCGTCGCCCTCGGCCCGGCCCTCGACCCCGCCCTCGGCCCGGCCCTCGACCCCGCCCTCGGCCCGGTCCTCGACCCCGCCCTCGGCCTCGGGCTCGGCCCCGGCCTCGGCCCGGCCCCCGGCCTCGGCCCGGCCCCCGGCCTCGGCCCGGCCCGCGGCCTCGGGCTCGGCCCCGGCCTCGGCCCGGCCCCCGGCCTCGGGCTCGGCCCCGGCCTCGGCCCGGCCCCCGGCCTCGGCCCGGCCCCCGGCCTCGGCCTGGGGCTCGGCCCCGGCCCGGCCCCCGGCCGTGGGGGTGGATGCCGTTGATCTGGTCCTCGTGGCCCGCCAGGGGCACCCCGCTCCGGACGACCCCCGCCTCACCGCCGCCGACACCGCCCTCATCAGCTACACCTCCGGCACCTCCGGCACCCCCAAGGGGGCCATGAACCCGCACGGGGCCATCACCTACAACGCCACCCGGCAGGTCACCGGCCACCCCCTCGCCGAGGGCGCCGGGTACTTCGCGCTCGCCCCGCTCTTCCACATCACCGGCCTCGTCTGCGAGCTCGCCGCCTGCTTCGTCAACGCCGGCACCCTCGTCCTGGCGCACCGCTTCCACCCCGGGGCCGTCCTCGACGCCTTCCTCGAACACCGGCCCGCCTACGCCATCGGCCCCGCCACCGCCTTCACGGCGCTCGCCGCGCACCCCGACGCCACCCGGGACCACTTCGCCTCCTTCCAGGTGCTCTCCTCCGGCGGCGCACCGCTCCCGCCCGCCCTCGTCGAACGCCTCCGCGCCGACTTCGGGTTCTACCTGCGCAACGGCTACGGCCTCACCGAGTGCACCGCCCCCTGCGCCTCGGTCCCCGCCCACCTCGAAGCGCCCGTCGACCCCGCCACCGGCACCCTCTCCGTCGGGGTCCCGGGCGCGCAGACCCTCGTACGGATCCTCGACGAGCACGGCGCCGAGCTCCCGCTCGGGGAGGCCGGGGAGATAGCCGTGCGCGGGCCGCAGGTCGTCCCCGGCTACTGGGGGCTGCCCGACGCCACCGCCGCCGCCTTCCCGGACGGCGAACTGCGCACGGGGGACATCGGGTTCATGGACCCCGACGGCTGGCTCTACGTCGTCGACCGCAAGAAGGACATGATCAACACCTCCGGGTTCAAGGTCTGGCCCCGGGAGGTGGAGGACGTGCTCTACACCCACCCCGCCGTGCGCGAGGCGGCCGTGGTCGGCGTGCCCGACCCCTACCGCGGGGAGACGGTGAAGGCGTACGTGAGCCTGCGGCCGGGCGCCTTGGCCGGACCGGCGGAACTCGCCGCGTACTGCGCCGACCGCCTGGCCGCGTACAAGTACCCGCGCCGGGTCGAGATCCTGCCTGTCCTTCCGCAGACCACCAGTGGCAAGATCCTGCGACGAGAATTGCGCGACCGCGGCTGAAAACAGTCGGAGGATCAGGAGAGGAAGGCGAGCGCCATGGCCGCCAGGACCACCGAGGGCCCCGAGGACGGAAACCGGGAGACCCCGGTGCCGCAGCGGCTGCTGGCCGTCGCCACGCGGCTCTTCGCCGAACGCGGCTACGACCGCACCTCCGTCCAGGAGATCGTCGAGGCGGCCGGGGTGACCAAGGGCGCCCTCTATCACTACTTCGGCTCCAAGGACGACCTGCTGCACGAGGTGTACGCGCGGATGCTGCGCCTCCAGCAGCAGCGGCTCGACGCCGTGGCCGACTCCGACGCCCCCGTCGAGGAGCGGCTCCGCGCGGCCGCGGCCGACGTCGTGGTCACCACCATCGAGAACCTCGACGACGCGATGATCTTCTTCCGGTCGATGCACCAGCTCGGCCCGGAGCAGTACAAGCAGGTACGGGCCGAGCGCCGGCGCTACCACGAGCGGTTCCGGGCGCTGGTCGAGGAGGGCATGCGCGGCGGTGTCTTCGCCACGGCCACGCCCGCCGACCTGGTGGTCGACTACTACTTCGGTTCCGTGCACCACCTCTCCACCTGGTACCGCACGGACGGCCCGCTCACCCCGCACCAGGTCGCCGACCACCTCGCCGACCTGCTGCTGCGCTCCCTGCGTCCCTAGGCGGGGGCCGGGGCCAGAGCGGGGTAGTCGTTGTAGCCCTCGGGGCCGTGTACGTGCATCAGGAACTCGGGGCGGAGCGCGTTGAGCGGCGCGCCCGTGCGCAGGCGTTCCACCAGGTCGGGGTTGGCCAGGAAGCCCCGGCCCAGCGCGACCAGGTCGGCGCCCGCGGCCAGCAGCCGCTCGCCCTTGAGCAGACCCGCGTCGGCGGCGAGTTCCTCGTGGGAGAGCCGGGGGTTGGCGATCAGGGTGCCGGGCCAGGCCGCGCGGATCTCCGCGAAGAGGGGCCGGTCCGGGTCGGAGTGGACCTGGTGCAGGTAGGCCGGCCCCACGTGCGCGAGGGCCGCGACGAGCGCCGGGTACAGGAGCTCGGTGTCGTCCTCCCGTACGCCGTTGACGTTCGTCCCGGGGGAGACGCGCACGCCGACCCGCTCCGGCCCGACGGCCTCGGCGACGGCCCGGACCACCTCCACGGGGAACCGGATCCGGTTCTCGACGGACCCGCCCCACGCGTCGGTGCGCAGGTTGGTGTTCCCGGCGAGGAACTGGTGGAGCAGGTGGCCGTTGGCCGAGTGCACCTCGACCCCGTCGAAGCCCGCCTCGACGGCATTGCGGGCGGCGCTCGCGAAGTCGGCGATGGTGGAGCGGACGTCCTCCTCGCTCATCACGCGGGGCGTGACGCCCTCCCGCGGCCCGCCCGGGGTCCGCAGCGGCTCGGGGAAGCGCACGGCGGACGGCGCGAGCGGTACGAGCCCGCTGGTGTCGGGGTGCCCGACCCGGCCGCCGTGCTGGAGCTGGAGGAACATCCGCCCGCCCGCCGCGCGCACGGCGTCGGTGACCCGGCGCCACCCGGCGATCTGGGCCGGGGTGTGGATGCCGGGGATGTTCGGGTAGGTCTGTCCGACCGCGTTCGGGGTGGTGCCCTCGGCGATGATCAGGCCGGCCGAGGCGCGCTGCGCGTAGTGGACGGCCATGAGTTCGCCGGGCACCCCGTCGGCCCCGGCGCGATTGCGGGTCAGCGGGGCCATCACCAGACGGCTGGACAGTTCCAGGCCGCCGAGGCGGGCGGGTTCGAAGAGGCGGGATGCGGCGGGGGTCTGTCGTGTCTGCGTCATGCCGGTACCGTAGAACCTGACACCGGTGTCAAGTTCAAGGGCGGGAGCCCGGGAGGTGGCCGTGCGGATCGGTGAACTGGCGGCGCGCACCGGGGTCGGTGAGCGTTCGCTGCGCTACTACGAGCAGCAGGGCCTGCTGGCGTCCGACCGGACGCCCGGCGGCCACCGGGACTTCCCCGAGCGGGCCGTCGACCGGGTCATCCGGATCCAGGAACTCTACGCGGCCGGCCTGAACAGCTCCCGGATCAGGCAGATCCTGCCCTGCATGCGGGACGAGGACGGCGGCCCCTCGGTGCGCGCCACCCCGGCCCTGGTGGCCGAGCTGTCCGGCGAACGCGACCGGATCGACCGGATGATCGGCGACCTCCTGCGCTCCCGCGAGGTCCTGGACGAGGTCATCGCGGCGGCGTCCGGCCCCGCCCCGGCGTCCGGCCCCGCCGCAGCTCCCGGCCCCGCCGCAGCTCCCGGCCTCGCCCCGGCTCCCGGCCCCGCCCCGGCGTCCGGGGGCTCCGTCGGCGCGTGAGCCGTCGGCGCGGCCGGTTCGCCGGGGCCACCGGAGGCGCCCCACCCGCCGGCCCCGCCGCGGAAGGCCCGCTCAGGCCCGGTACCGCCTCAGCTCGCGGTGCGCGAGCGAACGCTGGTGCACCTCGTCCGGCCCGTCCGCCAGCCGCAGGGTCCGGGCCGCCGCCCACAGTTCGGCCAGCGGGAAGTCCTGGCTGACCCCGCCCGCGCCGTGCAGCTGCACCGCCTGGTCCAGGATCCCCACGACCGCGCGCGGGGTCGCGATCTTGATGGCCTGGATCTCGGTGTGCGCGCCCCGGTTGCCGACCGTGTCCATCAGCCAGGCCGTCTTCAGCACCAGCAGCCGCAGCTGCTCGATGGTGACCCGGGCGTCCGCGATCCAGTTCTGCACGACGCCCTGCGCGGCCAGTTCCTTCCCGAAGGCCGTACGCCCCACCGCGCGCCGGCACATCAGCTCGACGGCCCGCTCCGCCATCCCGATCAGCCGCATGCAGTGGTGGATCCGGCCCGGACCCAGCCGGGCCTGGGCGATGGCGAAGCCGGCGCCCTCCCCGCCGATCAGGTTCCCCGCCGGGACCCGGGCCCCGTCGAAGACCACCTCGGCGTGGCCGCCGTGGTCGTGGTCCGCGTACCCGTACACCGTCATCGCCCGGCGCACCTCCACGCCCGGGGTGTCGCGCGGGACCAGGACCATCGACTGCCGGCGGCGCGGATCCTCGCCCTCCGGGTCGGTCTTGCCCATCACGATGAAGACCTTGCAGTCCGGGTTCATCGCCCCCGAGATGTACCACTTGCGCCCCGTGACCACGTACGAGTCACCGTCGCGCTCGATGCGCGTCTCGATGTTCGACGCGTCCGAGGAGGCCACCTCGGGCTCGGTCATCGCGAAGGCGGAGCGGATCTCCCCGGCCAGCAGCGGCTCCAGCCACTGCTTCTTCTGCGCCTCGTCGCCGAACTGCGCGAGCAGCTCCATGTTCCCGGTGTCCGGGGCCGCGCAGTTGGTCGCCATCGGCGCCAGGTGGGGGCTGCGGCCGGTGATCTCCGCCAGCGGGGCGTACTGGAGGTTGGTCAGCCCGGCGCCGTACTCGGCGTCGGGAAGGAAGAGGTTCCACAGCCCCTGGCGGCGCGCCTCGGCCTTCAGTTCGCCGAAGACGGCCGGGGTGTCCCAGGGCGAGGCCAGCCGTGCGCGCTGCTCGGCGGCGACGGCTTCCGCCGGGTGGACGTACTCCTCCATGAACGCGAGCAGCCGTTCGCGGAGTTCCTCGGTCCGGGTGTCGAATGCGAAGTCCATGCGGTGCGGCTCCTCAGCCTTCCTGGAGGGTGGTCAGTCCGTGCTCGATGAAGACCGGGACCAGCTCGCCGATCCGGTCGAAGCCCGCGCCGACCGTCTGCCCGAGCACGTACCGGTAGTGGATGCCTTCGAGGATCACGGCGAGCTTGAACCAGGCGAAGGCCGTGTACCAGGCGATCGACGCGGTGTCCCGCCCCGAGCGGGCGGCGTACCGCTCGACCAGCTCGGCGGGCGCCGGATGGCCGGGCGCCCCGCTCGTCGTGCTGACCGGGGAGTCGGCCAGGCCCAGGTCGGAGCTGTACATCACCAGCAGGCCGAGGTCCGTCAGCGGATCGCCGAGCGTGGACATCTCCCAGTCCAGCACCGCCCGGACCGCGTCGTCCGGCCCGCCGATCAGGACGTTGTCCAGCCGGAAGTCCCCGTGCACCACGGTCGGCGCGGGGGAGCGGGGCAGGGCCCGCCCCAGCGCCCCGTGCAGCTCGTCGATCCCGGCGAGCTCCCGGCCCCGGGAGGCCGCGAGCTGCTTGCCCCAGCGGCGCAGCTGCCGGTCCAGGAAGCCCTCGGGCCGGCCGAAGTCGCCCAGTCCCACCGCGTCCGGGTCCACCGCGTGCAGGTCGACCAGGGTGTCCACCAGGCCCAGCACCGCCCGCCGGGTGCGCTCGGGGCCGAGCTCCGCGAGCTGCCCGGCGGTGCGGTACGGGGTCCCGTCCACGTGCTCCATGACGTAGAACGGCGCCCCCAGCACCTCCTCGTCCTCGCACAGCAGCAGCGCCTCGGGCACCGGTACGGCGGTCCCGTGCAGGGCCGAGATCACCCGGTGCTCGCGGCGCATGTCGTGCGCGGTGGCCAGGACGTGCCCCAGCGGCGGGCGCCGCACCACCCAGCGGGAGGTGCCGTCGGTGACCGCGTACGTCAGGTTCGACCGGCCGCCCTCGATCAGCCGGCCGCTCAGCGGCCCCGCCGTGAGCCCGGGCCGCGCGGCGTCCAGATGGCCGCGCAGCCTCCGCAGATCGAGGCCTCGGGGATCGGCTGGGGTCATGGCGCGCGCCTCCGTACGGGTCGACGACGGGATTCTCGGTCCGGGGCCATCATGCCGACCAGTCGGTATGCCGTCCAGGGGGTGGCCGGAAGAATCCCCCCGGCCGGCCGCGCTCAGCTCACGCGTGGCACAGGATCGGCGTCCCGCCGTTCATCACCGTCATGTCCCGCAGCACCGCCAGGATGTCCAGCGGCACTCCCTCCGGCTCCCCGCCCAGCTCGGCGTAGGCCCGGTGGAGGTTCGCCACCAGCCGCTCGCTCTCCCGCCAGGCCGCGAACTCGCCCAGGTCCGCCCCCTGCGCCAGCTCCAGCGGGGTCAGCCCCTTCTCCCGGCCCTGCCGGGCCAGCTCCGCCACGAACCGCAGGTAGCGCTCGGTCGCGTCGTACGCCGAGGCGTCGGTCAGCGGCCCGTGCCCCGGTACGACCGTCTCCGCGTCCAGCGAGCGCAGCAGCTCCAGCGCGCGCAGCGAACCGGCGAGGGAGCCCATCGCCAGGAACGGGGTGCCGCCGGCGAAGACCAGGTCACCGGTGAACACCACCCGCTGCCGGGGCAGCCACACGACCGAGTCGCCGGTGGTGTGCGCCACGCCCGGGTGGATCACCCGCACCTCGGTGTCGCCGACGTGCAGGGTCAGCCGGTCGCTGTAGGTGAGGTCGGGGGCGGTGATCTCTATCGCCCCGAAGTCGGTCGCGGGCCAGATCAGCTCCAGCTGGTGCCCGGCGGCGAGCTGCTCGGCGCGCGCCTGGTCGTGGCCGACGATCACGGCCTCGGGGGCGAACGTGGCGTTGCCGTAGGTGTGGTCGCCGTGGTGGTGGGTGTTGACCACGGTCCGGGGCAGCGGCGCCCCGGAGGCCGTGACGGCATCGCGCAGGGCCCGTGCGCGCCGTTCGGTGGCGGCGGTGTCGACGAGCAGGGTGCGGCCGCCGTCGCTGATCCAGCCGGCGTTGTTCAGGCACCAGCCCCCGTCCGGCTGGACGTAGGCGTGCACTCCGGCCGCGGGCTGGACGACGTACGGCTCTTCGACGGTCATGGACGCTCTCCCCGGATCGCTGTGACGGACCGTCGGCATCCTGTCAGCCGGGGGCCGGGCCGGGGAGAGCGGGGGCGGCCGGGGGCCGGCCGGGGACGTCAGTGGTCGTCGTAGTGGCCGTCGTGCGGGGCGTGCCGGTGCCCGTCGTGCAGGTAGTCGAGGTGGTCGCCGTGCGGGACCGCGTCGTGCCCGCAGCCCTCGCCGTGCCGGTGGTCGTGCTCCTCGTGCGGGGCGTGCTCGGAGGTCTCGCACTCGTCCCAGTGCCCCGAGTGCTGCCGGTGCAGGTGGCCGTCGTGCGCGTAGTCCAGGTGGTCGCCGTGCCGGACCGCCGTGTGCCCGCAGCCGGGGCCGTGCTCGTGGGCGTGCGTGGGGTGTTCCTGGTGCAGGGTCGTCATGCGGCCGAGGCTAGTGCGCGACCTCCCGGGTCGCCCGTTGTGTCCCCGTGGCGCGGCACTAGTGGGACCGTAGGGCCATCTGATCGTCCGGACGACCGCCTCAGACGATGAGCGCCATCGCGAACACCGCCAGGCCCACCGAACACAGCACCGCCGCCAGCGCCACCCGCGGCGAGAGCCCCGGCGGCCGGGCCGCGGCCAGCTCCCGCACCCGCCGGTGCGCCACCCACAGGAAGGCCACCCAGATCAGCGCGATCACCGCCGTCGCGGCCACCTCGACCCGCGAGCCCGTCCCGTGCAGGGCCTGCCGCAGCGCCAGCACCGCCGTGACCGAGCAGGCCAGCGTCGTACGCCGCCACGCCAGCCGCGTCCGCTCGGGCTGGAGCCCCGCGTCACGGGCCGCCGTACCGGGACGGGTCACCGCCCGGCCGTCCAGCCCAGCAGCACGACCACCACCATCGCCGCCGCCACCAGCCCCACGCCCAGGCTCAGCGCCACCGGGAACCGGGACACCGGCAGGTCCTCGCCCCGCCGCATCGCCCGCTCGCACCGCACCCAGTGGTTCACGGCCCGCAGCGCGCAGGCCGCCCCCACCGCCAGCAGCGTGAGGGCCATCCCGACCCGCACCCCCCACCGCAGGTCCGGCAGGAACTGGTCCACCGCGAACCCGCCGCCGACCAGCGCCAGCGAGGTGCGGATCCAGGCGAGGAAGGTCCGCTCGTTGGCGAGGGAGAAGCGGTAGTCCGGCGTCTCGCCCTCGTCCCGCAGACGCCCTGGTGCGAACCAGAGGCGCACGTCCTTGACGAAGTCGATCACACGGCCAATTTACGTCCCCGTCACGAACCCGGCGCGGGCTGGGTACCGCCCCCGGGCACATGCCCGCCCCCGGACGGGCCCCCGCCCTCCCGGAACGCGCGCAGCCGCCGGTAGGCCTCCAGCCCGTCCGGCACCCACGCCCAGTCCCCGCCCGCGACCCGCCGGTCCAGCTCCTCCTGCGGCAGCCAGGTGTGCCAGTCCACCTCCGAGGCCTGCGGGGCCACCGGCAGGGTGCACCGCACCTCGTGCACGTACGACCACCAGCCGCCGCCCGGGCCCTCGTAGAGGAACTTGAACAGCGGCCGCGGTCTCGGCAGCCCGCTCACCCCGAGCTCCTCCCCGGCCTCCCGCAGCGCGGCGTCCGCGTACTCCTCCCCGGCGCCCAGCACCCCGCCCACGAACATGTCGTAGTACGAGGGGAAGACCAGCTTCGACGCGGTCCGGCGGTGCACGAAGACCCGCCCCTCCGCGTCCCTGGCCAGGACGAACACGCACCGGTGCAGCAGCCCCCGCCGGTACACCTCGCCCCGGCGCGCCCGCCCCACGACCCGGTCGTCCCGGTCCACCACGTCCAGTACCTCGTCAGCGGGATCCACGAAGCCATCCAACCACCGCTGTTGACTGGTTACCGCTCCGTAGCCAAGGATCTGCCCCACCACCGACCGACCGGAGGACCGGCAGGCATGACGTACGACGCTGACGTGATCGTGATCGGAGCGGGCCTCGCGGGCCTCGTGGCCACCGCCGAGCTCGTCGACGCGGGCCGCAGGGTGATCCTCCTCGACCAGGAACCGGAGCAGTCCATCGGCGGCCAGGCGCACTGGTCCTTCGGCGGGCTGTTCTTCGTGGACTCGCCCGAGCAGCGCCGCATGCGGATCAAGGACAGCCGCGAGCTCGCCCTCCAGGACTGGCTCGGCACCGCCGGGTTCGACCGGGACGAGGACGCCTGGCCGCGCCGCTGGGCCGAGGCGTACGTGGACTTCGCGGCCGGCGAAAAGCGGTCCTGGCTGCACTCCCGCGGGGTGCGCTTCTTCCCGGTGGTCGGCTGGGCCGAACGCGGCGGCTACGACGCGAACGGCCACGGCAACTCCGTGCCCCGCTTCCACATCACCTGGGGCACCGGCCCCGGCCTGCTGGAGCCCTTCGTCCGCAAGGTCCGCGCCGGCGCGGACCGCGGGCTGGTCCGGTTCGCCTTCCGCCACCGCGTCACCGGCCTGTCGGCCACCGCCGGCGCCGTGGACACCGTCACCGGCGAGGTCCTGGCCCCCTCGGACGCCGAACGCGGCACCGCGAGCAGCCGCGAGGCGGTCGGGGCGTTCAGCCTGCGGGCCCAGGCGGTGATCGTGACCAGCGGAGGCATCGGCGGCAACCACGACCTCGTGCGCGCCCAGTGGCCGCAGCGGCTCGGCACCCCGCCCGCGCGGATGCTCTCCGGCGTCCCCGCGCACGTCGACGGCCTGATGCTGGGCATCACCGAGGCCGCCGGGGCCAGCCACATCAACAAGGACCGGATGTGGCACTACACCGAGGGCATCGAGAACTGGAACCCCATCTGGTCCCGGCACGGCATCCGCATCCTGCCCGGCCCCTCCTCGCTCTGGCTCGACGCCACCGGCAAGCGGCTGCCCGTACCGCTCTTCCCCGGCTTCGACACCCTCGGCACCCTCGACCACATCATGCGGACCGGCCACGACCACACCTGGTTCGTGCTCAACCAGCGCATCATCGGCAAGGAGTTCGGCCTCTCCGGCTCCGAGCAGAACCCCGACCTGACGGGCAGGTCCGTCCGCGAGGTGATCAACCGGGCCCGGCAGGCGGTCCCCGGACCGGTCAAGGCCTTCATGGACCGCGGCGCGGACTTCATCGTGGAGCGGGACCTGTCGGCGATGGTCCGCCGGATGAACGAGCTCACCAAGGAGGACCTGCTCGACGAGGACGCCGTCCGCCGCGAGATCACCGCCCGCGACCGGGAGATCGCCAACCCCTTCACCAAGGACCTCCAGGTGACGGCCATCCACGGCGCGCGCAGGTACCTCGGCGACAAGCTGATCCGCACCGCCGCCCCGCACCGCATCCTCGACCCCGCCGCCGGCCCGCTGATCGCCGTCCGGCTCTCGATCCTGACCCGCAAGTCCCTGGGCGGCCTGGAGACCGACCTGTCCTCCCGCGTCCTGACCCCCTCCGGCGACCCCCTGCCCGGCGTCTACGCGGCCGGCGAGGCGGCCGGCTTCGGCGGCGGCGGCGTCCACGGCTACCGCGCGCTGGAGGGCACCTTCCTCGGCGGCTGCGTCTTCTCGGGCCGCGCCGCGGGCCGCGCCGCGGCCCGCGCGGTCGGCTAGGCCGTGAGGACGACCCTGAAGCGCTCCGTGACCACCAGGGTGTCGTCGTCCACCGTGAACGCCGGGTCGCCCAGCTCCGCGCGCGACGGCTCGCCGTGCCAGAACCCCTCGTGCGCGGAGCGCCATTCGGCCACCGAGGCGTAACCCTCGCCCTCGTCCAGCGCATGGCGCAGATCGACCTCGGCCAGCCGCAGCACCCGTACGTCCGTCACCTCCACGACGGCCAGCGGCCGCTCGTCGGAGTCCACCAGCGCCCTGCGCTCGCCCGGCCGGGGCAGCGCCTCGTCCGCGGCCCGGTACTGCTCGAGCAGGGCCGTCGTCGTGGTCTTCGCCCCGCTCAGCACGGCGGCCACCAGCCGGTCGCGCAGTTCTCCCGGGAAGCCCAGCTCGAAGGGCGGCAGACCGCCGTGGTTCGTCATGCGGCCACCCTACGAACCGTCCTCCCAGGTCGCACCCGCATTTCGAACCGTCACTTGCGTCCCAACTCGCCCCTTCTGCTCACCAGTTGAAACGCGCCACCCAGTGGACCGGACCTTGACGCGGAGCTGTGCCTACCGGTTTGCTGTGCGTGATCATCCGGACTGACCACCGGCACGATCGAGCCGCGCCGCCGGCGCCCCACGCGTACCACCGAACCGCCCCGCCCCACCCGTGCCCCCGTGCGCGCACCCGCGTACGCAGTCCACCCGCGCCCGCGTCCTGGAGGGAACCCGCGGATGTCCCCGCCTCCGCCGCCGCCCCTCGGCCGCGCCCGCAAGCGGGACGCCCAGCTCTTCGACCCCGCCCTGTGCGACACCGAGCTCGTCGGCGTCCGCAGCCAGTTCACCCAGGGCCGCTGGGCCAAGGCCCGCGCCCTCCTCGTCGCCACCGGCGACGACTGGGACCGCCGCGGCCACCGCCTCGTCGTCCTCGCGGAGACCCCCGCGGCCACCGCCTGGGCCCGCGAATGGCTGCTCGCCGAACCCGGCAGCGCCGACGCCGCCACCCTCCTCGCCTGCGCCGCCGTCTCCACCGCCCTGCGTGGCAAGGGCAGCCCCGAAGCCGCCGACGCGGCCTGCCGCCACGCCGCCGCGCTGCTCCCCGCCGACCCCACCCCCTGGCTCGGCCTCCTCATGCTCGCCCGCGCCTTCGGCACCGAAGAGGAGTTCAGCCGCCACTTCGACCAGGTCCGGGCCCGCCACCGCGAGCACCACCACGCCCACCACCTCATGGTCGCCAAGCTCGCCGAACGCGCCCCCGCCTCCGGCCACGACCCGCTCCACGAGGTCTACGACTTCGCCGCCTGGGCCGCCGAGGAGTCCCCGGCCGACTCGCCCCTCGCCGTCCTGCCCGTGATCGCCCACGCCGAGCGCTTCCGCGTCCTCGCCGCCGCCCGCGGCAGCGCCACCGCCACCGCCGCCGAAGAGCACTGGACCGGACGCCGCGCCCGCCAGGTACTGCGCTCCGCCTTCGACTGGTGGCTGGAGTGGGAGCGGGAGGACCACCCCCGCAACCGGGTCGACCTCAACTTCCTCGCCCACGCCAAGCTCTGCGAAGGCCGCCCCGCCGAAGCGGCCGCCCTCTTCCACCGCATCGGCAGCCATGCCACCCGCGCCCCCTGGTCCTACCCGGACCGCGATCCGCACAAGGCCTTCCTCGCCGCGCGCAGTGCCGCGCTCGGCACCGCTTGACCAGTCACCCCCGAAAGGACCCTGCCATGCCGACGGGCAGATCCACCACGCTCCCAGCCGACTCCGCGGCCGAGATACGCACGTACAAGGGCCAGGACCGCGCCCTGCGCGCGGACCGGCTCGGCACCGCCGGACTGCTGCTCTCCGTCCTCGCAGCCAGCGCGCCCCTGATGGTCGTCGCAGGTGTCATGCCCACGATCTTCGGGGTCATGGGCATCGTCGGCCAGCCGCTGCTCTTCGTCATCCTCGGCGTCGTCCTCGCCCTGTTCGGCATCGGATACGCGGAGATGAGCCGGCACGTCCACAACGCCGGCGCCTTCTACGCCTACATCGCCCGCGGCCTCGGACCCACCGCCGGCGCCTCCGCCTCCCTCGTCGCCCTCGTCGCCTACAGCGCCATGCAGGTCGGCGTCTACGGCATCCTCGGCTTCGAGATCTCCGGCCTCTTCGCCACCTACCTCGACACCCAGGTCGCCTGGTGGATCCCGGCCCTGATCGCGGTCGCCGCCACCGGCGCGCTCGGCTGGCTCAAGATCGACCTGAACGCCAAGGTGCTCGGCGTCCTGCTCCTCGTCGAGTGCGCCCTCGTCGTCGTCTTCGACGCCGCCGCCCTCGGCAAGCCCGGCCCCGAGGGCCTCTCCCTGGACGCCTTCGACCCGGGCACCCTCGGCGGCGCCGGCCTCGGCACCGCGCTGTGCTTCTGCATCGCCGCCTTCGTCGGCTTCGAGCAGTCCCCGGTCTACGCCGAGGAGACCAGCAAGCCGCACATCGTCGTCTCCCGCGTGATGTTCCTCGCCGTCGGCTTCGTCGCCCTCTTCTTCGCCCTCAGCGCCTGGGCCCTCTCCGTCGCCACCGGCCCCGCCGGCATCGTGAAGGCCTCCGCCGAGGCCGGCCCCGGCCTGCTCTTCGAGCTCACGCAGAGCCGCCTCGGAGCCGCCTTCACCGACGTCCTGCACGTGCTCTTCGTGACCGGCATGTTCGCCGCCATGCTCAGCTTCCACAACGTCGTCGCCCGCTACGCCTTCGCGATGGGCCGCGAGGGCCTGCTCCCGGCCCGCTTCGGCCGCACCAACCCGGGCACCGGCGCCCCCGCCACCGGCTCCCTCCTGCAGACCGTCGTCGCCGCCGTGGTCGTCCTCGTCTTCGCCGTCACCGACTCCGCGCCGACGGGCGACCCCACCGCCCCCGTCCTGCACCTGTTCACCTGGATGGGCAGCGTCGGCGCCCTCGGCGTGACCGCCCTGATGGCCGCCGCCTCCTTCGCCGTCATCGCCTTCTTCGTCCGCCGCGGCACCGCCGGCGCCCAGGTGTGGCGCCTCGCCGCCGCGGGCCTGGCCGGCCTCGCCCTGGTCGGCATCGTCGTCTACACCGTCAAGGACTTCGCCGTCCTGGTCGGAGCCGAGCAGGGCTCCGCGCTGAGCTGGACCCTGCCCGCGATCATCGCCGTCGCCGCCCTGGGCGGACTGGTCCACGGACTGGTCCTGAAGTCCCGCCGTCCCGAGGCCCACGCCCGGATCGGCCTGGGCAACGAGGCCTTCCGCCTCGACCAGGCCGCCGACGCCGGACCGGGCGCCTGACCGCCCGCAGGCCTCGTATTCGCACCCCTGGGGAGCCCCCGGAGACCGTTTCCATGGTCGCCGGGGGCTTCCGCGTCCGGTGGCCGATTTTGGCGGGTGGCGGAGGCACGTGGTCTCCTATGGCGACAAAATCACCGGAACCGCGATACGGGGGAAACCACCCAGCTCCCCCGCGCGCGGACGCCGGACCTGCCTGACCGAACCACGAAGGCGAAGTCCCACATGAGTGATCGCACCTTGGCCGAGGCCCCCGCCGAGCCGTCCCGCCGTCCCGTCGACGCCGGTGACGAGGGCTACAGCAAGGACCTCAAGTCCCGCCACATCAACATGATCGCCATCGGCGGCGCGATAGGCACCGGCCTCTTCCTCGGTGCCGGAGGCCGCCTCGCCGGCGCCGGCCCCTCCCTGGCCATCGCCTACGCGGTGTGCGGCGTCTTCGCCTTCTTCGTGGTCCGGGCCCTCGGCGAGCTCGTCCTCTACCGCCCGTCCTCCGGCGCGTTCGTCTCGTACGCGCGCGAGTTCATGGGGGAGAAGGGCGCCTACACGGCCGGCTGGCTGTACTTCCTCAACTGGTCCACGACCACCGTGGCCGACATCACGGCCGCCGCGACCTACGCCCACTTCTGGTCGATGTTCACCGACGTCCCCCAGTGGCTGCTCGCCTTCATCGCCCTGGCCGTCGTCCTCACCGCGAACCTGATCTCGGTGAAGTACTTCGGCGAGATGGAGTTCTGGTTCTCCCTGGTCAAGGTCGCCGCCCTGGTGGTCTTCCTGATCGTCGGCATCTACCTCGTCGCCACCAGCCACGACATCGGCGGCAACACCCCGGGCCTGGCCAACATCACCGACAACGGCGGCATCTTCCCCTCCGGCGTCCTGCCGATGCTCCTGGTGGTCCAGGGCGTGGTCTTCGCGTACGCCTCCGTCGAGCTCTGCGGCGTCGCCGCCGGCGAGACCGAGAACCCCGAGAAGATCATGCCGAAGGCGATCAACTCGATCATGTGGCGCGTGGGCCTCTTCTACGTCGGCTCCGTGGTCCTGCTGGCCCTGCTCCTCCCGTACACCGCGTACTCGGCCGACCAGAGCCCCTTCGTCACCGTCTTCGACAAGCTCGGCGTCCCCGGCGCCGCCGGCATCATGAACCTGGTCGTCCTGACCGCCGCCCTGTCCAGCCTGAACTCCGGCCTCTACTCCACCGGCCGGATCCTGCGCTCGATGGCCATGTCGGGCTCCGCCCCCAAGTTCACCGGCGTCATGAACAAGGGCAAGGTCCCCTACGGCGGCGTGCTCTTCACCGCCGGCTTCGGCGTCGCGGGCGTCGGCCTGAACTACTGGATGCCGGGCGAGGCCTTCGAGATCGTCCTCAACCTGGCCTCCATCGGCATCCTCGGCACCTGGGCCATGGTCATGCTCTGTTCGCTGTTCTTCTGGCACCGCTCCAAGAACGGCCTGGTCGAGCGCCCGTCCTACCGCCTGCCCTGGGCCCCGTACACCCAGATCGTGACCCTGGTCTTCCTGGTCGCGGTCCTGGTCCTGATGTGGAGCGACGGCGGCGTCGGCCGCACCACGGTCATGTTCCTCCCGGCGATCGCCGCCGCCCTCGTCGGCGGCTGGTTCCTGGTCCGCCGCCGCGTCACCGAGCTCGCGTCCGCCAACGCCGCCGACTGACCCGGTCCGCCCGTACGAGAGGGCCCCCGGGCCGGGATCCGAGATCCCGGCCCGGGGGCCCTCTCCGTGTTCCCGCGCCCGCGGGGAACGAAGAAGGACCCCGCCGAAGCGGGGTCCTTCTGTTGGTGTCCGAGGGGGGACTTGAACCCCCACGCCCGATAAAGGGCACTAGCACCTCAAGCTAGCGCGTCTGCCATTCCGCCACCCGGACAGGGTGTGCGTCTCACGTTCCTCGCGGCCCGTTGCGACATGGAAAACATTACCAAACATTCCGGGGTGGCCGGTCCACGCCCTGATCCACGCCCTGCTCCGCTCCCGGGGACCCCCGGGGAACGAAGAAGGACCCCGCCTGAGCGGGGTCCTTCTGTTGGTGTCCGAGGGGGGACTTGAACCCCCACGCCCGATAAAGGGCACTAGCACCTCAAGCTAGCGCGTCTGCCATTCCGCCACCCGGACAAGGTGTGCGTCCGGCGTCCCTCGCGGGCCGCCTCGACGTGGAAAACATTACCAAACGCCGGAGGCCCCCGATCACACCCCCCGGACGGGCTCGGAACGCCCTTGGGCACAGCGCCCGGGGGCGCGAGGATGGTGGGGGTAGCCGGTACTGATCAGTGGGAGGAACAGCGTGAGCGCATCGGGCGCGGGCAAGGCCGTCTCCGGCGAGGACGAGGTCGTCGACCTCTGCCGGGACCTCATCCGGATCGACACCAGCAACTACGGGGACCACTCGGGCCCCGGTGAGCGCAAGGCGGCCGAGTGGGTCGCCGAGAAGCTGGCCGAGGTCGGGCTGGAGCCGCAGATCTTCGAGTCGCACAAGGGGCGCGCGTCGACCGTCGCCCGCATCGAGGGCGAGGACCCCTCACGGCCGGCCCTGCTGATCCACGGGCACACCGACGTCGTCCCCGCCAACGCGGCCGACTGGACCTACGACCCCTTCTCGGGCGAGATCGCCGACGGCTGCGTCTGGGGCCGGGGCGCGGTCGACATGAAGGACATGGACGCGATGACGCTGGCCGTCGTACGCGACCGCATGCGCAGCGGGCGCAAGCCCCCGCGGGACATCGTGCTGGCCTTCCTCGCGGACGAGGAGGCGGGCGGCACGTACGGCGCCCGGCACCTCGTGGACAAGCACCCCGGGCTCTTCGAGGGCGTCACCGAGGCCATCGGCGAGGTCGGCGGCTTCTCCTTCACGGTCAACGAGAACCTGCGGCTGTACCTCGTGGAGACCGCCCAGAAGGGCATGCACTGGATGCGCCTCACGGTCGAGGGCACCGCGGGGCACGGCTCCATGACCAACAACGACAACGCGATCACCGAGCTGTGCGAGGCCGTCGGCCGCCTCGGCCGCCACCAGTGGCCGGTGCGCGTCACGAAGACCGTCAGGCACTTCCTCGACGAGCTCTCGGACGCCCTCGGAACCCCGCTCGACCCCGACGACATGGACGCCACGCTCGCCAAGCTCGGCGGGATCGCCAAGATGGTCGGCGCGACCCTGCGCAACTCGGCCGCCCCGACGATGCTCGGCGCCGGCTACAAGGTCAACGTCATCCCCGGACAGGCCACTGCCCACGTCGACGGCCGCTTCCTGCCGGGCTACGAGGACGAGTTCTTCGCCGACCTCGACCGGATCCTCGGCCCGCGCGTGAAGCGCGAGGACGTCCACGCCGACAAGGCGCTGGAGACGGACTTCGACGGGCGGCTCGTGGACGCCATGCAGGGCGCCCTGCGGGCCGAGGACCCGATCGCGCGGGCGGTCCCGTACATGCTCTCCGGCGGGACGGACGCGAAGTCCTTCGACGACCTCGGCATCCGCTGCTTCGGCTTCGCGCCGCTCCAGCTGCCGCCGGAGCTGGACTTCGCCGGCATGTTCCACGGCGTCGACGAGCGGGTGCCGGTCGACGGGCTGAAGTTCGGCGTCCGGGTCCTGGACCGGTTCATCGACAACGCCTGAGGCGGGCTCGTCGCCCCATAACGCCGGAGAATCGGGAAGGTGTGCGGATTCCACTGAGAAGAGTGAATGCGCTCATACGCTCGTAGCCCTGGTGATCCCTCCTCGTTACAGGTGGTGCGGTCCGCGGCTGGGACCGCACTTGCCTACTAGGAGGAACAATGCTCAAGAAGGTTGTCGCCGCTGCGGCTGCCACCGGTGGTCTGGTTCTCGCGGGTGCGGGCATGGCCGCCGCCGACGCGGGCGCCCAGGGCGCGGCCATCGGCTCCCCCGGTGTCCTGTCCGGCAACGTCGTCCAGGTTCCGGTTCACGTCCCGGTCAACGTCTGCGGCAACACCGTGAACGTCATCGGCCTGCTGAACCCGGCCTTCGGCAACACCTGCGTCAACGCCTGACGCTTCTGAAGTTCTGGCCCCGGAGCGCAATCCAGCGCTCCGGGGCCACCGGGCTTTTACGGCCCGGAAGCTCACTTCTTCGGCGTGACGGGCGGGGGAGCCCGTACGGCCCGCGCGCCGGACGGAACGTACACACCAGGGGACGAGTACAGATGCGACGACCGGTTCAGGTCACGAGGAAGACGCTGATCACGATGGCGGCCGCGGGAGGTGTCCTCGCGTTCGCCGGCGGTCAGGCCCAGGCGGACTCGGGCGCGTCGGGGCACGCCGCGAACTCTCCGGGCCTCCTGTCCGGGAACAACGTGCAGGCACCGGTGGACGCGCCGGTGAACGTGTGCGGCAACACGGTGACGGTGGTGGGGGGCCTGAACCCGGCCTTCGGCAACCGCTGCGCCAACGAGTCGGCCAAGCCGCGGCACCCGGGACACCCCGGGCACCCCGGCAACCCGGGCCACCCCGGCAACCCGGGCGGCGGGCACGACGATCCGTGCGACGACGACGATCACCCGGGCCACCCCGGAAACCCGGGCAATCCGGGAACCCCGGGCCACCCCGGAACCCCGGGTCACCCCGGTACTCCGGGTCACCCCGGTACTCCGGGCCACCCCGGAACCCCGGGCAATCCGGGTACCCCGGGCGGGCACACGCCGGGCAACCCGGGCGGGCACACGCCGGGCAACCCGGGCGGGCACACGCCGGGCAACCCGGGCGGCCAGACCCCCGGCAACCCTGGCAGCCACACTCCGGGAAGCCCCGGCGGGCAGACTCCGGGCCACCCCGGCGCGCAGACCCCCGGCAACCCCGGCGGCCAGCCGACCGGCGCGCAGACGCCCGGCCCGAGGGCCGGGGCCGGCCTCGCCGCCACGGGCGCGGGTGACGCCCTGACGGCCGGCGTACCGCTGGCCGGCGGGCTGCTGCTGGCCGGCGCCGTGCTCTACCGGCGCGCCCGCAACTCCGCCTGACGGGCCCTCACGACGCGGGCCCCCTTCCCGGGGCCCGCGTCACCAGGTCGCGCGCAGCTGGCGGATGATCCGGCGGCGCAACCGGGCCCGGCGGCTGCCGTCCCGGTACAGGGTCAGGCGGTCCAGCTCCCAATTTCCGTATTCCGCATGATCGGTCAGCAGGCGGGTCGCCTCCTTGCGGGGCGTACCTCGGGGCACGTACACGTCGACGAATTCGTATTCCGGCATCGCATCTATTGTGCGGGCACCGGCCCGCTACGGATAGCGTCTGCACTATGTCTGATGCCGCTCTGCCCACTGTTGCCGAGGTACGCGCCGCCGCCGAGGCGGTCAAGGCCGCACTCGACCGTCACCTCGCCGCGGTCGAGAGCAGGATCGGGGACGAGGACCCGGCCGTCTACGCCGCCTTCAACGAACTCGCCGCCGCGGCCGAGGAGTACGACGAACTCCTCTACGACCGCTACGACGAGGTGACCCCCTTCGAGATCCCCACACCCGAGACCGGTGCCCCGTACACCGGCCCCGCCGAGCCCGCCGCGTTCAGCGTGCTCATCCGCCGTGACTACGCCGTCGTCGAACCGGCGCGGCTGATCGCCCAGGCCGAACGGGTCGCCGCGCACGACCGGGACGCCGAACTCCTCGACGACGGCGGGACCGCCGGAGCGCTCGGCGTGCTCTTCGGGGAGTACGAGCCCGACGAGATCGCCTCCCGCTACAAGGAGTTCGGCCTGGAGGAGGGCGATTCCACCCTCTGGATCGCCGCCCTGGAGGAGGTCGCGGAACCGGGGGACTGGCTCAACTCGCCGTTCGGGCAGGCCGATCCCCAGGACGTGCTGCACCGCTTCGAAGTGAGCTCCGTCTTCGACGAGGAGGCCGACTTCGACGACGACGCCGACGACGAGGAGAGCCCCGCCGAGTCCGGTCTCGCCCCGGCCTGACCCCCTCCTCCGACGCCGCCCACCCCGCGCCCCGCCCGCCGACACCGGCCGGCGGGGCGCGGTCTTCGTCCCCGAACCGCTACGGCTGCTCCTCCTGCGCGGCCGCCAGGGCCCGCAGGAGACCCGTCAGCCGGGTCGTACGCGGCTTCGGCAGCCCCTGCGCCACCGCGCGCGGCAGCGCCTCCTCCACCCCGTGGACCACGGACAGGTGCCGCTCGGCCCGCCCGAACGCCGTGTACACCCAGTCCCGGGACAGGGCCTGCGCCGCGTCCCCCGGCAGTACGGCGACCACCGCCGGCCAGCGCCGGCCGACCGCCTGGTGCGCCGTCACCGCCCAGCCGTGCCGGACCTGGGCCTCCACCCGGTCCTGCGGTACGACGACCCGCGCGCCCCCCGCGTCCAGGTGCAGCCCCTGCGCGTCGGCCGACACCACCCGGGCCGGCAGCGCCCGCCCGGGCGACGGCACGTGGACCACCCGGTCGCCCGGGTCGAAGCCGGCGAACCGGCCCGGGCCGGGGTTCAGCCGCTCCTTGAGGGCCGCGTTCAGCGCCCGGGTCCCCGCCGGGCCGCCGTGGCCCGGGACGATGACCTGCACCTCCTCGGCCGGGATCCCGAAGGCGCGCGGCACCGACTCGGCCACCAGCTGCACGGTGCGGTGCACGGCCTCGCCGGCGTCCCGCACGGGGACGATGACGACCTCCTTGCCGGGGGCGTCGACCCGGTTCAGCTCCCCGACGCCGATCCCCGAGACCAGCTCGCCGATCGGGCCGGGGTCCGGGGTGCGGGACACCACCTGCGGGAAGGCGCGGGCGGCCAGCACGTCGGCGAACACCCGGCCGGGCCCGGCCGATCCGAGCACCCCGGGGTCGCCGGAGAGCACCAGGCGGGCCCCGTCGGGCACGGACTCCACCAGCGCGGCGGCCTGCTCCACGTCCAGCTGCGGGGCGTCCAGGACGATCAGCAGGTCCAGGTCGAAGCGGCCGTCGGAGTCCCGCCCGGGGCCCTCCGTGCCGGCGAGCAGGCCGGCCACGGTGACGGCGTCCGGCGCGGGGGCGTGCGCGGCGAGGACGGCGCGCAGGCCGAGCCGCCGGGCGGCCGCCAGCAGGGCCGCCGGTTCGGCGCGGGCGGCCTCGCCGCCGGTGTGGGTGACCAGGCCGTGGCCCGCGACGGCCCGCACCAGCTCGGCCGCGGGGCCGTCGGCCGCCGCCGACCAGTCCGCCGGCCCGGCGAAGGTGCCCGCGAGACGGGCCAGGCCGTCCGCGAGGGCCTCCTCGGCCAGGGCGTGCGCCTCCAGGCCCACGAGGAGCCGTACGGGCGGCTCCTCGTCCTCGGCGGCGGGCGGGCCCAGCGGCTCGTGGAACACCAGGACCGCGCCGTCGCCGATGGCCGCCTCCAGGGTCTCGGCGGGGGCCGGCACCCCGTACTGGGCGAGGGCCTTCTCCAGGACCGGGGCCTCCAGGGCGGTGTGCCCCTTGGCGGCGGCCTGGTCCAGCAGCCAGCCCAGCAGGGCGGCGCCGCGGCGCTCGTCGGCGGGACCGGCGGCGGGGCCGAGCAGGGCCTGCGCGAAGCCGTCCGCCTGCGTCGGGCGCACCCCGGAGACGGCGAGCAGCCGCCAGGGGTCCTCGGTGAGCTGCTCGGCCGCGCCCTCGCCGAGGACGGCGGCGGTCTGGCCGGCCAGCGCCTCGGGGGCCCCGCCGCGGGCGAGGACGGCGCGGACGGCACCGATGTCCGCGACGGCGGGGGCGGGTGTGGGGGGCGCCGCGGCCGGGCGGGGCTGCGGGGGAGCGGGGGCCGCCTTGCGGGGGGCGGCGGGGGCCTCGTCGAAGTAGAGGGGGGCGGGCGGCTTGGCGCCGCTCTCCACGGCCCGTACGGCGGCCAGCAGGTCGGCGGCCCTGCCGCTGAGCTTGGCGCCGGCGTCGACGGGGCCCTCGCGCTCCGCCTTCCGCCGGGCGATCCGCTCCCGCTCGACCTTCTGCGCGGCCAACTCGGCCTGCGCCTCGCTCACCTGCGCCGCCGCCTCCGCCCCGGCGCCGTCCTGCCCGTGCTCGGCCCCTGCGGTTCCCGTCCCGGCGCCGTCCCGCCCGTGCTCGGCCCCGGTCGGCTCCCCGGCGCCGTCCTGTTCCGCGTCGGGGTCAGCGTCGGGCCCTGCGGGGCTTTCCCCCACCCCGCCCCTTCCCGAAACCAGGGGCTCCGCCCCTGGACCCCCACCGGCCTGCGGCCCGTCGGCGTCCGGTTCCCTGGACTGGGTCCCGTCGGCGTCCGGCTCGCTGGACTGGGTCCCGTCGGCGTCCTGTTCGCCGGCCTGGGGCTCGTGGGCATCCGGTTCGCCGGCCTGCGGCCTGTGGGCGTCCGCTTCATCGGTCTGCGGCTCGTCGGCGTCCGGGCCGTGGCCCGGGCCCGCGGGATCGGTCACGCCGTCGCCAGAGTCGGTCTCCGCCGCGCCGAACCCCAGCTCGTCAGCCGCGTCCGCCGGCCCGGCGGTGTCCGCCGCGCCGGCCGGAGCCGGGTCGGTGCCGCCGTCACGCCCCTCGGCGTCCGCCGGGTCGGTGCCGCCGTCACGCCCCTCGGCGTCCGCCGGGTCGGTACCGCCGTCACGGACCTCGGCGTCCGCGGGGTCGGTACCGCCGTCACGGACCTCGGCGTCCGCCGGGCCGGCAGCGGCCCCGGTGGGGGAGGGCTCCCCGGTCCCGGCCCCGGCGGCGCGCTCAGGGGCCTCCGGCCCGGCGGCGGCTTCGTACGGGTCCTCCGCGGCAGCGGGGTTGGCGGGGTCGGGGGCCGTGCTCACAGCGTGCTCCAGTCCTGATCCGGGTAGCGGTGCACGGGCGCCGACACGTCGTCCAGCGCCCGGCGGATCTCCTCCGGAAGGGTAAGGGCCTCCACCGACAGTGCCGCCCCGAGCTGCGCGGCCGTCCGGGCGCCGACGATCGGGGCGGCCACCCCCGGCCGGTCACGGATCCAGGCCAGCGCCACCTGGAGCGGGGTGACCGCCAGCCCCTGCGCGGCCGTGACCACGGCGTCCACGATCAGGCCCGCCGCCTCGTCCAGGTACGGCTCCACCAGCGCGGCCAGCGCCGGCGACGCGCCCCGGGAGTCGGCCGGCGTCCCGTCGCGGTACTTGGCCGTCAGCACCCCGCGGCCCAGCGGGGAGGAGGGCAGCAGACCCACCCCCAGGTCCAGCGCCGCCGGGAGCACCTCGCGTTCCACGCCCCGCTGGAGCAGCGAGTACTCCATCTGGGTGGAGGCCAGCCGGGTCCGCGTCCCGGGCGCGCCGAGCTGCCACGTCGCGGCCTTCGCCAGCTGCCAGCCGCTGAAGTTCGACACGCCCGCGTACCGGGCCCGCCCGCTGGACACGGCCAGGTCCAGGGCCTGGAGGGTCTCCTCCAGCGGGGTGTGCGGGTCGAAGGCGTGGACCTGCCACAGGTCCACGTAGTCGGTGCCGAGGCGGTCCAGGGAGTCGTCCAGGGCGGCCAGGAGGTGTCCGCGCGAGCCGTTGAAGCGGCGGTCGGGGTCCGGGACGCTGCCCGACTTCGTCGCGATGACGACGTCCCGGCGCGGCAGCACGGAGCCCACCAGCTGCCCGAGCAGGTACTCGGCCTCTCCGGCGCCGTACACGTCGGCCGTGTCGACGAGCGTGCCGCCCGCCTCCCAGAACGTCTTCAACTGCTCGGCGGCGGTTTCCTCGCCGGTGTCACGGCCCCAGGTCAGGGTGCCGAGGCCGATCCGGGAGACGCGCAGTCCGGTGCGGCCGAGATGCCTCTGCTCCATGAGCGCTGAGACTACTGGGGCACTGACGCGGGGCCGTTTGGCGCGCTACAGTCCCCCGCAGACCCACGTTACTGATCGGTAAACCGGTACATCCGTTAGGGGACGACACATGCGGCTCGGCATCAATCTCGGCTACTGGGGTGCGGGCATGGACGCCGACAACCTGGCCGTCGCCCAGGAGGCCGACCGGCTCGGCTACGACGTCTGCTGGGCGGCCGAGGCCTACGGCTCCGACGCCGCGACCGTGCTCGCCTGGGTGGCCGCCCAGACGGAGCGGATCGACGTCGGCTCGGCCATCTTCCAGATCCCGGCCCGCCAGCCCGCGATGACGGCCATGACCGCCGCCACCCTGGACTCCCTCACCAAGGGCCGCTTCCGGCTCGGCCTCGGCGTCTCCGGCCCGCAGGTCTCCGAGGGCTGGTACGGCGTGAAGTTCGACAAGCCGCTCGCCCGCACCCGCGAGTACGTGGAGATCGTCCGCAAGGCCATGTCCCGCGAACGGCTGAGCTTCGACGGCGAGCACTGGACCCTCCCGCTGCCCGGCGGCCCCGGCAAGCCGCTCAAGCTGACCGTGCACCCCGAACGTCCCCACATCCCGCTCTACATCGCCGCCATCGGCCCCAAGAACCTGGAGCAGACCGGCGAGATCGCGGACGGCGCCCTGCTGATCTTCCCGGCCGCCGAGCACCTGGAGGAGACCGCCCTGCGGCACATCCGCGCGGGCCGCGAGAAGGCCGGGCTGACGATGGACGGCTTCGACGTCTGCCCGACCGTCCCGCTGGCCCTCGGCGACGACGTGAACGCCCTCGCGGACGTGTTCCGCCCCTACACCGCGCTCTACGTCGGCGGCATGGGCAGCCCGAAGCAGAACTTCTACAACCAGCTCGCCCAGCGCATGGGCTACGAGAAGGAGGCCGCCGAGATCCAGGCCAAGTACCTGGGCGGCGACAAGGCCGGGGCGGCCGCCGCGGTCCCGCACTCGCTGATCGACTCGACCACCCTGCTCGGCTCCGTGGAGCGCATCGCGGACGGGATGCGGGCCTACGCCGACGCCGGGGTCACCACCCTCACGCTGGCCCCGGCAGGCTTCACCCTCGACGAGCGCCTCGCCGCCCTGCGCGCCGGCACCGAGGCCCTGGAGCTCGCCGGCCTCGCCTGACCCGCGGGGGCCGCCCGGGGATCGTCGGGCGGAGTCCGGCGCAGCCGCCCGAAGCCCGCGAAGCGGTGCGAGGGCGGCGTCGAAAAGAGGCCAGCGGCCGTGGTGGGGGCTCGGGGGGTCTTCCCCGCCACGGCCGACACAGCGAACAACGCCCGGCCCGCCCCCGGGGTTACGCCCCGCCGGGCGCCCGCCGGTTTCGTTCATTCGGCCGAGTGCGGCCACGCATCGGTTGCCCGCCCGGTCGATCCGCATTTGACTCGTTGCATGCTCTCAGCCCGCAGCCTGTTCCACGAGATCGTCGACCACGACGACTCCTTCCAGCTGTTCTGCTCCATCGCCGCCAGCGGGGAGTCCCAGGGCGGCTGGGAGAACGCCCGCATCGCCGCCCTCGTCCCCGACGGCATGCGCGAACTGGCCCCCAAGATCACCCGGCACGGCGCCGACGAGGACAAGCACGGCCGGATCTTCCGGGCCCTGCTGCGCAAGCGCGGCCTGCCCGCCGTCCCCGTCCCGCCCGAGACCGACTACACCATGCTGCTGGAACGCCGCGGCATCGGCCTCGCGCACGACAAGCTGCGCCGCGACGAGCCCCTCAGCGAGGAGGACATCGTCGTCTACCTCGCCCACAGCCGGGTCACCGAACAGCGCGCCTCCGAGCAGATGGTGATGCTGCTGCGCCACTTCGGCGACCACCCCGAGGTCGGCAAGGCCGTCCGCGTCATCAGCAACGACGAGGACAACCACCTCGCGTACTGCCACGAGGAACTGCTCCGCCTCGCCCGCCAGGGGCACGGCCGGACCATCCAGCGTGTGCTGCGCGAGAGCGCCCTCGCCGAGATCGGCGTCTACCGGGACGTCAGCCTCGCCGTCATGGACCACATGGGCCGGCTCCTGCGCTGGCCCGCGCCCAAGGCCGCCGCCCTCGCCGCGGGCATCCGCGCGGTGTACGCGTACGAGCGGTTCAGCGGCTGGCACCGCATGGTCGGCCTGCGCCCGCCGGAGCGGCGCGACCCGCTGGGCGGCGGCGTACCGAGGACCACCCACGAGTTCGCCTGAACCCCGCCGCGGAACGCGGGAGGGCTCACAGCCAGCCGCGCCGCTTGAACATCCTGTGCAGGGCCAGGCACAGCCCCGCCATGAGCACCACCACCGCCGGATAGCCCCAGGGCTGGCGCAGCTCCGGCATGTGGTCGAAGTTCATCCCGTAGATCCCCGCCACCATCGTCGGCACGGCCGCCATCGCCGCCCAGGCGGAGATCTTGCGCATGTCGTCGTTCTGCCGGACGCCCATCTGCGCCAGGTGCGCGGACAGGGCGTCCGACAGCAGCCGGTCCAGGCCCTCGATGTACTCGTTCGCCTTCGTCAGGTGGTCGGCCACGTCCCGGAAGAACGGCCGGGCGTGGTCGTGCACGAAGGGCACGTTCCCGAAGGCGAGCCGGTCCATCGGCTGGAGCAGCGGGCTCGTCGCCCGGCGGAACTCCAGCACCTGCCGCTTGAAGCCGTAGATCCGGGCCGCGGTGCCCTTGGACGAGTCCGGGGCGTTCGGCGCGAACACCTCGGCCTCCAGCTCCTCCAGGTCCGCCTGGAGCTCGGCCGCCACCTCGATGTAGTGGTCCACCACCGCGTCGGACACCGCGTACAGCACCGCCGTCGGGCCGTGCCGCAGCACGTCCGGCTCCTGCTCCAGCCGGTGGCGCACGGCCGCCAGCGCGGCCCCCTCGCCGTGCCGCACCGTGACCACGAAGGAGTCACCGATGAACACCATCAGCTCGCCCGTGGTCACCGTGTCCTCGTCGTCGTCGTACAGCACCGGCTTGAGGACCACGAACAGCGAGTCGTCGTACACCTCCAGCTTCGGCCGCTGGTGCGCCGTCAGCGCGTCCTCCACCGCCAGCTTGTGCAGCCCGAACTCACGGCTCACCCGTTCGAACTCCGCGGGCGTCGGCTCGTGCATCCCCACCCACAGGAAGGCGTCACCGTGCGCCCGGGCCTCCTCCAGCGCGGCGGAGAAGTCCTCCGGAGCCCGCGAGCGGCGGCCGTCCCGGTACATCGCGCAGTCGACAATCACGCCGGGCATTCTTCCCCGACCCGCGCCCGCCCGCACGCCGACGTCACCGCATACCCTGCATGCATGGCCACGCTGATCCTCGTACGACACGGGCGGTCCACCGCCAACACCGCAGGTCTGCTCGCCGGATGGACCCCGGGAGTGGCCCTCGACGAACACGGCGCCGGGCAGGCCGCCGCCCTGCCCGCAAGGCTCGACGGGATCCCCCTCGCCGCCGCCGTCTCCAGCCCGCTCCAGCGCTGCCGGGAAACCCTGGCCCCGCTGCTCGCGGCCCGCCCCGACCTGCCCCTGCACACCGACGAGCGGATCGGCGAGTGCCACTACGGCGACTGGTCGGGCCGCAAGCTCTCCGAACTCGCCGACGAACCCCTGATGAAGATCGTCCAGCAGCACCCCTCGGCCGCGGCCTTCCCCGGCGGCGAGTCCATGCGCGCCATGCAGGCCCGCGCCGTGGACGCCGTACGCGAATGGAACGCGCGGATCGAGGAGGAGCACGGCCCCGGCGCCGCCTTCCTCATGTGCTCCCACGGCGACATCATCAAGTCCCTCGTCGCCGACGCCCTCGGCATGCACCTCGACCTCTTCCAGCGGATCCACGTCGACCCCTGCTCGGTCACCGCGATCCGCTACACCCCCACCCGTCCCTTCCTGCTGCGCCTCGGCGACACCGGCGACCTGGCCCCGCTGATCCCGCGCCCGGCCGCCTCCGCCGACTCCGAGACCGAGGGCGGCGGCAACGCCGTCGTGGGGGGCGGCGCGGGCGCGGCCTGATCGAACGGAGCAGTAGGGTGGCAGGGCCAACAGCACACGAGCAGCCCTGCCCCTGCCTCAGACTTGGAGACTGGACGTGCCCCGTCAGGTGTTCCTTTACGACCCCCCGGACCGCTTCGTGGCCGGCACGGTCGGTCTGCCTGGACGCCGGACCTTCTTCCTCCAGGCCTCCTCGGGCGCCCGCGTCACCAGCGTGTCCCTGGAGAAGACCCAGGTCGCGGCGCTGGCCGAGCGGATGGACGAACTGCTCGACGAGGTCGTGCGGCGCACCGGCGGCAACGCGCCCGTCCCGGCCGTGGCCCCCGCCGAGGCCGCCGACACCGCACCGCTGGACGTCCCCGTCGAGGAGGAGTTCCGCGTCGGCACCATGGCCCTCGCCTGGGACGGTGAGGAACAGCGGATGATCGTCGAGGCGCAGGCGCTCGTCGAACTGGAGGCTGAATCCGAGGAGGACCTCGCCGAGGCGGAGGAACGCCTGCTCCAGGACGAGGAGAACGGCCCGCCGATGCTGCGGGTCCGCCTCTCCGGCGCCCAGGCCCGGGCCTTCGCCAAGCGGGCCCTCGACGTGGTCAACGCGGGCCGGCCGCCGTGCCCGCTGTGCAGCCTGCCCCTCGACCCCGAGGGGCACGTCTGCCCCCGCCAGAACGGGTACCGGCGCCAGGCGTGAGCGAGGTGACCCCGATAGAGGAGCTGCTCACCCGCGGTGAGCTCACCGTCCGCGGCCGCATCACCGAGGCCTCCAACGCGGTCCTGCTGTGCACCGTCGCCCACGAGGGGCGCAGCGCCGAGTGCGTCTACAAGCCCGTCAAGGGCGAGCGGCCGCTGTGGGACTTCCCCGACGGGAACCTCGCCCGGCGCGAGCGCGCCGCCTACCTGGTCTCCGAGGCCACCGGGTGGGGGCTGGTGCCCACCACCGTGCTGCGCGACGGCCCGTACGGAGAGGGCATGGTCCAGCACTGGATCGAGGCCGGAGAACAGCCGGAATCCGCACTGCTGGCCCTGGTCGAGGGCGAGGAGGCGGGGGAGGGCTGGAAGCCGGTCGCCCTCGCCGAGGTCGGGGAGGGCCGCACCGCTCTCCTCGTGCACGCCGACGACCCCAGGCTGCGCCGCCTCGCCGTACTGGACGCCGTGATCAACAACGGCGACCGCAAGGGCGGCCACCTGCTGCCCGCGCCGGACGGCCGGCTCTACGGGATCGACCACGGCGTGAGCTTCCACACGGAGGACAAGCTCCGCACCCTGCTCTGGGGCTGGGCGGGGGAGCCGCTCACGGAGGAGGCCCGCGAGGTCCTGGGGTCGCTGGAGGAACAGCTGGCCGACGGGGCGCCGCTCGCCACCCGGCTGGGCGAACTGATCACCCCCGTCGAGCTGGCCGCCGTACGGGCCCGCGTGGCGCAGTTGCTGCGGGACGGGAGGCATCCGCAGCCGTCCGGTCAGTGGCCCTCGATCCCCTGGCCGCCCGTCTGAGCAGGGATGTCCGCGGATGATCGCGGACGCACAGAACCGGCCAGACCGCAAGAGCGCCGATCAAGCCAACAGTGCTGGTCCCATTCGTTTCCGGAACACTCGTCCGGTTAGGCTCGAGCCATGCATGCCTGGCCCGCTTCTGAGGTCCCCGCCCTGCCCGGCAAGGGCCGCGACCTCCAGATCCACGACACCGCGACCCAGGGGACGATCACCCTCGACCCCGGTCCCGTCGCACGCCTCTACGTCTGCGGTATCACCCCGTACGACGCGACCCACATCGGTCACGCGGCGACCTACAACGCGTTCGACCTCGTGCAGCGCGTGTGGCTCGACAACAAGCGGCAGGTCCACTACGTCCAGAACGTCACGGACGTGGACGATCCGCTGCTGGAGCGGGCGCTGCGCGACGGGCACGACTGGACCGAGCTCGCCGAACGCGAGACGGCCCTCTTCCGCGAGGACATGACCGCCCTGCGCATGCTGCCGCCGCGGCACTACATCGGCGCCGTCGAGGCCATACCGGGCATCGTGCCGCTGGTGGAGCGGCTCCGGGACGCGGGCGCCGCGTACGAGCTCGAAGGCGACGTCTACTTCTCGGTGGAGGCCGACCCGAACTTCGGCGGTGTCTCCCACCTCGACGCCGCGGCGATGCGGGCCCTGTCCGCCGAGCGCGGCGGCGACCCCGACCGCCCGGGCAAGAAGAACCCGCTCGACCCGATGCTGTGGATGGCCGCCCGCGAGGGCGAGCCGAGCTGGGACGGCGGCTCCCTGGGCCGCGGGCGGCCGGGCTGGCACATCGAGTGCGTGGCCATCGCCCTGGAGCACCTGGGCATGGGCTTCGACATCCAGGGCGGCGGGTCCGACCTGGCGTTCCCGCACCACGAGATGGGCGCCTCGCACGCGCAGGCCCTGACGGGCGAGTTCCCGATGGCCAAGGCGTACGTCCACGCGGGCATGGTCGCGCTGCACGGCGAGAAGATGTCGAAGTCCAAGGGCAACCTCGTCTTCGTCTCCGCCCTGCGGCGGGCCGGGGTGGACCCCGCGGCCATCCGCCTGGCCCTGCTCGCGCACCACTACCGCGCGGACTGGGAGTGGACCGACGACGTCCTCGCGCAGGCGCAGGCCCGTCTGGCGCGCTGGCGCGCGGCCGTGTCCCGGCCGGACGGCCTGCCGGCCGAGGCACTGGTGGAGGAGGTCCGCGCGGCCCTGGCCGACGACCTGAACGCGCCGGCGGCGCTGGCGGCCGTGGACGCGTGGGTGGACGCCCAGAACGCCTCCGACGGCGACGACGAGTCGGCCCCGGGCCTGGTCTCGCGCACGGTCGACGCCCTGCTGGGCGTGGCCCTGTAGCACCGGCTGCCATGCCCCCGGCTCCGCCCGAGCTCGGGGGCATCGCCGTACCCGGAGCCTGGTCGTGTGCGGGTGGGTGGGCCGCTGCGCGGGGCTGGGTCCCCTACCCGCCCTTCCACCGTTCCCAGGGGTGCTGCCCCTGACCCGGTACGGGCGCTGCGCGCCCGTCGCCTCAATCGCCGGCGGGGCTGATTTCAGCCCCGCCGGCGCTTGGGGCGCGGGTCCGGGCGGAGCCCGGGGAACGGGCGAAGGGCGGGTAGGGGACCGCTCCGCGCAGCGGCGCCCACAGCCCGCCCCGCGGGGTTACGGCTCGGGGGTGTCCCCCGGTTCCTCCGGGTCCGGCGGCGTGACCGGGGGCTGCGGGTCCTCCCCGGAGGGGTCACGGCGGCGGGCCGGCCGCGTCAGGCCGCTGGAGGTGTCCCGCAGGTACGAGCCGTCACCCGGCTGCTCCGCGGCAGCGGAAGGGTCCCGCCGCCGCAGGTACCGCTCGAACTCCCGCGCGATGGCGTCCCCCGACGCCTCCGGCAGATCGGCCGTGTCCCGCGCCTCCTCCAGCGTCTGGACGTACTCCGCCACCTCGCTGTCCTCGGCGGCCAGTTGGTCCACGCCCAGCTGCCACGCCCGCGCGTCCTCCGGGAGCTCCCCGAGCGGGATCCGGATGTCGATCAGGTCCTCCAGCCGGTTCAGCAGCGCCAGCGTCGCCTTCGGGTTCGGCGGCTGGGACACGTAGTGCGGCACCGCCGCCCACAGCGACACCGCCGGGACCCCCGCATGCGTACAGGCCTCCTGGAGGACGCCCACGATCCCCGTGGGGCCCTCGTACTTCGTCTCCTCCAGGTCCATCGTCCGCGCCAGGTCCGCGTCCGAGGTCACCCCGCTCACCGGCACCGGCCGCGTGTGCGGGGTGTCGCCCAGCAGCGCGCCCAGGATGACGACCATCTCGACGCCCAGCTCGTGCGCGAACCCGAGCAGCTCGTTGCAGAACGACCGCCACCGCATGGACGGCTCGATGCCCCGTACGAGCACCAGGTCGCGCGGCTTCGTGCCGCCGATGCGGACCACCGAGAGCCGCGTCGTGGGCCAGGTGATCTTCCTGACCCCGTTGTCCAGCCACACCGTCGGCCGGTTGACCTGGAAGTCGTAGTAGTCCTCGGCGTCCAGCGCCGCGAAGACCTCGCCCTTCCACTCCCGGTCCAGGTGCGCCACCGCACCGGAGGCGGCGTCTCCCGCGTCGTTCCAGCCCTCGAACGCGGCCACCATGACCGGGTCGATCAGCTCGGGCACGCCCTCAAGCTCGATCACCCAGGTCTCCTTCCGAAGTTCCTTGCGTACGTGGGCCAGCCTAAGCCTTCGGGGTACGTCGGCCACAGCCCACGACAGAGGGGCGGTTCCCCTCGGAACCGCCCCTCTTCCCCACCCGCGTACGAGCTATGCCTTGCGGCCCAGCATCTCCTCTACGCGGGCCCGTACGGCCTCGTCGTCCAGGCCGCGGACGGTCACCGTCGTACGGCGGCGCAGCACGTCGTCGACCGTCTCGGCCCACTCGTTGTCACGGGCGTAGGCGACCTGCGCCCAGATCTCCGGACCGTCCGGGTGGATGCGCTCGGCCAGCGCCGGGTCCTCGTTCGCCAGGCGGGCGATGTCGAAGGCGAGCGAGCCGTAGTGCGAGGCCAGGTGGCGGGCGGTCAGCGGGTCCATGCGGGCGCCGGGCTCGCGGTCCACGAGCAGGCGGTGCGCCACCGCGTTCGGGTTGGCGACACCGGGCAGCGGGACGCGGCGCACGAGGGACTTCACCGGCTCCATGTCGTCGGTCAGCGGGCTGCCCGGGAGCTTGGCGAGCTTGTCCATGACCACGCGGCCGATGTGCCGGTACGTGGTCCACTTGCCGCCGGCCACGGACAGCATGCCGCCCGCGCCCTCGGAGACGACCGTCTCGCGCTTGGCCTTCTCGACGCCGCCGGGGCCGCCGGGGAGCACGCGCAGGCCGGCGAAGGCGTACGTCATCAGCGAGCGGTCGAGGTCGGCGTCCTTGATGGAGAACGCGGCCTCGTCCAGGATCTGCTCGATGTCCTTCTCGGTGGCGCGCACGTCCGCCGGGTCGCCCTCGTACACCTCGTCGGTGGTGCCGAGGAGCAGCTGGTCCTCCCACGGGAGGGCGAAGGTGATGCGGTACTTGTCGATCGGGGTGGCCATGGCGGCCTTCCACGGCGACTTGCGCTTCATGACGATGTGCGCCCCCTTGGAGAGGCGGATCGACGGCATCGCGTGCTTGTCTTCCATGCGCCGCAGGTGGTCCACCCACGGGCCGGTGGCGTTGAGCACGACGCGCGCGTCGACCCCGAACTCGGTGCCGTCCAGGCGGTCCTTGAGCTCGGCGCCGCTGACCCGGCCGCGCGTCATGCGCAGGCCGGTGACCTCGGCGTGGTTGAGGACGACCGCGCCGGACTCGACGGCCGCGCGGACCGTCATCACGGCGACGCGGGAGTCGTTCATCTGGTGGTCGTAGTAGACCGCGACGGCCTTGAGGTTGTCCGTCTTGAGGCCGGGGTTGTCGGCGACGGCACGGGCCGGCGATATGACCTTGCCCATGCCGTCGCCGAAGGCCGAGAGGGCGGAGTAGGCGAAGACGCCCGCGCCCAGCTTGGCCGCACCCACCGGACCGCCCTTGTAGACCGGCAGGTAGAAGGTGAGCGGGTTGACCAGGTGCGGGGCCACGTCCTTGGCCAGCACCCGCCGCTCGTGGTGGTTCTCCGCCACCAGCTTGACCGCGCCGGTCTGCAGGTAGCGCAGACCGCCGTGGACCAGCTTCGAGGAGGCCGAGGAGGTGGCGCCGGCGAAGTCGCCGGCGTCCACCATCGCAACCCGCAGACCCGACTGGGCGGCGTGCCAGGCCACCGAGGTGCCCAGGATCCCACCGCCGATGACCAGCAGGTCGTACGTGGCCTTCGAGAGCTGCTCACGGGTCTCCGCGCGGCTCGCGTTGGCACCGGAAGTCGGGTGCGTGCCCAGGGCGGGAACGCTCTGCAGGGTGCTCATATTTCTTTCAGCTCCTCGTCGATCGGCTCAGCCGGTGCGTCAGCTGGCGTCTTCGTCGTCGATCCAGCCCATGGACCGCTCGACGGCCTTGAGCCAGTTCTTGTACTCGCGGTCCCGCTGGTCGGCGGGCATCCGCGGGGTCCATTCCGCCGCGCGGCGCCAGTTGGCGCGCAGGGCGTCGGTGTCGGGCCAGAAGCCGACGGCCAGGCCGGCGGCGTAGGCGGCGCCGAGGCAGGTGGTCTCGGCGACCATCGGGCGCACCACGGGGGCGTCCAGGAAGTCCGAGAGCGTCTGCATCAGCAGGTTGTTGGAGGTCATGCCGCCGTCGACCTTGAGGGCCGACAGCTCGACGCCGGAGTCCTTGGTCATGGCGTCGGTGATCTCGCGGGTCTGCCAGGCGGTGGCCTCCAGGACGGCACGGGCGATGTGCGCCTTGGTGACGTACCGGGTGAGGCCGGCGATCACACCGCGGGCGTCGGAGCGCCAGTACGGGGCGAAGAGGCCGGAGAAGGCCGGCACGAAGTAGGCGCCGCCGTTGTCCTCGACCGAGAGCGCGAGGGTCTCGATCTCGGCGGCGGTCTTGATCATGCCCATCTGGTCGCGCATCCACTGGACGAGCGAGCCGGTGACGGCGATGGAGCCCTCCAGGGCGTAGACCGGCTTCTGGTCGCCGATCTGGTAGCCGACCGTGGTCAGCAGGCCGCTGTAGGAGTTGATGATCTTGTCGCCGGTGTTCATCAGCATGAACGTGCCGGTGCCGTAGGTGGACTTCGCCTCGCCCTCGGCGAAACAGGTCTGCCCGAAGAGGGCGGCCTGCTGGTCACCGAGCGCCGAGGCGACCGGGACGCCGGCCAGGACGCCGTCCTTGACGTGGCCGTAGACCTCGGCGGAGGACTTGATCTCGGGGAGCACGTTGAGCGGGACGCCCATCGACTCCGCGATCTTCTCGTCCCAGGCCAGGGTGTGCAGGTTCATCAGCATGGTGCGCGAGGCGTTGGTGACGTCCGTGACGTGCGCACCGCCCTCGGCGCCACCGGTGAGGTTCCAGATGACCCAGGAGTCCATGGTGCCGAAGAGGATGTCGCCGGCCTCGGCGCGCTCGCGCAGGCCCTCGACGTTGTCGAGCAGCCAGCGGACCTTCGGACCGGCGAAGTAGCTCGCCAGCGGCAGGCCGGTCTCGCGGCGGAAGCGGTCCTGGCCGACGTTGCGGCCGAGCTCCTTGCACAGGGCGTCGGTGCGGGTGTCCTGCCAGACCAGCGCGTTGTGCACCGGCTCGCCGGTGTTCTTGTCCCACAGGACGGTGGTCTCGCGCTGGTTGGTGATGCCGACCGCCTTGACGTCGGCGGCGGTGATCTCGGCCTTGGCGATGGCCCCGGCGACGACCTCCTGGACGTTGGTCCAGATCTCGACGGCGTCGTGCTCGACCCAGCCCGGCTTCGGGAAGATCTGCTCGTGCTCCTTCTGGTCGACGGCCACGATGCGGCCGTCGCGGTCGAAGACGATGCAGCGGGAGGAGGTGGTGCCCTGGTCGATCGCGGCGATGAAGGGGCCGGTGCTGCTGGTCATGTGGCTGCTCCTGGCAGGTCTATGAGTAGGCGGAATCAGGATGCGGTGCGGATCTTACGAACGCGGGCCGATGCTGATCAGGCGAACGCGATGTTGTACAGACCGCCGGCGAGCGCGGCACCGACGAGCGGGCCGACCACCGGGATCCAGGAGTACCCCCAGTCCGAGCCGCCCTTGTTGGGCAGCGGGAGCAGGGCGTGGACTATGCGGGGACCGAGGTCGCGGACCGGGTTGATGGCGTAGCCGGTCGGACCGCCGAGGGAGAGGCCTATGCCGACGACCACGAAGGAGGTGATCAGGACGCCGACGACGCCGAGGCCCTTGCCGCCGTCCTGGAGGCCCTGCGTCAGGATCGCGATGACCAGGACGAAGGTGCCGATGATCTCCGTGGCGAGGTTCTGGACCACGTTGCGGATCTCGGGGCCGGTCGAGAAGATGCCGAGCACCGGGCCGGCCTGGTCGTGCGGGTGCGGGTCCTCGGGGCCGAGCTTGGCGTCCCTGATGTTCTCGGGGTCCGCCAGGTGCGCGGCGAACTGGCCGTAGTACGTGACCCACATCAGGACCGCGCCGAGCATGGCGCCCAGCAGCTGGCCCGCGAAGTAGACGGGGACGTCACCCCACTCGCCGGTCTTCACGGCGATGCCGACGGTGACCGCCGGGTTGAGGTGCGCGCCGGAGAGCGGCGCGGAGACGTAGGCGGCGATCAGGACCGCGAAGCCCCAGCCGAAGGTGATCGCGAGCCAGCCCGCGCCGCGGGCCTTGGAGCTCTTGAGCGTGAGGGCGGCGCACACGCCGCCGCCGAGCAGTGTGAGCAGGGCGGTACCGATGGTCTCGCCGATGAAGATGTCGGAGCTGGACACCCGCGACTCCTTTGTCTTACGTCCAGGGGTGGGCGGACACCGGGTCCCTCCGGTGGTCCACACACTCGGTGAGTGCTTCACCGGTCCATGGCCTCGCCACAGCCTAACGCGTATTGCCGGTAGCTGTTCGACAATGCCGACCGATGAACGGCAGTTTTCCGCCTGGGTGAAGAACGCGTCAAGGGCTGACCAGGTCAAAGAACCGGATCGTTACCACTCGGTACGATCGACCAAATCCAGCCACTGGCTGGTCGGAAAACGCCAAAGTCCACCCGAATGGCCCGTGAAGGCGGCCATGGGGTGGACCGAAGGCGTCAGGTCAAGCTCAGAACCGGCCCGCGCCGAGATCGCGCGAAACCGACCGCGCGCAGTCCCGTACGGAGGCCACCAGGGCCGGCCGGGGCTCCCCGGACTCCCCGCAGACCCGCTCCACGGCGCCCGCGACGGCAACCGCGCCCACCGGCATCCGGCGCCGGTCGTGGATGGGGGCGGCCACCGAGGCGACCCCCTCCCAGGTCTCCTCGACGTCCGACGCCCAGCCCCGCGCCCGGGTCAGGTCCAGCACGCCCTCGAAACCCGCCGCGTCGGTCACCGTGCGGGGCGTGAAGGCCTCCCGCTCCCCGTCCAGGGCCTCCGTGTGCGCCACCGGGTCGTAGGCGGACAGCACCTTGCCCAGGGCCGTGGAGTGCAGCGGCTGCATCGCCCCCACCTCCAGCACCTGACGGCTGTCGTCCGGCCGGAACACGTGGTGCATGATCAGCACCCCGCTCTGGTGCAGCACCCCCACGTACACGCTCTCGCCGCTGGCCCGCGCCAGGTCGTCCGTCCACACCAGCGCGCGGGCGCGCAGCTCGTGCACGTCCAGGTAGCTGTTCCCCAGCCGCAGCAGCTCCGCGCCCAGCTGGTAGCGCCCCGAAGCCGGGTCCTGCTCCACGAAACCCTCGGCCTGCAACGTGCGCAGGATCCCGTGAGCCGTGCCCTTGGCCAGGCCAAGGGAGGACGCCACGTCCGAGAGACCCAGCCGGCGTTCCCCGCCGGCCAGGAGCCGCAGCATCGCAGCGGCTCGTTCGAGCGACTGGATGTTCCGTGCCATCGCGCAGCCTCCTGCTGACGTAGTTCGACAATGCTGAACACTATCGGTCGATGTCGACCTCGTGCATGGTTGGGTGATTCCCGGTGCGGCGCGACCGGGGCACCCTCCCACGCGGCTCCCGGCCACAGGATGCAGTCCGCCACGTGGGACGCCCTCACCGGGGCCGCCGCCGCGCGGTTACCCTGACCGCGTGCACCCTTGACACAGAGGGTGCAAAGCCGACAGCCGTCGCAGCCCAGGGAGCTCAACCATGGCCTCGTTGCCGAACCCGCCCGCAGACACCCAGACACGGGCCGATGCCCTCCGAGAGGCGCTCGCGACCCGGGTGGTCGTCGCCGACGGAGCCATGGGAACCATGCTCCAGGCACAGGACCCCTCGATGGAGGACTTCCAGCAGCTGGAAGGCTGCAACGAGGTACTCAACGTCACCCGCCCGGACATCGTCCGCTCGGTCCACGAGGCCTACTTCTCCGTGGGCGTGGACTGCGTCGAGACCAACACCTTCGGCGCGAACTACGCGGCCCTCGCCGAGTACGACATCCCCGACCGCAACTTCGAGCTGTCCGAGGCCGGCGCACGCATCGCCCGTCAGGTGGCCGACGAGTTCACCGCCTCCACCGGACAGCAGCGCTGGGTCCTCGGCTCCATCGGCCCCGGCACCAAGCTGCCCACCCTGGGTCACATCACCTACGCCCAGATCCGCGACGCCTACCAGATCAACGCCGAGGGCCTCATCTCCGGCGGCGCGGACGCGCTGCTCGTGGAGACCACCCAGGACCTCCTCCAGACCAAGTCCTCCATCATCGGCGCCCGCCGCGCCATGGAGGCCCTCGGCGTCACCGTCCCGCTCATCTGCTCCGTCACGGTCGAGACCACCGGCACGATGCTGCTGGGGTCGGAGATCGGTGCGGCGCTGACGGCGTTGGAGCCGCTGGGGATCGACATGATCGGTCTGAACTGTGCGACGGGTCCGGCGGAGATGAGCGAGCACCTGCGCTACCTCGCCCGCAACGCGCGGATCCCGCTGTCGTGCATGCCGAACGCGGGCCTGCCGGTGCTGACGAAGCAGGGCGCGCACTATCCGCTGTCGGCCTCCGAGCTGGCGGACGCGCAGGAGACCTTCGTCCGTGAGTACGGGCTCTCCCTGGTGGGCGGCTGCTGTGGTACGACGCCGGAGCATCTGCGGCAGGTGGTGGAGCGGGTGCGGGGCACGGCGGTGACCGAGCGCAGTCCGCAGCCGGAGGCGGGTGCGGCGTCGCTCTATCAGACGGTGCCGTTCCGGCAGGACACCTCGTACATGGCGATCGGTGAGCGGACGAACGCGAACGGGTCGAAGAAGTTCCGTGAGGCGATGCTGGAGGGCCGCTGGGACGACTGTGTGGAGATGGCGCGGGACCAGATCCGTGAGGGCGCGCACATGCTGGATTTGTGCGTGGACTACGTGGGCCGTGACGGTGTCGCGGACATGCGGGAGCTGGCGGGGCGTTTCGCCACCGCCTCCACCCTGCCCATCGTCCTGGACTCGACCGAGGTGCCCGTGATCCAGGCGGGGCTGGAGAAGCTGGGCGGGCGTGCGGTCATCAACTCGGTCAACTACGAGGACGGTGACGGGCCGGACTCGCGGTTCGCGAAGGTGACCCGTCTGGCGCGGGAGCACGGTGCTGCGCTGATCGCGCTGACCATCGACGAGGAGGGCCAGGCCCGCACGGTCGAGCACAAGGTCGCCATCGCCGAACGCCTCATCGAGGACCTGACGTCGAACTGGGGGATCCGGGAGTCGGACATCCTCATCGACACGCTGACGTTCACGATCTGCACGGGGCAGGAGGAGTCCCGTAAGGACGGGATCGCGACGATCGAGTCGATCCGTGAGCTCAAGCGCCGTCATCCGGACGTGCAGACGACGCTGGGTCTGTCGAACATCTCCTTCGGTCTGAATCCGGCGGCCCGGGTGCTGCTGAACTCGGTGTTCCTGGACGAGTGCGTCAAGGCGGGTCTGGACTCGGCGATCGTGCACGCGTCGAAGATCCTGCCGATCGCCCGGTTCGACGAGGAGCAGGTCAGCACCGCCCTCGACCTGATCTACGACCGGCGTGAGGGTGACTACGACCCGCTGCAGAAGCTGATGGCCCTCTTCGAGGGGGTGAACACCAAGTCGCTGAAGGCCGGCCGTGCGGAGGAGCTCCTGGCGCTGCCGCTGGAGGAGCGGCTCCAGCGGCGGATCATCGACGGCGAGAAGAACGGCCTGGAGGCGGACCTGGACGAGGCACTCCAGACCCGGCCGGCGCTGGACATCGTTAACGACACCCTGCTGGAGGGCATGAAGGTCGTCGGTGAGCTGTTCGGTTCCGGGCAGATGCAGCTGCCGTTCGTCCTGCAGTCGGCGGAGGTGATGAAGACGGCGGTCGCCTACCTCGAGCCGCACATGGAGAAGACGGACGACGAGGGCAAGGGCACGATCGTGCTGGCCACGGTCCGCGGGGACGTCCACGACATCGGCAAGAACCTGGTCGACATCATCTTGACCAACAACGGCTACAACGTGGTGAACATCGGCATCAAGCAGCCGGTCTCGGCGATCCTGGAGGCCGCGCAGGAGCACAAGGCCGACGTGATCGGCATGTCCGGGCTGCTGGTGAAGTCCACGGTGATCATGAAGGAGAACCTGGAGGAGCTCAACCAGCGCAAGCTGGGCGGCCGACTACCCGGTGATCCTCGGCGGCGCCGCCCTCACCCGCGCCTACGTCGAACAGGACCTCCACGAGATCTACGAGGGCGAGGTCCGCTACGCCCGGGACGCGTTCGAAGGCCTGCGGCTGATGGACGCGCTGATCGCCGTCAAGCGCGGCGTCCCCGGCGCCGCCCTGCCCGAGCTCAAGCAGCGCCGCGTGGCCAAGCGGGACACCCCCGCCCTCCCGGTGGAGGAGCCGGAGGAGTCCGGCGCCCGCTCCGACGTCGCCGTCGACAACCCGGTGCCCACCCCGCCCTTCTGGGGCACCCGCGTCATCAAGGGCATCCCGCTCAAGGACTACGCCTCCTGGCTGGACGAGGGCGCCCTGTTCAAGGGCCAGTGGGGCCTCAAGCAGGCCCGCGCCGGCGGGGCCACGTACGAGGAGCTCGTCGAGAGCGAGGGCCGTCCGCGTCTGCGCGGCCTCCTGGAGAAGCTGCACACCGAGAACCTCCTGGAAGCGGCCGTGGTCTACGGCTACTTCCCGTGCGTCTCCAAGGGCGACGACCTGATCATCCTCGACGAGCAGGGCAACGAGCGGACCCGCTTCACCTTCCCGCGCCAGCGCCGCGGCCGCCGCCTGTGCCTCGCCGACTTCTTCCGCCCGGAGGACTCCGGCGAGACCGACGTCATCGGCCTCCAGGTGGTCACCGTCGGCTCCAGGATCGGCGAGGCCACGGCCAAGCTGTTCGAGTCCGACTCCTACCGCGAGTACCTGGAGCTCCACGGCCTCTCCGTCCAGCTCGCCGAGGCCCTCGCCGAGTACTGGCACGCCCGCGTCCGCGCCGAGCTCGGCTTCGGCGGCGAGGACCCCGACAAGGTCGAGGACATGTTCGACCTCAAGTACCGCGGTGCCCGCTTCTCCCTCGGCTACGGCGCCTGCCCCGACCTGGAGGACCGTGCCAAGATCGCCGACCTCCTCCAGCCGGAGCGGATCGGCGTCCACCTCTCGGAGGAGTTCCAGCTCCACCCCGAGCAGTCCACCGACGCTCTGGTGATTCACCACCCCGAAGCGAAGTATTTCAACGCACGCTGACGCGGACCGGCGTACACTGGTCGGTCCCAAACAGGCCGGTCACCTGTTCCCCAGGGGATGTCCCCTGCGGGGCGAGGTGACCGGCCTTGTCGTCCCCACGAGAGGCGTACGCATGACCAGCACCGTTCCCGCACCCGTCGCCCGCACGGCCGACGGGCACGCCCTGCAGGCGGTGCTGCTGGACATGGACGGCACCCTCGTCGACACCGAGGGCTTCTGGTGGGAGATCGAGGAACAGATCTTCCTGGAGCTAGGCCACCGCCTGGAGGAGTCCTGGCGGGACGTGGTCGTCGGCGGTCCCATGAGCCGCAGCGCGTCCTTCCTCATCGAGCGGACCGGGGCCGCCATCGGCCTCGCCGAGCTGAGTGTCCTGCTCAACGAGCGGTTCGAGGCCCGCATCGCCGACCGGGTCCCCCTGATGCCCGGCGCCGAGCGCCTGCTGAGCGAGCTGGCCCGGCACAACGTGCCCACCGCCCTGGTCTCCGCCTCGCACCGCCGCGTCATCGACCAGGTGCTGCTCACCCTCGGCCGCGACCGCTTCACGCTGACGGTCGCCGGCGACGAGGTACCCCGTACGAAGCCCCACCCCGACCCGTACCTGCTCGCGGCCGGCACCCTCGGCGCGCACCCCTCGCGCTGCGCCGTCATCGAGGACACCGCCACCGGGGTCGCCGCCGCCGAGGCGGCCGGCTGCCGCGTCGTGGCCGTCCCCTCCGTCGGCGTCATCGCGCCCGCGCCCGGCCGGACCATCGTGCGCTCGCTCGAGGACGTGGACCTCCCCTTCCTGCGCTCGCTCATCACTACGATGAACTGAGCGCGCACGCTCCGTACCGAACAGAACGGGGGCGAGCCGGAGGTCCGACGAGAGGATCTTCCGCTCTTAACCCCGGAGGCCGAAATTCCATCCTCTCCGTACGCGACATTTCAGGTGACCTTGGTCACCCGGGAAGCCCCCGTCGAGCTCCCACACCGGCTCCGGGGGCTTCCCTTGTGTCCGGATTGATCATCTCCTGACCGCATCTGCGAGGACTCCGGCATAAGCGGTAAGTCCGCACCCATCACGGTGCGATTACACCCCAACTCCTGCCAGTTCCAGCCATCCCGCCCCAGCCCACTAATGTCGACGCGGGCACTCCGCACGCACCCTTGCCGCACCGGCCGCGCACCCTTGCGCCGGTACGCGCGTGGACCGATCGTCAAACACCGGCCCGATCGTTCCGCCCTGAACGGGCGACCGCCGCGAAGTGCCCTCTACGCCGCTTTGAACAAGTGCCGGGTGAGGGAGTACTTCCAGCATGAACCGCAAGACCATGGTGCTGACGGCCGCGATCGGCCTGCTCACCCCCGCGCTGTCCGCATGCGGCAGCGCGAGCGGCGGAGGAGCAGCGTCCGGAGCGATCGTCGTCGGCACCACCGACCGGTTCGAGGCCGCCGACTACGCTCCCGCCCCCTTCGACCCCGCCTACGCCTACGACGCCGGCGCCTGGAACATCCTGCGCCAGACCGTCCAGACGCTCGTGCACACCCCGCGCGGCGGCGGCCAGCCCGTCCCCGAAGCCGCCTCCGACTGCCGCTTCACCGACACCGGCAACGAGAGCTACCGCTGCACCCTGCGGCCCGGCCTGAAGTTCGCCAGTGGCGACCCGGTCACCGCCAAGGACGTCAAGTTCTCCATCGACCGCGTCCGCGCGATCAAGGACGAGAACGGCCCCTCCGCCCTCCTCTCCACCCTCGACACCGTCGAGACCAAGGGCACCGACACCGTCGTCTTCCACCTCAAGACCGCCGACGCGACCTTCCCGTACAAGCTCGCCACCCCCGCCGCGGGCATCGTCAGCGAGAAGAACTACGAGGCCAAGAAGCTCCGCCCCGGCTTCACCGTCGACGGCTCCGGCCCCTACACGATGAAGGCCGAAGTCAAGGACAACCACCTCGTCCGCGCCGTCTTCACCAAGAACCCGAACTACAAGGGCGACATCAAACCGCAGAACGACAAGGTCGAACTGCGCACCTTCGACGACTCCGCCACCATGGGCAAGGCGCTCACCGACGGGAAGATCCACGTGGTCTCCCGCACCCTGTCGCCCGCCCAGATCGCCGAGTTCGCCAAGACTCCCCCCAAGGGCGTCAAGCTCACCCCGATGCCCGGCCTCGAAATCCGCTACATCGGCTTCAACACCGACGCCCCGACCGTCAGCAACAAGGCCGTGCGCCAGGCCCTCGCCGCCGCCGTCGACCGCAACAACGTCATCTCCAAGGTCTACGGCAAGTCCGCGCAGCCCCTGTACTCGCTCGTCCCCACCGCCGTGCCCGGCCACGTCAACTCGTTCTACAACAAGTACGGCGAGGCCAACACCGCCAAGGCCGCCGACATCCTCAAGGCCGCCGGGGTCAAGCCCCCCGTCAAGCTCACCCTGAACTACACCACGGACCACTACGGCGACGGCACCGCCGCCGAGTTCGACGCCCTCAAGGCCCAGCTGAACTCCACCCAGCTGTTCGACATCACCGTCCAGGGCAACGAGTGGGGCACCTTCCGCCCCGCCCAGAAGAAGGGCGACTACGCCGCCTACGGGCTCGGCTGGTTCCCCGACTACCCGGACCCCGACAACTTCCTCGCCCCGTTCCTGGAGCAGGACAACTTCCTGGGCACGCCGTACGCCAACACCGCGGTGCGCACCAGGCTCATCCCCGAATCCCGCCGCGCGGCCGACCGCAACGTCGCCGTGCCCGCGATCACGGAGATGCAGGACATCGTCGCCGACGACGTCCCCGTCCTGCCCCTGTGGCAGGGCAAGCAGTACGTCGCCGCACGCGACGGGATCACCGGAGTGGAATGGTCGGTCAACGCCATCTCCGACCTCCAGCTGTGGGAACTCGGCCGGGGTGTCAGCGGCTGAGACCGGCAGGACCGGCGGCGGACGTCGCAGGCCGGCGCAACGACAGACAAGACTGTGAAGGAATTCGCGTGAAGAGACGTAACCAGTGGTTGGCAGCCCCGCTCGGCGCGGCCACTGCCGCAGCGCTGCTCAGCGGTTGCGGTTCGCAGGACGGCTCCGCCGCCGGCAACGGCAAGGGCGTGGTCATGGGCATATCCGACAAGGTGAAGTCCGTCGACCCCGCATCGGGCTACGACCCGGGCTCCTGGCTGCTCTTCAACAACGTCTTCCAGTCCCTGCTGACGTTCCCCAAGGGCGGCACCACCCCCGAGCCCGACGCCGCCCAGGCCTGCAACTTCGAGGGCGGCGACAGCAAGGTGTACAAGTGCACCCTGCGCAGCGGCCTGAAGTTCAGCAACGGCAACAGCCTCACCTCGAAGGACGTCAAGTTCTCCTTCGAACGCACGCTGAAGATCAACGACGCCAACGGCCCCGCCGTCATGCTGTCGTCGATCGCGAGCATCGAGGCCCCCGACGAGAAGACCGTCGTCTTCAGGCTGAAGTCCTCCGACGCCACCTTCCCCAGCAAGATCGCGTCGGGCGCGGGCGCCATCGTCGACCACAAGGAATACCCAGCCGACAAGCTCCGCACCGACAACAAGGCCGTCGGCTCCGGCGTCTACAAGCTGGACGCCTTCAGCGAGAAGAGCGCCAACTTCTCCGTCAACGACTCCTACAGCGGCAAGGCCAAGGCCAAGAACACCGGCGTCACGCTGAAGTTCTTCAACGGCGACCAGGCCGGCCTCAAGACCGTCCTGGAGAGCGGCGACGTCGACTTCGCCTTCCGCGGCCTCGCCGCCAAGGACATCGCCGGCCTCGCCGCCACCAAGACCGGCGACAACAAGGTCGACGTCGTCCAGGGCACCGGCGCAGAAGTCGAGCACATGGTCTTCAACGTCAACGACCCCGTCGTCGGCAAGCTCCCCGTCCGCAAGGCCATCGCCTACCTCGTCGACCGCGAAGCGCTCGTCAAGGACGTGTACGCGGGCACCGCCGCCCCGCTCTACTCGATCGTCCCGGCCGGCATCGCCGGACACACCACCCCCTACTTCGACCGCTACGGCGGCTCGCCGCAGCTGGAGAAGGCCAAGGCGGTCCTGAAGGCCGCCAACATCACCGGCAAGATCAAGCTGACCCTGTGGTCCACGCCGTCCCGCTACGGCCCCTCCACCGACCACCAGTTCCAGGTCATCGCCAAGCAGCTCAACGACAGCGGCCTCTTCGACGCCGACGTCAAGTCCGTCGAGTTCGAGCAGTACGAGAAGGACATCGACGCCGGCAAGTACGGCGTCTACGTCAAGGGCTGGGTCCCCGACTACCCCGACGCCGACAACTTCACCCAGCCGTTCTTCGGCCCGGACAACGTCCTGCGCAACAACTACGACAACAAGGAGATCAGCGGGACCATCATCCCCGCCACCTCCACCAAGTCCGACCGCACCGCGGCCAACACGGACTACACCCGCCTCCAGGACATCGTCGCCGACGAGCTCCCGATCCTCCCGCTCTGGCAGAGCAAGCAGTACGCCGTCGCCCGCCAGAACGTGACCGGCCTCCAGTGGTCCCTGGACGCCTCCACGGTCTTCCGCTTCTGGGAGATCAGCAAGGGCTGACCCGGCCCCGGACACACCTGCGCCCCGGCACCCGAGAAGGGAGCCGGGGCGCAGCCGTACCCGCGGGGCCGTACGCCCTACTGCGCCCCCGGCCGCACCAGACCGCTCTCGTACGCGTACACCGCCGCCTGCACCCGGTCGCGCAGACCCAGCTTCGTCAGCACGTGCCCCACGTGCGTCTTCACCGTCGTCTCGCTGACGAACAGGTCCGCCGCGATCTCCGCGTTCGACAGCCCCCGGGCCACCAGCCTCAACACCTCCACCTCACGCTCGGTCAGCGTCCCCAGCGTGTCCGGCAGACCCTGCTCACCCGACGGCAGATGACCGGCGTACTTGTCCAGCAACCGCCGCGTGATGCTCGGCGCCAGCATCGCCTCACCCGCCGCGACCACCCGGATCGCCTGCACCAGCTCCGTCGCCGGCGCGTCCTTCAACAGGAACCCGCTCGCCCCCGCCCGCAGCGCCTCCACCACGTACTCGTCCAGATCGAACGTGGTCAGCACCAGCACCTTCGCCGGCCCGTTCCGCTCCGGCCCGGTGATCTGCCGGGTCGCCTCCACCCCGTCCATCCGTGGCATCCGGATGTCCATCAGCACCACGTCCGGCTGCAGCGCCCGCACCTGCTCCAACGCCTGCAGACCGTCCCCGGCCTCACCCACCACCACCAGGTCCCCCTCCGCCTCCAGAATCATCCGGAAGCCGGTGCGCAGCAGTGGCTGGTCGTCGACCAGCAGGACGCGGATCGCCACGGGGTACCTCGTATTCATCGGGCGGCAACGGCGGACGCCGCCCATTCTGCCCTGGCCGGCCGATCAGGAACCGGCCGGGCGATCCGCCCCGTCCCGAGGCCGCACCACCAGCGGATACACCGGGGGAGTGCCCCCGAACTCCGGACACACCGACCGATGGTCACACCACCCGCACAGCTTCGTCGGCCGCGGCCGCCAGTCACCCGTCTCCGTCGCCTCCCGGATCGCCTCCCACAGCGCGTGCAGCTTCCGCTCCACCCGCTCCAGGTCCGCCGGCACCGGGTCGTACGTCAGCACGTCCCCGCTCCCCAGATACACCAGCTGCAGCCGCCGCGGCACCACCTGCCGCAGCCGCCACACCACCAGCGCGTAGAACTTCATCTGGAACAGCGCACCCTCCGCGTACTCCGGCCGCGGCGCCTTGCCCGTCTTGTAGTCGACGATCCGCACCTCACCCGTCGCCGCCACGTCCACCCGGTCGATGATCCCGCGCAGCCGCAGCCCCGACTCCAGCTCCGCCTCCACGAAGAACTCCCGCTCCACCGGCTCCAGCCGCGTCGGGTCCTCCAACGTGAACCAGCGCTCCACCAGCGCCTCCGCCTCCGACAGCCAGCGCGCCAGCCCCGCCCCCTCGTCCCCCTCCGGGAACAGGTCCGCCAGCTCCGGCTTCGCCTCCAGCAGCCGCTCCCACTGCCCCGGCAGCAGCTCCTTCGCCCGCGGCACCGTCCGCTCGTGCGCCGGATGATCGAAGAGCCGCTCCAGCACCGCGTGCACCAGCGTCCCCCGCGTCGCCGCCGCACTCGGCTTCTCCGGAAGCCGGTCGATCACCCGGAACCGGTACAGCAACGGGCACTGCATGAAGTCACCGGCCCGCGACGGGGACAGCGAGGTCGGCCGGGAAACACCCGTAGAAGCATCTGCGGAACCGGCACCGGGGGTCGTCGTCATGCGTAAAACCCTACGACCCGGGACAGACAGCACGCGCATACCATCGACTACGGGCTCCTCGCCCTGCATGATCGGAGCATCACACCGCGCAACAGCGCACCGCGCCACCGACGCGACGCGACCCCCCGCAAGCACCGCACGAACGAAGGAAAACCGTGGCAGACACCGACGAATCCGGCGAGCGCAGGTCCAAGCGCTCCGACCCGGGCGGCGGCATCCTCATGGGCCGCCCCTTCGGCGTGCCCGTCTACGTCTCGCCCAGCTGGTTCCTCGTCGCCGCGCTCATCACCTGGGTCTTCGGAGACCAGCTCGACCGGGTCCTGCCCGACCTCGGCCCCGCCCGCTACCTCGTCTCCCTCTTCTTCGCCGTCGCCTTCTACGCCTCCGTCCTCGTCCACGAACTGGCACACACCATCGCCGCGCTCCGCTACAAACTCCCCGTGCGCCGCATCCAGCTCCAGTTCTTCGGCGGCGTCTCCGAGATCGAGAAGGAGTCCGAGACCCCCGGCCGCGAATTCGTCCTCGCCTTCGTCGGCCCCCTCCTCTCCCTCGCCCTCGCCGGAGCCTTCTACCTCGGCATGAAGGCCGTCCACCCCGCCACCGTCCCCGGCGTCCTCCTCGCCGGCCTGATGATCTCCAACCTCCTCGTCGCCGCCTTCAACCTCCTGCCCGGCCTCCCCCTCGACGGCGGCCGCATGCTCCGCGCCGTCATCTGGGGCATCACCGGCAAACCCATGACCGGCACCGTCGCCGCCGCCTGGGTCGGCCGCGCCCTCGCCGTCACCGTCCTCATCGGACTGCCCCTCCTCACCCAGACCGGGGTCCTCGGCAACCCCACCCGGGAAATCGGCGGCATGGACACCGTCATGGACGCCCTCCTCGCCGCGATCCTGGCCGCCATCATCTGGACCGGCGCCGGCAACAGCCTCCGCATGGCCCGCCTGCGCGAACACCTCCCCGAACTCCGCGCCCGCGCCCTCACCCGCCGCGCCATCCCCGTCCAGACCGCCACCCCCCTCTCCGAAGCCCTCCGCCGCGCCAACGAAGCCGGAGCCCGCGCCCTCGTCGTCGTCGACGGCCAGGGCGACCCCACCGCCATCGTCCGCGAGACAGCCATCGCCTCCGTCCCCGAACACCGCCGCCCCTGGGTCGCCGTCAGCACCCTCGCCCAGGACCTCACCGACGGCATGAAGGTTTCCGCGGACCTCACCGGCGAAGAACTCCTCGACCACCTCCGCGCCACCCCCGCCACCGAATACCTCGTCCTCGAACCCACCGGCGAGATCTACGGCGTCCTGTCCACCCTCGACGTCGAGAAGGCCTTCGTGAAGGCCATGGCGCGGCCCCAGTCCTGAAGCCAATACACTGGTCACATGTCCGAACCGACCGGTGCCGCCCGCCGACGCGGGCCCTTCGAGGTCGGGGACCAGGTTCAGCTCACCGACCCCAAGGGCCGCCACTACACGTTCACGCTCGAAGCCGGGAAGAATTTCCACACCCACAAGGGTTCCTTCCCCCACGACGAGCTGATCGGTGCTCCCGAGGGCAGTGTTGTCCGTACCACGGGGAACGTCGCGTACCTCGCGCTGCGCCCCCTGCTCCCCGACTATGTCCTGTCCATGCCCCGCGGCGCCGCCGTGGTCTACCCCAAGGACGCGGGCCAGATCCTGGCCTTCGCCGACATCTTCCCCGGCGCCCGCGTCGTGGAGGCAGGAGTGGGCTCCGGCTCCCTCAGCAGCTTCCTGCTGCGCGCCATCGGTGACCAGGGCATGCTCCACAGCTACGAGCGCCGCGCGGACTTCGCAGAGATCGCCACGGCCAACGTCGAGCGCTACTTCGGCGGCCCCCACCCCGCGTGGCAGCTGACCGTCGGCGACCTCCAGGACAACCTGTCCGACACCGACGTCGACCGCGTCATCCTCGACATGCTCGCCCCCTGGGAGTGCCTGGAGGCCGTCTCCAAGGCCCTCGTCCCCGGCGGCATCCTCTGCTGCTACGTGGCCACCACCACCCAGCTCTCGCGCACCGTCGAGTCCATCCGCGAGTTCGGCTGCTACGCCGAGCCGCAGCCGTGGGAATCGATGATCCGCAACTGGCACGTCGAAGGCCTCGCCGTCCGCCCCGACCACCGGATGATCGGCCACACCGGCTTCCTCGTCACCGCCCGCCGCCTCGCCGACGGCGTCGAGCCCCCCATGCGCCGCCGCCGCCCCTCCAAGGGCGCCTACGGCGAGGACTACGAGGGCCCCGGCAGCGACCGCTCCGCGTAGCGCACCCCGCCAACACGAAGGCGCTGTGGCGCAGTTCCCCCTGTGAACCGGGAACTGCGCCACAGCGCCTTCTCGTTGCCGGGAGGCGGCCTCGTGCGGGTCGGACCCGGCCGTTCCACTCCCGTGTGACGTGTGGCACGATGCTGGCTCCCCGTCACCCTTCGCACAGGAGACACCCGGCGTGCTGCACAGCCCCACCGACCTGGCGCACCGTCGCACCAGGCCCCTCCACTGGCTCGCCACGGCCACCGCCCTCGCCGCCGTCATAGCCGGCGCCGGACTGCTCCAGCCAGGCCGGGCCACCGGAGCCACCCCCGCGCCCGGCCCGGACGCCGCCCCGTCAGCGACGGCCCCCGACGCGCACGCGGCCGCGTACCCCCTCGACTGCAAGGGCACCCCGCACACCGTCACCGAAACCGCCCAGGGCGACCTCGACGGCGACGGCCGCCCCGAGACCGTCGCGGCCGTCCGCTGCGACGCCGGCACCGGCACCCCGCCCCACGCCCTCTACGTACTGGCCCAGGGCCCGCAGGAGGGCTCCGCCCCCCGGGTCGTCGCCACCCTCCTCGACGCCGGACGCCGACGCACCGTGACGGACCTCACCATCGGCGACGGCACCGTCACCGCACGCCTGCTCGGCTACTCCTCACCCTCCGTGCCGCGCTACGAACCCGATGTGAAGGAGCTCGCCACCTGGCGCTGGGCCGTCGGGAAATTCCGCCAGGAGCTGACGGATTCAGCCGCGGGACGTGTTTGAAGCGTCACTCCGCGTCCGGGCCGTACACCTCGACCCTGTCCGAAACGCGGCGCACGTGGATGCAGTCCCCCGGACATTCCTTGGCCGAATCGACCACGTCCTGCAGGAGCACCAGAGGAACCGGAGTGGTCGCCCCCGCCTCCTGCAGCAGTTCGTCGTCGGCGCTCTTCACGTACGCCAGACCATCGATGTCCAGCTCGAACACCTCCGGGGCGTACTGCACGCAGATGCCGTCCCCGGTGCACAGGTCCTGGTCGATCCAGACCTCCAGCGGCTCCCCGGCCCCGTCGGAACCACCTGTCGGGGCCTCCTGCTGCACGGTCATATCTCCTGCCGTTTCCTGCTCTGAGTGATCCGCCCCGAACACGACTCGCGGCAAGTCGCGCCAGCCCTGGCGGGTGTTGAACGCTTCGACCTTACAACCGGCTGCTTTCCGATGTTGAACGGTGGGTATTTCCCTGGCGTGAGGGAGTACGCAAGGGTGAAGATCGGACACACCTCTACCGTCTTTGTGATCTAGGGGTTTCAATCACCACCAGCCCAGGTAGGGTCAGGAAGCGTCCAGCTCCCCTTGGAGGAGGTGAGGACCGTGGCAGCCCACGACGACGACATCAACCGCGGCATCCGGCCCGGGCGAGGGTCTGAGGACCCCGCTGGCCAGGTTGCCTATCTCGAGCAGGAAATCGCCGTCCTGCGACGCAAGCTCGCCGACTCTCCGCGGCACACGAGGATTCTCGAAGAGCGGATCGTCGAGCTCCAGACGAATCTGGCAGGCGTCTCCGCGCAGAACGAACGCCTGGCGAACACCCTCCGTGAGGCCCGCGACCAGATCGTGGCCCTCAAGGAAGAAGTCGACCGGCTCGCACAGCCGCCGGCCGGCTTCGGTGTCTTCCTTCAGGCGAACGAGGATGGCACCGTCGACATCTTCACCGGCGGGCGCAAGCTCCGCGTGAACGTGAGCCCCAGCGTCGACCCGGAAGACCTCCGGCGCGGCCAGGAGGTCATGCTCAACGAAGCGCTCAACGTGGTCGAGGCCATGGAATTCGAGCGGGCCGGGGACATCGTCACCCTCAAGGAAATCCTCGAGGACGGCGAGCGCGCCCTGGTGGTCGGGCACACCGACGAGGAGAGGGTGGTGAGGCTCGCCGAGCCGCTCCTGGACATCACCATCCGCCCCGGCGACGCCCTCCTGCTCGAACCCCGCTCCGGCTACGTCTACGAGGTCGTCCCCAAGAGCGAGGTCGAGGACCTGGTCCTCGAAGAGGTCCCGGACATCGACTACGACAAGATCGGCGGCCTGGGCGACCAGATCGAGCTGATCCGCGACGCCGTCGAGCTCCCGTACCTCTACCCCGACCTCTTCAAGGAGCACGAACTGCGGCCCCCGAAGGGCATCCTGCTCTACGGCCCGCCCGGCTGCGGCAAGACGCTCATCGCCAAGGCCGTCGCCAACTCCCTTGCCAAGAAGGTCGCGGAAGTGACCGGGCAGGCGGCCGGCAAGTCGTACTTCCTGAACATCAAGGGACCCGAGCTCCTCAACAAGTACGTCGGCGAGACCGAGCGGCACATCCGCCTCGTCTTCCAGCGTGCGAGGGAGAAGGCGAGCGAGGGCACCCCCGTCATCGTCTTCTTCGACGAGATGGAATCCCTCTTCCGCACCCGCGGATCCGGCGTCAGCTCGGACGTGGAGAACACCATCGTCCCCCAGCTGCTCGCCGAGATCGACGGCGTGGAAGGCCTGGAGAACGTCATCGTCATCGGCGCCTCCAACCGCGAGGACATGATCGACCCGGCCATCCTGCGCCCCGGCCGCCTCGACGTGAAGATCAAGATCGAGCGCCCGGACGCCGAGGCGGCGAAGGACATCTTCGCCAAGTACCTCAAGGCCTCGCTCCCGCTCCACACGGACGACCTCAGCGAACACTCCGGCTCGCCCCAGGTGGCCGTCCACAGCATGATCCAGACCGTGGTCGAGCAGATGTACGCCGAATCCGAGGAGAACCGCTTCCTCGAGGTCACGTACGCCAACGGCGACAAGGAAGTCCTGTACTTCAAGGACTTCAACTCCGGCGCCATGATCCAGAACATCGTGGACCGGGCCAAGAAGATGGCCATCAAGGCCTTCCTCGAACACAACCAGAAGGGCCTGAGGGTCTCCCACCTCCTCCAGGCCTGCGTGGACGAGTTCAAGGAGAACGAGGACCTGCCCAACACCACCAACCCGGACGACTGGGCCCGCATCTCCGGAAAGAAGGGCGAGCGGATCGTATTCATCCGCACGCTCGTCACCGGAAAGCAGGGCGCGGACACCGGACGCTCCATCGACACGGTGGCGAACACAGGTCAGTACCTCTGACGGAGCGAGGCGGCCGCGGGTGCCTCACACGGCACCCGCGGCCGACTGCTTTACCGCCCCGCATTCACGGCCGGCCTTGGCCCCGCCCTTTTCAGCCGGTGACAAGGCGAATTCAATGACTGAAATGATCTCCCCACCAGCGCGGAGTGGTTCTAGGCTCTTCCGTACCGCCGGTCGCGCAGCGCGGGGACGGGCACCGCACACGACGCACCGGAGCACCAGCGGTACTTGAGCGCCGCTCCCGAACGGGAGCGCCGCCGGGCAAGGAGGGCCGCATGACCGTACGGCGAGTAATGGGGATCGAAACGGAGTACGGGATCTCCGTTCCGGGGCACCCGAACGCCAATGCCATGCTCACCTCGTCCCAGATCGTCAACGCCTACGCGGCGGCGATGCACCGGGCGCGACGCGCCCGCTGGGATTTCGAGGAGGAGAATCCGCTGCGGGACGCCCGCGGCTTCGACCTCGCCCGCGAGGCCGCCGACAGCAGCCAGCTGACCGACGAGGACATCGGCCTCGCCAACGTCATCCTCACGAACGGCGCGCGCCTCTACGTCGACCACGCCCACCCCGAGTACAGCTCGCCCGAGGTCACCAACCCCCTCGACGCCGTCCTCTGGGACAAGGCCGGCGAACGGATCATGGCCGAGGCCGCCGAGCGGGCCGCCCAGCTGCCCGGCGCCCAGCCGATCCACCTCTACAAGAACAACACCGACAACAAGGGCGCCTCCTACGGCACGCACGAGAACTACCTGATGAAGCGGGAGACCCCCTTCTCGGACATCGTGCGCCACCTGACCCCCTTCTTCGTCTCCCGCCAGGTCGTCACCGGGGCCGGCCGCATCGGCATCGGCCAGGACGGCCGCGAGCACGGCTTCCAGATCAGCCAGCGGGCCGACTACTTCGAGGTCGAGGTCGGGCTGGAGACCACCCTCAAGCGGCCCATCATCAACACCCGCGACGAACCCCACTCGGACGCCGAGAAGTACCGCCGCCTCCACGTGATCATCGGCGACGCGAACCTCTCCGAGATCTCCACGTACCTCAAGCTGGGCACGACCGCGCTCGTCCTGTCCATGATCGAGGACGGCTTCATCAACGTCGACCTCGCCGTGGACCAGCCCGTCCGCACCCTCCACCAGGTCTCCCACGACCCCTCCCTCCAGCACCTCATCACGCTGCGCAGCGGGCGCACCCTGACCGCCGTACAGCTCCAGATGGAGTACTTCGAGCTGGCCAGGAAGTACGTGGACGAGCGGTTCGGGACGGACGCGGACGAGCAGACCAAGGACGTCCTGGGACGCTGGGAGGACGTACTGGGCCGGCTGGAGACCGACCCGATGAGCCTGGCCGGGGAGCTGGACTGGATCGCCAAGCGGGAGATCCTGGAGGGCTACCGGCGCCGTGACGGTCTCGACTGGGACGCGGCCCGCCTCCACCTGGTGGACCTCCAGTACTCGGACGTACGGCCCGAGAAGGGCCTGTACAACCGCCTGGCCGCCCGCGGCAAGATGAAGCGGCTGCTGGACGAGCCGGCGGTGGAGCGGGCCGAGAGCAAGCCGCCGGAGGACACCCGGGCGTACTTCCGCGGCCGGTGTCTGGAGCAGTACGCGGACGACGTGGCGGCGGCGTCCTGGGACTCGGTGATCTTCGACCTCCCGGGCCGCGACTCCCTCCAGCGGGTCCCCACCCTGGAGCCCCTCCGGGGGACCCGCAACCACGTCAAGGAGCTCCTGGACCGCTGCCGCACGGCGGAGGACCTGGTCCGGGTGCTTTCCGGACAGTGAATGCCGCCTTCGGGGCCTGAAAGGGCCCCGGCCCGGGAATCATGAAGGCACCCGGACGTTGTGAAAGTACGGGGACGAACGCCGGGCCCTCCTTGTAGGGTCCGACGTAGGGTCTGATCTTGAGAGGTCCCGAATCCCGGGGTCTCTCCGTGTGAGCGTGCGAACCGAGCGGGGTGAGGTAGACATGGCGACCAAGGACACCGGCGGCGGACAGCAGAAGGCCACTCGCTCGACCGAAGAGGTCGAGGAGCAGGCCGCGGAAGCGCAGTCCGACCTCAAGGAGCGGCAGGAGAAGCTCTCCGACGACGTCGACTCGGTTCTTGACGAGATTGACGATGTACTCGAGGAGAATGCTGAGGACTTCGTGCGGTCGTTCGTTCAGAAGGGTGGCCAGTAGGCCCCTTTTGCCTTCGATTCGAAGGTCTGACTGCCTTAGTGATCATCAGACGGGTATGGTCCGAGGCGCACTGTCCGGCTGCCGCGCAGCCATGGGGCGGTACAAGGATCGGCCGGACGTCATGAGGCGTGCAGCCGCTTACGTGGAAGGAAACCTGTGGAACCCAACACTCGTAGCACAGGGCGTCTACCGGCAGCCTTCCTGACGCCGGGGTCGTCGTCCTTCATGGACTTCCTGGGTGCGCACGCGCCCGAGATGCTGCCGGGGAACCGGCGGCTGCCCGAGGGGATCGTCGAGGCGCCGCACGGGACGACCATCGTCGCCGTGACCTTCCCCGGCGGGGTCGTGCTCGCCGGTGACCGGCGGGCGACGATGGGGAACATGATCGCGCAGCGGGACATCGAGAAGGTGTTCCCGGCCGACGAGTACTCCGCGGTCGGCATCGCCGGTACGGCCGGCCTGGCCGTGGAGATGGTCAAGCTGTTCCAGCTGGAGCTGGAGCACTTCGAGAAGGTCGAGGGGGCGACTCTGTCGCTCGAGGGCAAGGCCAACCGGCTCTCGACCATGATCCGGAGCAATCTGGGCATGGCCATGCAGGGGCTCGCCGTCGTGCCGCTGTTCGCGGGCTACGACGAGGCCAAGGAGAAGGGCCGGATCTTCTCCTACGACGTGACCGGCGGCCGCTCCGAGGAGCACGGCTACGCCGCCACCGGTTCCGGTTCGATCTTCGCCCGGGGTTCGATGAAGAAGCTGTACCGCCCCGACCTGTCGGAGGAGCAGGCCACCACGCTGGTCGTGCAGGCGCTGTACGACGCCGCCGACGACGACTCGGCGACCGGCGGGCCGGACCTGTACCGCCACATCTACCCCATCGTCACCGTCATCACCGACGAGGGCTTCCGCAGGCTGGACGAGGACGAGTCGCAGGAGCTCGCCCGCAAGGTGACGGACCGTCGGCTCCAGGAGCCCGACGGACCGCGCGCCGCCCTGCTCTGACCATCCTCGTCTCGCGCCCAGGCGCCCAGAAGAAAGGGACGGATAACCGGTGTCGACTCCGTTCTATGTGTCACCCCAGCAGGCCATGGCCGACCGGGCGGAATACGCCCGGAAGGGCATCGCCCGCGGCCGCAGCCTCGTCGTGCTGCAGTACGCCGACGGCATCGTGTTCGTCGGCGAGAACCCGTCCCGTGCGCTGCACAAGTTCAGCGAGATCTACGACCGGATCGGCTTCGCGGCCGCCGGCAAGTACAACGAGTACGAGAACCTGCGGATCGGCGGCGTGCGCTACGCCGATCTGCGCGGGTACACCTACGACCGTGACGACGTGACGGCGCGCGGTCTGGCCAACGTGTACGCGCAGACGCTCGGCACGATCTTCTCCTCGGCCGGCGAGAAGCCGTACGAGGTGGAGCTGGTCGTGGCCGAGGTCGGTGCGACGGCCGCGGGTGACCAGATCTACCGGCTGCCGCACGACGGCTCGATCGTGGACGAGCACGGTTCGGTCGCGGTCGGCGGGAACGCCGAGCAGATCAGCACCTACCTGGACCAGCGGCACCAGGACGGGATGAGCCTGCCGGACGCGCTGAAGCTGGCGGTGCAGGCGCTGTCGAGTCAGGCGAACGGTGCGGACAAGGCCATTCCGGCGGAGCGGCTGGAGGTCGCGGTACTGGACCGTACGCGGTCGCAGCAGCGCAAGTTCAAGCGGATCCGGGGCCGTCAGCTGGCGCGGCTGCTGGAGGCGGACGTCCCGGCGGCGGTGCAGGCGGATGCCGTCTCGAACGACGAGGCGTCGGAGGACGACGCCGAGTAGGCGGTGGTGCGTGGGCCCCGGCCCGCCCCGTGAGGGGTGGGCCGGGGCTTTCGCGTGTCCGGGGCCTCAGGCGGCGGGGGCGGGGCCGGTGGAGTCGCGGACGGTGAGGCGGACGGGGATCTCGGGGGCGGTCCAGGGGGTGCCGTCGAGGACGGCGAGGAGGGCGGTCATGCCCTGTTCGCCGACGCGTTCGGCGGGGAGGGCGACGGTGGTGAGCTCGGGTTCGACGGCGGTGGCGAGGGCGAGGTCGTCGACGCCGGTGACGGAGAGGTCCTCGGGGACGCGCAGGCCCAGGCGCCGGGCGGCCTTGCAGACGCCGGCGGCGAGGATGTCGTCGTCGCAGATGACGGCGGTGGGCCGGTCGGCGGGGTCGGCGAGGGCGGTCCCGGCGACCTCCCGGGCGGCCTCGACGGTGAGTGCGGCCCGGGCGGTGCGCAGGGTGGCGTGGGGGCGCAGGAGGGTGGCGAGGGCCTGGGCGCGGATGTCGAAGGTCCAGGTGTCGACGTCGGCGGCGAGGTGGAGGAAGTGGCGGTGGCCGAGGCCGAGGAGGTGGTGGGTGACCTGGTGCATGCCGTCGGTGATGGCGAGGTTGACGTGGGCGGCGGCGCGGCCGGAGGCGGGGTCGCTGTCGAGCATGACGAGGGGGAGGCCGTCGCCGCCGAGGGCGTCGAGGGCGTCGGTGGCCATGGAGGAGGCGATGACGCCGTCGAGGGCGGCGCGGGCGGAGGCGAAGGGGTCGCGGGCGGGGCCGGTGCCTTCGGGGGAGGGGTAGAGGACGACGCCGAAGCCGTGTTCGGCGGCGACGCGGGCGGCGCCGGTGTAGACGCGGGCGAAGAACTCGTTGGTGAGGGCGGGGACGACGAGGAGTGCGGTGCGGGTGCTGCCGAGGCGGAGGTTGCGGGCGGCGAGGTTGGGGCGGTAGCCGAGGGTGGTGGCGGCTTCGCGGACGAGGGCGGCGGTGCGTTCGGAGACGCGGCCGCGCCATTTGTCGCCGAGGACGAGGGAGACGGTGGCCTGGGAGACCCCGGCGGCGGTGGCGACGTCGCGGCTGGTGGGTCTCGTCACAGGTAGCTCCTGGAATGCGAGGTGGGGCGGGTGTGGGGGGGTCGCCGGGTGGACCCCGGGTCTGCCGCCATGGTACGTATGACGTGTCTCGTTATACGTATTACCTCGGGCGTGGGTCCGGGCAGAAGGGGGCGGTCATGGCCGCGGGTTACGCGGAGCTGCTCAGGACCAGGTATGCCGCGAGGCTGCTGGCGGGCACCTTGATAGGCCGGCTGCCGAACGCCACGGCGGCGATCGCGATCGTCCTCTTCGTCCGGGACCAGGGCGGCAGCTACAGCCTGGCGGGCGCGCTGGCGGCCGTGTACGGGGTCGCCAACGCCGTCGGCCAGCCGCTGCTGGGCCGGGCGGTGGACCTGTACGGGCAGCCGCGCGTGCAGCTGCCGGCGGCCCTGGTGTCGGCGGCGGGGATGGTCTGGCTCGCGCTGGCCGGTACGGGCTCGGTGGCGGCCGCGTACGCCGCGATGGTGGTCGCCGGTCTGTTCACCCCGCCGCTGGAGGGCGGCCTGCGGGCGCTGTGGCCGGGGGTGCTGGGCGGCCGTGAGGAGCGGGTGCACGCGGCGTACGCGATGGACGCGGTGGCCCAGGAGATCATGTACACGGTCGGGCCGCTGCTGGTCACCCTGTGCGTGGCCCTGTGGTCCCCGGCGGTGGCGCTGCTGGTGCTGAACGGCGTCGGTCTGGTCGGCGTGCTGGTGGTGGTGCTCTCGAAGCCTTCGCGGACCTGGCGTTCGGCGCCGCGCGAGGCGCACTGGCTGGGCGCGCTGCGCTCGCGCGGGCTGCTGGCGCTGCTGGGGGCGTTCTTCTTCATCGGCATGGCGCTGGGCTCGATCGCGGTGGCGGCGGTGGCGTACGCGGACGAGAACGGCGGGCAGGCGGTGTACGGCTGGCTGATGGCGGCGGTGGGCCTGGGCGCGCTGGTCGGCGGGGTGTTCTACGGGGCGCGGCAGTGGGCCGGGGCGCCGGAGCGGCGGCTGCGGCTGCTGGTGGCGTTGCTGGCCGTCTGCTACCTGCCGCTGCTGCTGGACGTGGGTCCGGTGGCGATGACGGCGCTGGCGGCGCTGGCGGGCGTGTTCCTGGCGCCTTCGCTGGCGTGTGCGTTCATCGTGGTGGACCGGCACGCGCCGGCGGGCACGGTGACGGAGGCCTTCTCCTGGCTGGTGACCTTCTTCGGGGTCGGTGCGGCGATCGGTACGGCGGCGGCGGGTCCGGCGCTGGAACGGGGTGGTGTGCCGGCCGGTTTCGCGGTGGCCTGTGGTGGTGGCGCGGCGGCGCTGCTGGTGCTGATGCTGACTCAGCGGGCGATGGCCGGTGCGGGGCGCAGCCGTGCGGTGGCGGGGTCGGCGGAGGGTGCGGCGGAGGCCGTCCGGGAGCCGTTGATCAAGAACTGACCGGAACGCCGTTCTCGAACTCGGTTTCAGAAGTGTGCGGAAGGCGTAATGTTCAGTCATGGACCGCCGCATTTTCGGGCTGGAGAACGAGTACGGCGTCACGTGCACGTTCAGGGGACAGCGCCGACTGTCTCCTGACGAAGTGGCGCGCTACCTCTTCCGCCGTGTTGTGTCATGGGGCCGCAGCAGCAATGTCTTCCTGCGGAACGGCGCCCGCCTCTACCTCGACGTGGGTTCGCATCCGGAATATGCAACACCCGAATGCGACAACCTGACCGAACTGGTCACTCACGACAAGGCGGGCGAGCGCATTCTCGAGGGCCTGCTCGTCGACGCCGAACGCCGCCTGCACGAGGAGGGAATCGCGGGCGACGTCTACCTCTTCAAGAACAACACCGACTCGGCGGGCAATTCGTACGGCTGTCATGAGAACTATCTCGTGGCCCGGCACGGAGAATTCTCCCGCCTCGCGGACATCCTGATTCCGTTCCTCGTCACGCGGCAGCTGATCTGCGGCGCGGGCAAGGTGCTGCAGACGCCCAGGGGCGCGGTCTACTGCGTCAGCCAGCGGGCCGAGCACATCTGGGAGGGCGTCAGTTCCGCCACGACCCGTTCCCGTCCGATCATCAACACCCGCGACGAGCCGCACGCCGACGCGGAGCGCTACCGCAGGCTGCACGTCATCGTCGGTGACTCGAACATGTCCGAGACGACGATGCTGCTCAAGGTGGGTGCCACCGATCTCGTCCTGCGCATGATCGAGGCGGGGACGGTGATGCGGGACCTGACCCTGGAGAACCCGATCCGGGCGATCCGGGAGGTCAGCCACGACATCACGGGCCAGCGCAAGGTGCGCCTGGCTTCCGGCCGGGAGGCCTCGGCGCTGGAGATCCAGCGGGAGTACTTCGACAAGGCGCTCGACTTCGCCGACCGGCGGGGCATCAACACGGGCGTCGTGGCGCAGGTGCTGGAGCTGTGGGGCCGCACGCTGGAGGCCGTCGAGGCGCAGGACCTGGACCGGATCGGCACCGAGATCGACTGGGTGATGAAGTACCAGCTGATCGAGCGGTACCGGGCCAAGCACAACATGACGATGTCCAACCCGCGGGTCGCCCAGATAGACCTCGCGTACCACGACATCCACCGTCGCCGGGGCCTGTACTACCTGCTGGAGCGCAAGGGGCAGGCGGCGCGGGTGTGCAACGACCTGAAGATCTTCGAGGGCAAGTCGGTGCCCCCGCAGACCACCCGGGCCAGGTTGCGCGGCGACTTCATCCGCCGGGCGCAGGAGCAGCGGCGGGACTTCACGGTCGACTGGGTGCACCTGAAGCTCAATGACCAGGCGCAGCGCACGGTTCTGTGCAAGGACCCGTTCCGGTCGGTGGACGACCGGGTGGAGAAGCTGATCGCCGGGATGTGACGCGGTCCGGCCGGGAACCCCGTACGCGGTGGCGTGCGGGGTTCCCGCACGCCACCGCCTTGTCGCGCAGGGGTCAGCCCGTAGAGTGGGCCGCTACGACGGACCATTCCAGCGACCCTGAGGACCATTGTGCGACGCCGACTTGCTGCCGCGCTCATCGTGCCGGCTCTGATGCTCACCGCGGCCTGCGGAGGGGGCGACGACGAGAAGAAGGACTCCTCGGCGTCCCCGTCGGCCAGTGCCGGCAAGACCGAGGTGCCGAAGGCGGTGGCGTCGGCCGACCCGATGCCGACGGTCGCCGGTGAGGCCGGCAAGAAGGCGGAGATCACCGTCCCCAAGGGCGAGCCGAGCGGCAAGTTCGTGGTGAACACCGTCAAGGAGGGCAGCGGGCCGGAGATCAAGAAGGACGATCTCGTGGTCACGAAGTACACGGGCAAGGTCTGGAAGAGCGGCAAGGAGCTGAGCGGCTCCTACGACGAGAACGGCCAGCCGCTCGTCGTCCCGGCGGGTTCGCCGCAGATCCTGCCGCTGTTCAGTGACGCGGTGCTGGGCAAGAAGGTCGGCAGCCGTCTGCTGGTCGTGGCCCCGCCGGCGGCGGCCTTCGGTGAGCAGGGCCAGCCGCAGCTGGGCGTCGGCCCGAAGGACAACCTGGTGTTCGTCCTCGACGTGGACTCCGTGCTGCCGAAGAAGGCCGAGGGGACCCAGGCGCCGATCGCGTCCGACCTCCCGCAGGTGAAGGCCGACGAGGACAAGGCCGCGACGATCACGATCCCGAAGAACGACCCGCCGAAGGAGCTGGTCGACAAGGTCCTGATCGAGGGCAAGGGTCCCGAGGTCAAGAACGGCCAGACCGTCTACATGCAGTACAGCGGTGCGGCGTGGGCCCCGAACCAGGGCAAGGACTCGGCGAAGCTGTTCGACACCTCGTGGAAGACCGGTCAGCCGTTCTCGACGAAGATCGGCCAGGGTCAGGTCATCGAGGGCTGGGACAAGGGCCTGGTGGGCAAGAAGGTCGGCAGCCGCGTGCTGCTGGTGATCCCGCCGGAGATGGCGTACAAGGACCAGGCCAAGGGTGAGGACCTGCCGGCCAACTCCACCCTCGTCTTCGTCGTCGACATCGTCGGAGCAGTGTAAGACTGTTCCGGTTGTACATCGTTTCGTACGTATGAGGAGCAGTTCCGTGCGCGAGCTCGAGAAGCCCGAGATCGACTTCCCCGAGGGTCCGGCCCCGGCCGACCTGGTCATCGAGGACATCTGGGAGGGCGACGGCCCGGTGGCCGAGGCCGGCAAGAAGGTCTCGGTCCACTACGTGGGCGTGGCCTTCTCCTCCGGTGAGGAGTTCGACGCCTCCTGGAACCGCGGCGCCCCGCTGGAGTTCATCCTGGGCATCGGCCAGGTCATCCCGGGCTGGGACCAGGGTGTCCAGGGCATGAAGGTCGGCGGCCGTCGCAAGCTGACCATCCCGGCCCACCTCGCCTACGGCGAGCGCGGTGCCGGCGGCGCCATCAAGCCGAACGAGACGCTGATCTTCGTCTGCGACCTGATGCGCGTCTGATCTCACCCGCTGTGATCACCGAGGGCCCCCGCCGTGAGGCGGGGGCCCTCGCTTTTGCCGGGGACCGTGGGGGCGGTACGGTCAACGGTCACGAGTGTGTGCCGAAGAGTGGGGGGAAGGGCGTCGATGGCGATCGCCAAGGCCGAGCGGCTGATGAACCTGGCGCTGTGCCTGCTGGGGACGCGCCGTCCCCTCAGCAAGCGTGAGCTGCGCGGTTCCATCGAGGCCTACCTCGAAGCAGGGAACGACGAGTCCTTCAACCGGATGTTCGAGCGGGACAAGGACGATCTGCGCGAGCTCGGTCTGGTGATCGAGACCGTGGAGAACCTGGAGGGCGAGACCGGCTACCTGGCCCGCCGGGACAGCAACCGGCTGCCGCCCGTCTCCCTGGATGCCGAGGAGGCCGCCGCCCTGGGGCTGGCGGCCAAGGTGTGGCAGCAGGCGCGCCTGGCCGGGGCGGCCAGCGGCGCGCTGCAGAAGCTCCGCGCGGGCGGGATGCCGGAGGCGGGCGACCCGTACGAGGGCCAGCACAGCGCCATCGAACCGCGGATCCCGGTCCACGAGGCGGCCTTCGAGCCGCTGATGCTGGCCTGCCGCGACCGGCGGCCGGTGGTGTTCGAGTACCGCAAGTCCAACGCCGCCCGGCCCGAGCCCCGGCAGGTGGAGCCGTGGGCCCTGGAGTGCTGGCGCGGTCACTGGTACCTGGCCGGCTACGACCGCGACCGCGGGGCGGAGCGGGTCTTCCGGCTCTCCCGGATCACCGGCAAGGTCCGCTCCCGGGCCGGGAAGTACACCGCCGACGTACCGGACGTGGTGACCGTGCGGGAGACCGTGGCGGCCTGGGCCGGTGAGGGCGCCGAGCGTTCGGCGCTGATCCGGCTGCGCGCCGGGGCGGGCTACCCGCTGCGGGCCAAGGCCACGGCCGTGCGTGAGGGCGGCGACGGCTGGGACGAGCTGGAGATCCCCTACGGGCACGGGCTGGACGCCTGGCTCGTGGAGTTCGGCCCCGACGTCGTCGTGGTGGGGCCGGCCGACCTGCGGGCCGACGTGGTGGACCGGCTCCGCGCCGTCGCCCGGGGCTGAACCCGCCCGAACAACAACAGCAGCAACGCCCTGAGGGGGAGACGTAGCAGCATGGCCGCCAACGCCATCGACCAGACCCGCCGGATGCTGTCCCTGGTGACCTACCTGCGCGAGCGCCCCGGCGCGCACGTCGCGGACGTCGCCCGCGCCTTCGGGATCACCGAGGACGAGCTGATCTCGGACCTCGACGTGCTGCCCATGTGCGGCACCAGCTTCCGCGGCGGGGACCTGCTCGACATCGACACCGACGGCGACCGCATCTGGTGGCACAACGCCGACGCCTCGGGGGAGTCCACCGCCGAGCCGCTGCGGCTCGCCGCCGACGAGGCCACCTCCCTGCTGGTCGCCGCCCGGGCGGTCGCGACCCTGCCGGGGCTGCGGGAGAGCGACCGGGACGCGCTCCTGCGGGCCACCGCCAAGCTGGAGGCCGCCGCCGGCGAGGCCGCCGGGGCCAGCTCCCGGCTGTCGGTGACCTTCGAGTCCGAGGGCGGCGTTTTCGCGGACGTCGACCGGGCCATCTCCGAGCGGCGCCGGCTCTGGCTGCGCTACTACTCGCCCGCCCGCGACGAGCTCACCGAGCGCACCGTCGACCCGATCCGCCTCTTCGCCGTCGGGCACACCTACCTGGAGGGGTGGTGCCACCTGTCCGAGGCCCGGCGCACCTTCCGGCTCGACCGGGTCGCCGAGATCCGCCTCCTCGACGAGCGGGCCGAGCCGCCCGCCATCGAGCCCCGCGACCTGTCGGTGGGCCTGGTGCAGCCGGCCGCCGAGGACCCGGAGGTGGTGGTCGAGGTGGGCCCCGGCGGCCGCTGGGTCGCCGAGTACTACCCGCACGACAGCGCCGAGGAGCTCACCGACGGCGGCCTGCGGATCACGCTGCGCAGCCCCGACCCGGCCTCGCTGCGCCGGCTCGCGCTGCGCCTGGGCCGCGACGGTCGGATCGTGTCGCCTCCGGAGCTGGCGGACAGCGCCCGGAAGGCCGCTGGAGAGGCACTCGCGGGGTACGGGGAACAGGTCTAGGGGGAGCGGGAGCGATGTCGCGGTCAGCAGGTCTCGTACCGGTCACGTTCAAGGCGGCATGTCCCGAGTGCCGGGCGCGCTTCGAGCTCGCGGCGGACGCGCTGCGGCTGGCGATCGGCGGCAGCCGGCGCGCCACCTTCTACTCCTTCACCTGCCCCGAGTGCGCGGCGGCCGTCCGCAAACCCGCCGGTGAGCGCATCGTGGAGCTCCTGACGGGCGGGGGAGTGAGCACCCTGCGCAGCGTGTGAGGGGGGCGCGCTAGGCTCTGGGCATGCTGTGGCCGATGCTCGCGATCGTCCTGGGGTTCCTCGGGCTCGCCGTCCTGTCCGTCCTCGCCCTGCGGGTCTTCCTGGAGGTGCGGCGGCTGGCCGGGCAGGTCGCGCTGGCCAGCCGCCGGATCACCGAGGCCTCGGGCGACCTGGAACGGGCCGCCGCCGACCTCGCCCGGGCCGGGCGGGCGGCGGCCCCGTAGCGGTCGCGCCACGAGCATGTAGTCCTCTGGATATGGAAACCGCGGAGCCGGACCCGTACCGTCGGTGCGGCAGGCACTCGCGGGTACCCCCGGGGATTGCCGGGCGTTAACCCTCGGGGGTTACGATCCATGTCAGAGCGGTACCGGATCTTTGTCCGGTATCGCCCAAGGCCACCACAACCAGCCGTTTCGGTGAGAAGGAAGACACACATGATCGGCAATCTGAAGCCCCTTGAGATCCTTCTGATCATCGCTGTCATCGTGCTGCTGTTCGGCGCCAAGAAGCTCCCCGAGATGGCCCGCTCGCTCGGCAAGTCGGCCCGCATCCTCAAGAGCGAGGCCAAGGCCATGAAGAAGGACGGCGAGGCCGACGCCGACGCCGCTCCCGCCGCCGACCAGGCCGCGCAGCAGCCCGTGGCCCCCCGGACCATCCAGGCCTCGCCCGGTGACGTCACCAGCGCCCGGCCGGTGAACGAGACCAACCGCACCACCCAGGGCTGACGCGCGGCGGTCGCCCGTCACGCCAGTCACTGCAACGAGACAAGGGACGTGGGTTGCTCAAGTCTGCCCGCAAGCAGGGGAAAAAGGACCGGCAGGCGAAGGACGCCGAAGGGCGGATGCCGCTCGTCGAGCACCTGCGTGAGCTGAGGAACCGGCTGCTGAAGTCGGTTCTGGCGATCGTCGTGATCACGGTGGTCGCGGCCTACTACTACCGGCCGATCATCGACTTCCTGCTGGAGCCGATGCTGTCGTCCGTGGGCTGCACCAACGGCGCCACGCACCAGCGCAACGGCGCCCCCTGCGCCGAGATGACCACCAACGGCCTGACCGCGCCCTTCTCCATCGCGCTGAAGGTCGGCCTGTCCGCGGGCATCGTCTTCTCCGCCCCGGTCTGGCTGTACCAGCTGTGGGCGTTCGCCGCCCCCGGCCTGCACAGGAACGAGAAGAAGTACGCGCTGAGCTTCGTCGCCGTCGGCGCGCCGCTCTTCGTCGCCGGCGCGGTCCTCGCGTACAAGATCCTGCCGCAGACCGCGGAGATCCTCCTCGGGTTCACCCCCGACCACGTCAAGAACCTGCTCCCGGTCGACGACTACCTCGACCTGGTCACGCGCATGGTCGTGGTCTTCGGCCTCGCCTTCGAGCTGCCGCTGATGCTGGTGCTGCTGAACTTCACCGGCGTCCTCACCGCGAAGCGGCTGGGCAGCTGGTGGCGCGCCATGGTGCTCGGCATCACGGTCTTCTCGGCCTTCGCGACGCCCACCGGCGACCCGCTCACCATGCTCACGCTCGCCTCCCCGATCGTCGCCCTCTACTTCATCGCCCTGGGCATCTGCCTGCTGAACGACCGCAGGCGCCGGCGCGACGACCCTGACGCCGGGCTCGACGACGACGAGGCATCCGAGCTGGACCTGACCCCGGCCCCGATCGGTGCCGCCGAAGCCGCCCCGTCCGCTTCCTCGCTGCCCGGCCAGGACGACGGCGGACGCCGCCAGATCAACGGTTACGACGACGCCACCTGACAGGTAGGTTCCGGTGGGTGACCGCTGAGATCACCCTCTTCGTCAATCCCACCGCGGGACGCGGCCGGGGCGCGAACGCCGCGCGGCCGGCCGCTTCCGCGCTCCGGGCCGCCGGCTTCTGCGTACGGACCGTCGTCGGCACGGACGCCTCCGACGCCCTGGACCGGCTGCGCGCCGCCGTCCGCGGGGGCACCGGAGCGGTGATCGCGGTGGGCGGCGACGGGGTGGTCTCCCTCGCCCTCCAGGCCCTCGCCGGGACGCTGGTCCCGCTCGGCGTGGTCGCGGCCGGCACCGGCAACGACTTCGCCCGCTCCCTCGGGCTGCCCGTGGGCGACCCCGCGGGCGCCGGGCGGCTGGCCGCCGAGGCCCTCAAGGAGAGCCGCATCCGGGAGATCGACCTCGGCCGGGCGGCCGGCAGCTGGTACGGGACCGTGCTGTGCTCCGGCTTCGACTCGCGGGTCAACGACCGCGGCAACCGGATGCGGCTGCCGCTGGGGCGCTTCAAGTACGACCTGGCCATCGCCCTGGAGCTGGCCGCCTTCCGGCCCTTCCCCTACCGGATCACCCTCGACGACGGCCCGGTCATCGAGACCGAGGCCACCCTCGTCGCGGTGGGCAACGGCACCTCGTACGGCGGCGGGATGCGCATATGCGCCGACGCTCTGCCCGACGACGGGCTCTTCGACGTCACCGTGGTCGGCGACTGCGGCCGCGGCACCCTGCTCACGGTGTTCCCGCAGGTCTACAAGGGGACGCACCTGTCCCACCCCAAGGTCACCGTCCACCGCGCCGCCAAGGTCACCCTCGAAGCCCCGGACCTGACCGCCTACGCCGACGGGGAGCCGCTGGGCGCCCTCCCGGTGACCGCCGAGTGCGTTCCCGGGGCGGTCCGGCTCCTCACATAAATGATCGCGACTGTTGTCAGAGGCGACGGGTAGTCTCGAAGACAAGATGACCGAAGAACTCTCACCCGCCGAGCGGTACGCCGCTGCCCGGATCCGCGCCGCCGAAGAGGCCTCCGCCCTGGCCCCCTTCCGCGAGATGTACGCATTCGACCTGGACCCGTACCAGATCGAAGCCTGTAAGGCACTGGAGGCCGGCAAGGGCGTCCTGGTGGCCGCCCCGACCGGCTCGGGCAAGACCATCGTGGGCGAGTTCGCCGTGCACCTCGCCCTCCAACAGGGCCGCAAGTGCTTCTACACGACGCCCATCAAGGCCCTGTCCAACCAGAAGTACGCCGACCTCGTCAAGCGCTACGGCGCCGCCAAGGTGGGCCTGCTGACCGGCGACAACAGCGTCAACGGCGACGCCCCCGTGGTCGTGATGACCACCGAGGTGCTCCGCAACATGCTCTACGCGGGCTCCCAGGCGCTCGGCGGCCTCGGCTACGTCGTGATGGACGAGGTGCACTACCTCTCCGACCGGTTCCGGGGCGCCGTCTGGGAGGAAGTGATCATCCACCTCCCCGAGTCGGTGACCCTCGTCTCGCTCTCCGCGACCGTCTCCAACGCGGAGGAGTTCGGCGACTGGCTCGACACCGTCCGCGGCGACACCGAGGTCATCGTCTCCGAGGAGCGCCCCGTACCGCTGTGGCAGCACGTGATGGCCGGCCGGCGGATCTACGACCTCTTCGAGGAGGAGTCCGACCACGGAGGCCGCGGTTCCGCCCGCCGCGAGGTCAACCCCGACCTGCTGCGCATGGCCCGCGAGGAGAACAGCCGCGGCTACAGCCCCAAGGACCGGCGCCGCGGCAAGATGGTCCGCGAGGCCGACCGCGAGCGCGAACGCCGCTCCCGCGGCCGGATCTGGACCCCGGGCCGCCCCGAGGTCATCGCCCGCCTCGACAACGACGGCCTGCTGCCCGCCATCAACTTCATCTTCAGCAGGGCCGGCTGCGAGGCCGCCGTCCAGCAGTGCCTGTACGCGGGCCTGCGGCTCAACGACGACACGGCGCGCCTGCGGGTCCGCGAGATCGTCGAGGAGCGGACCGCCTCCATCCCCACCGAGGACCTGCACGTCCTCGGCTACTACGAGTGGCTCGAAGGCCTGGAGCGGGGCATCGCCGCGCACCACGCGGGCATGCTGCCCACCTTCAAGGAGGTCGTGGAGGAGCTGTTCGTACGCGGCCTCGTCAAGGCCGTCTTCGCCACCGAGACCCTCGCGCTCGGCATCAACATGCCCGCGCGCACGGTCATCCTGGAAAAGCTCGTCAAGTGGAACGGCGAGCAGCACGCCGACATCACCCCCGGCGAGTACACCCAGCTCACCGGCCGGGCCGGACGGCGCGGCATCGACGTCGAGGGCCACGCGGTGGTGCTGTGGCAGCGCGGCATGGACCCGGTGCAGCTCGCCGGCCTCGCCGGCACCCGCACCTATCCGCTGCGCTCCAGCTTCAAGCCCTCGTACAACATGGCCGTCAACCTGGTCTCCCAGTTCGGCCGGCACCGCTCCCGCGAACTGCTGGAGACCTCCTTCGCGCAGTTCCAGGCCGACCGCTCGGTCGTCGGGATCTCCCGGCAGGTCCAGCGCAACGAGGAGGGCCTGGAGGGCTACCAGGAGGGCATGACCTGCCACCTCGGCGACTTCGAGGAGTACGCGCGGCTGCGCCGCGACCTCAAGGACCGCGAGACCGACCTCGCCAAGCAGGGCGCGGCCCAGCGCCGGGCCCAGGCGGCCAGTTCGCTGGAGAAGCTCAAGCCGGGCGACGTCATCCACGTCCCCACCGGCAAGTTCGCCGGCCTCGCACTGGTCCTGGACCCGGGCGTGCCCGGCGGCCGCAGCAACGGGCACCGCGGGTACGAGTACCACGAGGGCCCGCGCCCGCTGGTGCTCACCGCCGAGCGGCAGGTCAAGCGGCTCGCGTCGATCGACTTCCCGGTCCCGGTCGAGGCCATCGACCGGATGCGGATCCCCAAGACCTTCAACCCGCGCTCCCCGCAGTCCCGCAGGGACCTGGCGACGGCGCTGCGCAACAAGGCCGGCCACATCGACCCGAAGCGGCACCGGCCGGGCCGGGCCGCCGCGGCCGACGACCGCGAGATCGCCCGGCTGCGCGCCGAACTGCGGGCGCACCCCTGCCACGGCTGCGACGAGCGCGAGGACCACGCCCGCTGGGCGGAGCGCTACCACCGGCTCAAGCGGGACACGCAGCAGCTGGAGCGGCGCATCGAGGGCCGGACGAACACCATCGCCCGCACCTTCGACCGCATCCACGCGCTGCTCACCGAGCTGGACTACCTGCGCGAGGACGAGGTCACCGTGCACGGCAAGCGCCTGGCCCGGCTCTACGGCGAGCTGGACCTGCTGGCCTCGGAGTGCCTGCGCGAGGGCGTCTGGGAGGGCCTGAACCCGGCGGAACTGGCCGCCTGCGTCTCGGCGTTGGTCTTCGAGGCCCGGCAGTCCGACGACGCGGCACCGCCCAAGGTGCCGGGCGGCGCGGCGAAGGCGGCGCTGGGCGAGATGGTCCGCATCTGGGGCCGGCTCGACGCGCTGGAGGAGGAGCACCGCATCAACCAGGCGGAGGGCGTGGGCCAGCGCGAGCCGGACCTCGGCTTCGCGTGGGCGGCCTACCAGTGGGCCTCCGACAAGAGCCTGGACGAGGTGCTGCGCGAGGCGGAGATGCCGGCCGGTGACTTCGTGCGCTGGTGCAAGCAGGTCATCGACGTCCTCGGGCAGATCGCGCAGGCGGCCCCCGCCTCGACGGCCCCGCCGTCCTCGGCGGGCGGGAGCACGGTCGCGCGCAACGCCCGCAAGGCCGTCGACGCCCTGCTGCGGGGCGTAGTGGCCTACAGCTCGGTCGGCTAGGCGGTTTTGGGGCTTCGTCCGAAGCCCCCGACGGCCGGATCTGACCTCTTGCCATGATCCCTCGCCGGTGTGCTGTGCGACGATCGGGCGTATGAGCGGGGGAACGGGCGAAGGCCCGAGACGGGTCGGCCGGCCGCGCGCCGACCGGCTGAGACGGGACAGCGGCCGGCCGCCGCGCGAGGAGATCCTCTGCGCGGCGGCCGAACTGTTCACCGTCCGGGGGTACGCGGCCACCACCACCCGGGCGGTGGCCGAACGGGCCGGAATGCGCCAGGCCACGATGTACCACTACTTCGGCGCCAAGGAGGAACTCCTCGCCGAACTCCTGGAGTCCACGGTCGCGCCCTCGCTGGCCCTGGTGCGCAGGCTGCTGGCCGACAACGCCCGGCCGGCCGCCCTGCGGCTGTGGGAGCTGTGCCGCTCGGACGTGCTGCTGCTGTGCGGCGGCCCGTACGACCTGGGCGCCCTCTACCTGCTGCCCGAGCTGAGGCAGCCGCGGCTGGCACGGTTCCGCCGGATGCGCGGGGAACTGCGCGACGGCTACCGGGCGTTGCTCGCCGCCACCCCCGCCGGTGCCGAACTGGCGCGGGAGCGGGGCGGGCTGGCCCTGCGCAACGACCTGGTCTTCGGCCTGATCGAGGGCGTCATGCTGGTCCGCCGCTCCGATCCCGGCCGGCCGGTCGCGGTCTTCGCGGAGGCCGCGGCCGACGCGGCCCTGCGGATCGCCGGGCTCACGCCGCCGGGCCCGCCTCCCAGCCCGCCCGGTCCTCCCACGCCCGGAGGGTGAGCCCGGTCTCCAGCCGGTGCTCGACGCCGGTGACGGGGTCGGTGAACGCCAGGGTGCGCGCCAGCAGCTGGAGCGGGCGCCGGTAGTCCGCCGGGTCCGCCGCCTCGGCGACCACCGGGTAGACGGGATCGCCCAGGATGGGCAGGCCCAGGGAGTTCATGTGCACCCGCAGCTGGTGGGTGCGGCCGGTGTGCGGGGTCAGCCGGTAGCGGCCCAGCCCGTCCCGTACGCCGGTGAGCTCGACCAGGCTCTCGGCGTTCGGCTCGGCGCCGGGTACCTCGACCGCCGCCATCACCCCGCGGGTCTTCTCGATGTGGCTGCGGACCAGCCGGGGCAGCTCCAGCGCGGGGTCGTGGGGCGCGAGGGCCTCGTACTCCTTGCGCACCCGGCGCTGCTGGAACAGCAGCTGGTAGGCGCCGCGGTCCTCGGGCCGGATGCTGAACATCACCAGCCCGGCCGTCATCCGGTCCAGGCGGTGGGCGGGGCTCAGCGCCGGCAGGTCCAGCTCCCGGCGCAGCCGGGCCAGGGCGGTCTCGGTGACGTGGGTGCCGCGCGGGGTGGTCGCCAGGAAGTGCGGCTTGTCCACCACCAGGAGGTGCCGGTCGCGGTGGACCACACGGATCGGGAAGGGCACGGCCGGCTCGGGCGGCATGTCCCGGTGGAACCAGAGCCAGCCGCCCGGCTCGTACGGGTCCTCGTGCCGCAGCACCCGCCCGCCCTCGCCGAGCACCCGGCCGCCGGAGAGCAGCCGGGCCATGGACTCGGAGCCGCGCGTGCCGGCGTACCGCTCGGTCAGGTAGGCGCCGAGGGTGGGCCAGCGGCCCTCGTGGTCGGGGGGCAGGCGCATCCGGACCGGGTCGATACCGGCCTGCTGGGGGAGGGGCGCGGGCGGGATGTGGGATCTGCGGGTCATCGGGACCAGGGTAGGCCGCTACCTGCGGGTGAAGGTGCCGAGGTGGTTCTGGTCGAGGTACTCGACGCGGACCTTGCCGTCCTCGCCGTCCTCGTCTTCGGAGAAGAACACCCCGGTGCGGCCGACGGCGTTCTCGCCGGTGGTCTCGAAGCTGAAGGTGTCGCCGTCGTAGTGGGTCAGGGCGAAGCGCAGGGGCTTCGGGCCGAGGGACAGGGTCAGGCCGCCCTCGGCGTCGGCGGTGACGGTGAGGGGGCCGTAGTAGGGGTTGTCGTAGGTCCCGGTGTAGGCGGCGGCGTCGCGGGCGGGCTTGGCGCCGGCGGGCGGGTGGGCGTAGTCGGTCGGGGACCGGAGCGCGAAGTCGAGCTGCTCGTACGTGGCGGCGAGGAGCGGCAGCCAGTCGGCGGTGGGCTTGCCGTGCTCGGCGACGTCGAAGAAGTCGAGCGCGATGGAGTCGGCCAGGCCGACGGGGGAGCCGTTGGTCAGGACGACGATGCCGAGGCGTTCCAGGGGGAGCAGGGTGACGTGGGTGTTGGCGCCGAGCTCGAAGGCCCCGGAGTGGCTCAGGCGCAGCCGGCCGGCGTCGTCGTAGCTGACGTTCCAGCCGAGCCCGTAGAACTGCGGGGTGCCGCGGGGGGTCTGGGCCTGGGAGACGATCTCGGGGACTCGGGTCCGGGTGAGGGTGTCGGCGGGGATGACGCGCCGGCCGTCGAGGGTGCCGGTGTTCAGCTGGAGCCGCAGCCAGCGGGACATGTCGCGGGCGGTCGAGCTGGTCCCGCCGGCGGGGGTCTGCGCGTCGGCGTCGCGGACGTAGCGGGGGCTCCAGGTGCCGTCGGGGTTCTTCACGTGGCCCGACGCCCGGTCGGGGGCGTTGGCGTAGGCGGCGAACTCGGTGCTGGTGCGGGTCATCCCGGCGGGCTTGAACAGGGTGTCCTCGCTGAGCTTCTGCCAGCTCACGCCGCGGTCGCGGGCGACGGCCTCGGCGGCGGCGGTGAACCCGAAGTTGGTGTAGGCGTAGCTCGCGCGGAACGGGGCCAGCGGCTCCTCGTGGAGGTGGCCGAGGATGTACGCCTGGTCGTAGCCGAGGTCCTCCAGGAGGTCCCCGGCGTGGTCGGGGAGGCCGCTGCGGTGCGAGAGGAGGTCGGCGGGGGTGACGTGGGAGGTGACCCAGGGGTCCTTGAGGGCGAAGCCGGGGAGGGTGGCGGCGAGGGGCCGGTCCCAGGCGTCGGGGGAGGGGAGGGCGCCGGCGATGACGGTGGTGGTGACCGGCTTGGACACGGAGGCCAGCTGGAAGACGGTGTCGGGGCCGACCTTGGCGGTGTCGCCGGTGCGGCGGAGGCCGAAGCCCTTGAGGTAGACGACCTTGTCGTCGTGGACGACGGCCACCGAGACCCCCGGGACGCCGGTGCGGCGCATGCCGTCGGTGATGGTCGCGTCGAGCCGGTTCACGGCGGCGGTGACGGCGGCGTCGGTGATGCGGGGCTCGGGCGGGGGCGGGGGAGCGGGGCCCGCGGGCGCGGCCGCGACGCCGAGCAGCATCGCGGCCCCGGCCAGTCCGACTGCGCGGAGCGTACGCATGCCGCCATTGTCCGCCCGCGGGTGGTTGTCCGCTGCGCGGGGCTTGCCCCTCCCCGCCCTTCAACCGTTCTCGCCTCACACGCCGGCGGGGCTGGAGGGTGGGTCTGGCGCTCCGCGCGAGCGCGACGGGCGCGGAGCGCCCGGCTCTTTCAGCCTCGCCGGCGTCTGAGGCGCGGGGTCTGGGGCGGAGCCCCTGGGAACGGGCGGAGGGTGGGGCGGGGAGATCGCCCCGCGCGGCGGCCGACGGCCAGGCGGGAACGCCCTACGCGGCGGCCGCGGCCGGGAGGTCCTGCTCGGCTTCGACCGTGGCGTTCCAGTCGCGCTTCATCGCCCGCCAGCCCTCGTCCGTCTCGCCCAGGCGCCAGTAGCCCGAGATCGACAGCCGCTCGCGCGGCACGCCGCGTTCCAGCCGCAGGTGGCGGCGGAGTTCCTTCACGAAGCCCGCCTCGCCGTGGACGAAGGCGTGGACGTCGGCGGAGGGGAAGTGCAGGGTGGTGACGGCTTCCAGCAGGGCCGCGCCCACCGGGCGGTCGCCGCGGTGCAGCCACACCGGGGTGATGCCGTCCGGGGTGCGGATGTCCTGCTCGTCCGCCGGGCCCTCGACCTCGATGAAGGCCTGCACCCGCGCGCCCGCCGGCATCCGCTCCATCGACGCCGCGATGGCCGGCAGCGCGCTCTCATCGCCGACGAGGAGGTGCCAGTCCGCCCGGGGGTCCGGGCAGTAGCCGCCGCCGGGGCCGAGGAAGTGGACGAGCTCGCCGGGCTGGACCCGGGCCGCCCAGGGGCCGGCGAGGCCCTCGTCGCCGTGGACGACGAAGTCGAGGGTCAGTTCCAGCCGGGCGGGGTCCCAGGCCCGGACGGTGTACGCGCGCTGGCGGGGCCAGGCCTCGCGGCGCTGCGTCGCGCGGATGACGTCCAGGTCCCACGGCTCGGCGTAGCGCACGCCCTCGGGTTCGAAGAGGAGTTTGACGTAGTGGTCCGTGTGGGCACCCGCGTCGAAGCCCGCCAGCCCGTCGCCGCCCAGCACGAGGCGGACCATGTGCGGCGTCAGTCGTTCGGTGCGTACCACGACTGCGGTGCCGACGGTGCGGGCGCGTCCTTCTGCCACGGTGTCTCCCCTTACGCCTTACGAAGCTTAGGATTACCTAACTTAGCACCTCATCGCCGCAGCGCGCTGCTCAGACGTGACATCGCTCCTCCCAGACCCCACCGATGGGCGAGCGCCTCCACCATCTCGGGGCGAGCGGGAGACGAGGGAAGGGCCGGGTCGAAGGCCGGCAGCGGGACGTCCGCGGCCACCCGGACGACCTTCGGGGCGACGGCGAGGTACGGGCGGGACTCGTCCAGGCGCTTGCGCTGGGTGGGGGTCAGCTTCGACTTCGGGTCGCCGGCGGCCGCGAGGATCCCGGCCAGGTCCCCGTACGCGTCCAGCAGCTTCGCCGCAGTCTTCTCGCCGATCCCCGGCACGCCCGGCAGGCCGTCGCTCGGGTCGCCGCGCAGCAGCGCGAGGTCCGCGTACCCGGGGCCGTCCACCCCGTACTTCTCGCGCAGCCACGCCTCGTCCGTCACCTGGAGCGTCCCCACGCCCTTGATCGGGTAGAGCACGCGGCGCTGCCGGGCGTCGTCCACCAGCTGGAAGAGGTCCCGGTCGCCGGTGACGATGTCCACCGGGCCGATGGCGCGGCCGGTCAGGGTGCCGATCACGTCGTCCGCCTCGTACCCGGCGGCCCCCACCCGGGCGATGCCGAACGCGTCCAGGGCCGCTTCGATGATCGGCACCTGCGGGAGCAGGGTGTCCGGGGTCTCCTCCACGTCCGGGCCGGTCTCGGTCTCCTGCGCGACCCGGTGCGCCTTGTAGGAGGGGATCAGCTCCACCCGCCAGTGCGGCCTCCAGTCGGCGTCCATGCAGGCCACCAGGTCGTCCGGGCGGTGGTCCTGCACCAGCCGCCCGATCATGTCGAGCAGCCCGCGCACCGCGTTGACGGGCGTGCCGTCGGGGGCCTTCACGGAGTCCGGCACGCCGAAGTAGGCGCGGTAGTAGAGGGAGGCGGTGTCCAGGAGCATCAGGCGTCGTGTCGTCACGCAGACGATGATGCCGCAACGCCGGCACGGGTCTCCGCGTCACCCCGGGTGACCTGATCGTCACTCAAACAGTTCGCCCGGCGCGCGCGTTCGCGGACCCTCGCGGAAGGTGTGGATCACCGGCAGGGCGCTCCGCCCGTCCGGCCGTGCCCCTTCCCCGTCCTGTGAGGGTTCCGCATGCCCCGTCGCGGAGTCGCCCGCGCCCTCGTCGCGAGCACCGTGCTGTCCCTGCTCCCCGCCGGCCCCGCCGCGGCCCGTGACGCGCCGCCGCCGGACCCGGCCGCGCCCGCCCGGCAGAGCCCCGGCGAGCTGCGCGAGCGCGTCCGCCGGGAGGTCTCGCCGGCCGAGTCGCGGGGCCTGGGTCCTGAGCACGCCGAGGCGCAGGCCCGGACCCGCCTCGCGATCCGCGACGAGGCCGACCGCCCGGACGGGGCCAGGGCGGCCCGCCTCGCGTCCCTGACGGAGTCTCAAGCCAGGGCGAACGCGGGCTTCCGCCCGGCGGTGTACGGCGCCTTCACCGCGTACTTCGACTCCCCGGACTTCGGCGCGCACACCGCCCTGCTGCCCACCGGCAAGGTGCTGCTGTTCTCCTTCGAGCACACCGGTGCCGGCCGCGCCTTCCTGTGGGACCCCGCCAAGGGCACCGGAGCCGGATCGTTCACCAAGGTCACCCCGCCCACGACCGCCCCCTTCTTCCGCACCGGCCACGCCCTGCTGCCCAGCGGCCGGCTCGGCGTCTTCGGCGGCACCGCCGGCAGCGGGCTCTCGCTGGTCTTCGACCCCTGGAGCGAGACCTGGAGCCGCGAGCAGGAGACGGCCGCCGCCCGCCGGACGGCCTTCACCGGCAGCGGGACGGGGCCCTTGTGGGGGACCAGGCCCCCGGCGGTGGAACGCTTCCCCGTCCTCGGGCACCCCGTCGCGGCCGCCGGTCCCTCGTACGCGCCCGCCGCCGGCCGCCCCGGCGACAACACCGTCCTGATGCCCGACGGGACCCTGCTCACCGCGAGCGGCGCCTACGACATCCACGACTACGCCAGCGGCCTGCTCAGCCCCGCCCCCGACCTGAGGTACCGCCAGCTGGAGCTGCGCGACCCCCGGGGCGGCTGGCGGCTCGGCCCGGTGCAGCGCCTGCCGCGCGGCCACCACTCCAGCGCGCTGGTGCTGCCCGACGGCCGTGTCGCCCTCACCGGCGACGAACTGCAGCAGACCGCCCACGACGCCGACCTCCGCGACGACATGCACGGCACCATCGAGATCTACGAGCCCGCCTACCTGTACCAGGGGCCCCGGACCGCCCTGGACGAGGTGCCGGCCGCCCCCCTCGCCCCCGGGGACCGCTTCCTGGTGCGCACCGGCACCCCGGACCGGGTACGGCGGGCGGTGCTGCTGGCCCCGGCCGGAGCTCCGCACGCCGCCGGGGCCGCCGTCCGCGGACGGACCGAGCTGCGCATCGAACGGCGGGAGGGCGGGCTCCTCACCCTCCAGGCCCCGCCGGCGTCCGCGGCCGCGGCCCCCGGCCACCACATGCTCTTCCTCCTCGACGCGAAGGGCGTACCCAGCGTCGCGCGCTGGATCCGGCTGACCTGAACCGGCCCAGCCCTCGGTGAACCGCCCCGCCGACCGCCCCGCCCGACCTCTTCCGCCCGCCCCACACCCAGGAGACCCGATGGACGACGTGCAGCCCCAGCCCCCCGCCCGCAGGACCGTCATCAGGGCCGGGGCGGCGGCCGCCGCCGCGCTCACCGTCTGCCCGTACGCCGCCGGCACGGCGACGGCGGCGACGGCGGCACCCCCGGGGGCGCCGGCCCGGCCCGCCGCGGCCCCCGGCCGGGCCGCCGCCCTGCCCCTGCGCTCCGACCGCACGACCCAGGGCGACATCCTCGCGGGCTCCCGCAAGGACCACGCCTGCCTGCTGCTCCTGCACTTCCGCGACGCCGCACGGGCCCGGACCTGGCTGGGCCGGCTGGTGCCGGAGCTCTCCACCACCGAGGAGATGGCCCGCTTCAACGCCGCCTTCAGCGCGGCCCGGCTCAAGGCGGGCGGAGCCGACCCGGCCGGGCTCTCCGCCCAGTGGACCGGGCTGTCCCTCACCCACGCCGGGCTGCGCCTGCTCGCCGGCCGCGAGCCCTTCCCGGCCCTGCCCGCCGGCAGCACCGCGGAGGCGTTCGCCCAGGGCCCCGCCGTGCGGGCGGAGCAGCTCGGAGACACCGGCGACAGCGCGCCCGGCTCCTGGCTGTTCGGCGCCGAGGGGCCCGAGCACGCGGTCCACGCCGTGCTCAGCCTGTCCGCCGACGACCCCGCCAAGCTCGCCGCGGCGGTCGCCCGCCACACCAAGGCCCTCGATCCGGCCGGTGGTGAGGTCGTCTTCCGGCAGGACGCGGGCAAGCTCCCGGGGGCGCTGAAGGGGCACGAGCACTTCGGCTTCTCCGACGGGATCAGCCAGCCCGGCGTACGCGGCTTCCACGCACCCGACCCGGCGGACGGGACCACCGTGAAGGGCAAGCCCGGCACCCGGCTGGTGCCGCCCGGGGAGTTCCTCGTGGGACAGGAGAAGGTCGGGCGGCGGCCCGCCGGGCTGCCCGCCTGGGCCACCGGCGGCTCCTTCCAGGTGGTGCGCCGGCTCGCCCAGGACGTCCCCGGCTGGTGGGCCCAGGCCCGGGAGCGGCTGGCCGGCCTGAAGAAGTCCGGGGCCGCGCCGCCGGAGGCCACCGCGACCTGGGTCGCGGCCCGCCTCGTCGGCCGCTGGCCCGGCGGCACCCCCATCGCCGGCTGCCCGCTCGCCGAGCAGCCAGCCCCCCTCGGCACCGACCCGGACGCCGCCCTGAAGTACGCGGACGACCCCGACGGCTGGCACACCCCGCTGTTCGCGCACATCCGCAAGGGCAACCCGCGCGACGGCCTCGTCCTCGTCCCCGGCCGGCCCCCGCTGGCCGCCGCCGACCTGGACGGACGGCGGATCATCCGGCGCGGCATCCCCTTCGGCCCGGCCTACGACTTCGACCGGCCCGCCGGCGAGCAGGAGGCCCCGCGCGGCCTGGTCTTCGTCGGCTACCAGGCCGACCTCGTGCAGCAGTTCGAGTTCCTCACCAAGCGGTGGATCAACGACGTCGACTTCCCGCCCGCCCGCAACCCCCGCGTGGGGGCCGACCCGGTCCTCGGCCCGGAGTCCCCCGTCACCTTCGAGACCGAGTCCGCGACCGGAAGCCGCGCCACCACCCTGGGCTTCGGCCGGTTCGTCCGCACCGAGGGCGCCCTCTACGCCTTCACGCCCTCCCTGCCGACCCTGCGCGCCCTGGCCCAGGGGAAGCTCGACCGCTCCCTGGAGGTCCACCGCGGCACCGTCCTGCGCGCCGGCGACGTCCTCGACGCGGGCAGCGTGCGCCTGACCCTCAAGGCCGACGGCGACCTCGTCCTGCTCGACCAGGCCGGCTCACTCCTGTGGAGCGCCGGCACGGAGGGCACCGGCAACGAGGCCGTCTTCTCCGCCGACGGCGAGCTGACCGTACGCGGCGCCTCGGGCACGAACCTGTGGAGCAGCGGCACCGCCGGCCACCCCGGCGCCCGCATGCTGGTCCGCCCCGCCGGTGACGTGGTGGTCCTCGACGGCGACCGTGCGCTGTGGCACGCCGGCGGGGGCCACGTAGGGTGACGTGGCGACGACGGGAATCCACCGGGTCGGGGCCCGGTGGGCTCTTGCGCGCGAATCCGGGGGCGGTTGCTGCGTAAGGTGCTTACAGCACATCCATGTGCGACGAGGATCAGGGGAGGGCAGCCCCCATGAACGGCAAGGACGACGGAAGCATCGCGGACGCCGACGACGGCAGGGAGTACGCGCCCGCGCGGGCGGGCGCGACCGACGCCAACGACAAGGAGAAGGACTCCAAGGAGCCGCTGCGGGTGGGTGTCGCCGTCCGCAAGCGGCGCCGCGCGCTGCACCTGACCCTCGCCGCGGTGTCGGCGCGCAGCGGCCTGTCCGTCCCCTTCCTGAGCCAGATAGAGAACGAGCGCGCCCGCCCCAGCATGCGTTCGCTGGAGCGGGTCGCCGACGCCCTGGAGACCACGGCCGTGGACCTGCTGGCCGCCTCCGACACCGCGCGCACCGTGGACCTCGTACGGGCCGGCGACGAGTCCGGACTCACCCCGGTGATGGGCGTACGCCCCCTCGTGCGCGGCCACCACCAGCTGCACGCGCTGGAGTTCACCGGCGACCAGGACGCCGGCCGCGAGTACCAGCACCGCAACGACGAACTCATGTACGTGGTCTCCGGCGCCTGCCAGGTGGAGGCCGAGGGGCGGGCCTACCGGCTGGAGAGCGGGGACGCCCTGTTCCTGTCCGGCGGAGTGCGCCACCGCTGGCGCGCGGTCACCGAGGACACCCGGCTGCTGGTCGTCGCGGTCGGCGACCACATCCACGCCACCGCCGAGCCGCCCTCGCCGGAGCACTGAGCCGGTGCGCGTCGTCTCGCTCGTGCCCTCCCTGACCGAGGCGGTGGCGGTCAGCGCGCCCGGCGTGCTGGCGGGCGCCACCGACTGGTGCACGCACCCGGCGGACCTCGGGGACGCGGTGCGCGTCGGGGGCACGAAGAACCCCGACGTACGCGCCGTCGTGGAGCTGCGCCCCGACCTGGTGATCGCCAACGAGGAGGAGAACCGGGCCCCCGACCTGGAGGCGCTGCGCGCGGCCGGGCTGGAGGTGCTGGTCACCGAGATCCGGGACCTGCCGCAGGCCCTCGCCGAGCTGGACCGCGTACTGGTGGGGGCGCTGGGGCTGGAGCGCCCGCAGTGGCTGGACCGGGCCGAGGAGGCCTGGGCGGCCGTGGAACCCGTCGGGGACCTCACCGCCTTCGTCCCGGTCTGGCGGCGGCCCTGGATGGTGCTCGGCCGCGACACCTTCGCGGGCGACCTGCTCGCCCGGCTGGGGGTGCGCAACGCGTACGCCGGCCACCCCGAGCGGTACCCGAGGGTGCCCGCGCAGGAGCTCGCCGCGAGCGGCTGCGACCTGGTCGTGCTCCCCGACGAGCCGTACGCCTTCACCGCGCACGACGGCCCGGAGGCCTTTCCGGGCCTCCGGGCCGCACTGGTCAGCGGCCGCCACCTCACCTGGTACGGGCCCTCCCTGGCGGAGGCCCCCCGGGTGCTGGCGGCGGCCCTTCGGGATTAGGCCGCCTGTGTGGCGGGGAGCAGGCGGCCGGCGAACAGGCCGCGCAGGGTGTGGGCGGCGGCGAGCAGCCAGGCGGTGACCAGGCCGAGGAAGAGGGCGGCGGCCAGCCAGGCGAAGGCGTCCAGCCCGGTGTGGCGGGCCAGCCCGGCGGCGCCGGTGACGCAGGTGCCGACGGGGAAGGTCAGCGCCCACCAGGTCATCGCGAAGCCCATGCCGTCGCGGGCGGCCCGCACCAGCATCGAGGCGGCCAGGGCCAGCCACAGCAGAGCGAAGCCCATCACGGGGACCCCGTAGACCACGGCGAACGCGCCGAGGGCACCGGCGTAGGGGGCGTCGACGGCGCCGGGGGCCACGTCGGCGAGCTGGTTGACGGCGGTGGTGGACTGGCCGAGGGGGCCCAGGACCAGGAACAGGGTCGGGGTCAGCGCCAGGGGCAGGGGCCCGCTCACGATCAGCCGGCCGAAGACCAGGGGGAGGAGCAGCAGGGTGGCCAGCAGGCTGATGCCGAACATGGCGTAGCAGGCGAGCAGCAGCGCCTCGCGGGCCTGCCCGGCGGGCAGGTGGGGGACCAGCAGGGGCCCGACGGCGGCGGAGACCATGGGGGAGACCACGGGCAGCAGCCACACGGGGGTGGCCTGGGAGGCCTCCACCTTGTGCCGCACCACCATCAGGTAGGGCACGACGACGGCCATGACCAGCCCGGTCGCGGTGCCGGCGGTGAAGAGCACGGTGTCCGCGGCGACGGCGGCGCCGGCCCCGATCAGGTCCTTGCCGACGGTCAGGGTGCCGGCGCCGACGGCCAGCAGGGCCATCGCGAGGCAGCCGTAGAAGGGGGCGACGGCGGGGTCGAGGAGATGGGCGCGGGCCTGGTCGCGGTGGTGCAGCCAGTGCCCGGCGCGGGCGGTCAGCAGCACGGCGAGGGCCACGGCGGACAGCGCCCACAGGAGCTGGCAGGCCACGCGCTGGCCGGGGAGCTGGTACGGGAGGGTCGCGCCGGCGTTGGCGATGATCGCCGTGCCCATGACGGAGGCGTACCAGTTGGGGGCGAGGTGGCGCAGCCGCGGGACCTTGTGGGTCCGCAGGACGGGTGCGGCGGTGGTGCGGGGGTGCAGGGCGGTGGTGGCCATGGGTCCAGCGTCCCGTCGGGCCGGGCCGGACGGCAGAGGCCGCACGCCTATGAGGCCATAAACTGATGTTATGGGTAACGAGGAGTCGGTCCCGCTCGCGCACCGCGTGCCGGACCTGGGCGCGCTGGAACTGCTGCTCGCGGTGGCCCGGGTCGGCAGCCTGAGCGGCGCCGCACGCCGGCTGGGCATCACGCAGCCGGCCGCGAGCAGCCGCATCCGGGCGATGGAGGCGCGGCTCGGGGTCGCGCTGGTGGACCGCTCCCCGCGCGGCTCGACGCTCACGGCGGAGGGCGCGCTCGTCACCGACTGGGCCCGGCGGGTGGTGGAGGCCGCCGAGGCCTTCGACGTGGGCGCGCAGGCGCTGCGCGGGCGGCGTGACTCGCGGCTGCGGGTGGCCGCCAGCATGACCATCGCCGAGTACCTGCTGCCCGGCTGGCTGATCGCCCTGCGCGGGGAACGCCCCGACACGGCCGTGTCCCTGCACGCCGGGAACTCCGCCGACGTCGCCCAGCGGGTCCTGGCGCACGAGGCCGACCTCGGCTTCGTGGAGGGGCTCAGCGTCCCCGACGGGCTGGACTCGGCCGTCATCGCCCAGGACCGCCTGGTGGTGGCGGTGGCCCCGACGCACCCGTGGGCGCGGCGCTCGAAGGGGGTGGAGCCGGCCGAGCTGGCCGGCAGCCCGCTGATCCTGCGCGAGCGCGGCTCGGGCACCAGGCAGGTGCTGGACGCGGCGCTGGCGCCGTCCGGGGGGCTGGCCCAGCCGCTGCTGGAGCTGGCCTCCACGACCGCCGTCAAGGCGGCGGCGCTGAGCGGAGCCGGGCCCTGCGTGCTGTCGGAACTCGCGCTGGTGGACGAGCTGGCGGCGCGGCGGCTGGTGTCCGTCCCCGTGCCGGGGACTGCCCTGGCCCGCGCCCTGCGCGCCGTCTGGCCGACCGGGACCCGGCCGGCGGGGCCGGCGCGGGACCTGCTCTCGCTGACCCGGCGCCGCTAGCCGTCCGGCGGTGTGGGTGCGTGTCGCGGCGCGGTGCCGGGTGCGGGTGCCTGCGGCGCTGCTCCCCGCCCCGCCCTTCCTCCGTTCCCCGGGGCTGCGCCCCGGACCCCCTGGGGGCTCCGCCCCCATACCCCCGCGCCTCAAACGCCGGCGAGGCTGGAAGCGCGCTGCGCGCACTCCAGCCTCGCCGGCGTTTGAGGCGGGAACGGTGGAAGGGCGGGTAGGGGACCGCTCCGCGCAGCGGCGTACCCCGGGACGGCGGGGGCCGTACGGGTGACGGGGAATCGTTTCGGCGCGTGGCGGGCGGTGACCTCCGCCAGGCCCCCCGGAAAGGTCGCTGCCGCAAGTTTGTTGCCATTCCGAACGAGGGGATTCCCCATGCGACTCCGCCGTGCCTCCATCGCCGCCCTCGGCGCCCTCACGCTCCTGCTGGCCGTCCCGCAGTCCGCCTCCGCCGCGGTCGGCGAATTCCAGTACACCTTCATCGGCCTGGACGGCCGGCCGCACATCCGGATCCTGCTCGAGCCCGAGAGCCGTGAGTGCATCACCCTTCCCGAGGTGGCGGACCCCAACGCCAGTGAGCCCGCGCACTCCCCGCGCAACCGGACCAACGCCACGGCGACCGTGTTCACGGAGCCCGAGTGCGAGGGCGACTTCTTCTCGCTGCGCCCGATCGTGGGCCGCGGCAGCGAGCGGCTGAAGCTCCGTTCGGTCGTCTTCAGCTGATCCGGTCGGCCGGGCGCGGCCCGGACGCGGCGCGCGCGCGGAGTGCCTTCGTCAGCAGTCCGCCCGCGACGATCAGGGCCACGCCCAGCCACCAGGCCCCGCCGTCGAACACCAGCACCGCGATGCCGACCGGTACGAGCAGCCCCGCCACCGGCAGCAGCAGCGAGGCCCCGCCCGGCGCGGCCTCGCCCCGCGCCCGGGCGCGTACGACCTCCGGGTACCAGACGGTGAACCGCAGGGCCGCGACGATCGCCAGGACCTGGATGATCCAGCCGGTCCAGATGTTGTCGGGGTCGCGCAGCACCAGGTCCCCGAAAGCGCCCGCCAGGGCCGCCACCAGGAAGGCCAGCCCCCACACGCCGGTGATCACGTAGTTGGTGCGGAGGAAGGCCGGCGCGTGCCACAGCGACGGATCGACTTGCTCGCGGGCGTACTGGAGGGTGAAGGGCATCCGGACGGCCATCGAGCCGAAGGCGATCACCGTCAGGGTCAGGTTCGCGATCTCGCCCGCGTACGTCTCCAGCCAGCGCAGGGTGCCGTCGCTCGCGAGCGCGCCGATGACGGCGAGCGCGGCGAAGAACACCACGTCGGCGACCTCCAGCAGCTTCCACGAGCTGCCCCGGTGCACCACCCGGCCCAGCACCACCAGGACGACGGCCGAGGCCAGGGCGACCCCGACCGCGATCTCGAACCGTCCCGGGCCGACCAGCAGGGAGAAGACGATCCACGGCGCCATCCCGACGACCGGGTTCTGCAGGAACCCGGACACCGGTCCGGTGGCCGTGCCGTTGGCCTCGGTCCGCATCCTTCCAGCGTGCGCGCCGCCCGCCGAAGGGGCCATTCGTGCCCGCGGGCCGCACGGTGGGGAATCCGTGCGGCCCGCGGGTGGACGTCGGGCGTCAGGAGACGGAGACCCCCACCGGCTCCGGCAGCGTCCGGCGGGCGCCCGCCGCCTCGACGAAGGAGGCCATCACCCGGGTGTCCTTGTCCCGCTCCGGGTGCCACTGGACGCCCAGGACGTAGCGGGAGCGGTCCGGGTCCTCGATGGCCTCCACCGTGCCGTCGTCGGCGTACGCCGAGACGACCAGGCCGCGCCCGACGACGTCCACCGCCTGGTGGTGGTAGGTCGGGACCTCCGCCTTCTCCGGGACCAGCTCCGCGTAGCGGGTGCCCGCCACGGGGTTGACGGGGTGCCAGGAGGTGACGCCCGGGGTGTGGACGTGGCCGTCGATGTGCTGGACCAGCGTTCCGCCCAGGGCCACGTTCAGGGCCTGCATGCCGCGGCAGATGCCCAGCACGGGCAGGTCGGAGTCCAGGGCGGCCGCGAGCAGGGCCAGTTCCCACTCGTCGCGGACCCGCGCGGGCGGACCCGTACGGGGGTCGCGCGCGGCACCGTAGCGGGCGGGGTCGACGTCCGGGCCGCCCGAGACGATCAGGCCGTCGAGCCGGCCCAGCACCTCCGCCGCCCGCTCCGGTTCGTCCGGCGGCAGCAGCACGGCCGCGCCGCCCGCCGCCTGGACCAGCTCGTAGTAGCCGGAGGGGACGAGGGACGTCGGGAGGTCCCACACGTTGTAGCGGGTGGATTCCTCCACATAGGCGGTGATGCCGATGAGCGGCCTGGGCACGGTATTACCTCCAGGTTGGTGCCGTATCAAGGGGCGGGACAAGGTTCTCAGTCGCGGGTCAACTCCGCCTCGGCTTCCGCAAGCGCGGCGAACTCCTCCTCGGGTGCCGAGGCCACCAGGTGGTGCCGACTGTAGATCGCGAAGTAGGCGAGGGCGACGGCGTACACGGCGAGTGCGATGAGTGCCGCGTCCTTGTCCACCAGGAAGGTGGCGACGAGGGCCGAAAGGGCCAGTACGAAGGCGACCGAGGAGGTCAGCACCCCTCCGGGGGTGCGGTACGGCCGGTCCAGGCCGGGCTCGCGGCGGCGCAGCACGATGTGGGACAGGGCCATCAGGGCGTACGAGATGGTCGCGCCGAACACCGCGATGTTCAGCATCCGCGCCCCGTTGCCGGTGGCCGCCGCGAGGGCGAATCCGATGGCGCCGGGAATCACCAGTCCGAGGTACGGGGCCTTGCGCTTGGAGGTGAGGGAGAGGAAGCGCGGCAGGTAGCCGGCCCGGGAGAGGGCGAAGAGCTGGCGGGAGCCGGCGTAGATGAGGGAGAAGAAGGAGGCCACCAGCCCGGCGAGTCCGGCGTAGTTGACGAAGCGGCTGAGCGCGGTCGGTCCGCCGTCCCCCTCCAGGGCGACGACCAGGGGGTTGCCGGCGGTCTTCACGGCGTCGGCGCCCTGGGCGCCGGTTGCGGCGAAGAAGGTGATCAGGGCGAGCAGGGCGAGGATGCCCATGGAGATGGCGAGGGCCTTCGGCATCGAGCGGACCGGGTCCTTGGCCTCCTCGGCGGCCAGCGGGACGCCCTCCACACCGAGGAAGAACCACATGCCGAAGGGGAAGGCGGCCCAGATGCCGAGGACGCCGAAGGGCAGCCAGGAGCTGGAGCCGAAGGCGTCGGTGTCCACGGCGATGTTGTCGAGCGAGCCCGCGTCGAACTCGGTGAGGGCGCCGAGCGCGAAGATCAGCAGTGCGGCGACCGCGACGGCGGTGACCACGAGGCTGAAGCGCAGCGCCTCGCCCACGCCCCACAGGTGCACGCCGATGAAGACGACGAAACAGCCGAGGTAGACGGGCCAGCTGGACGTCAGCCCGAACAGGCCCAGCGATTCGACGTAGTCGCCGATGAAGATGACGATCGCCGCCGGGGCCAGGATGTACTCGATGAGGATGGCGGTGCCGGTGAGGAAGCCGCCCCAGGGGCCCAGGGCGCGGCGGGCGAATCCGTAGCCGCCGCCGGCCGTCGGCAGGATCGTGGACAGCTCGGCGAGGGAGAAGACCAGGCAGGCGTACATGGCGCCCATCAGGACGGTGGCGATGGCCAGGCCGCCGAAGCCGCCCTTGTCCAGGCCCACGTTCCAGCCGGAGAAGTCGCCGGAGACGACGTACGCGACGCCGAGCCCGGTCAGCAGCAGCCAGCCGGCGCTGCCGCGGCGCAGGGTCCGGCGCTCCAGGTACTCCGCGTCGGCGTCGCCCTTCGCGGCGGGTGGTGCGGATACGGGCACGGGTGCGATGTCGTCGGCCATGTGCGCTCCTGCCTAGGGCAATGGTTGTGAGGCGTACCTTTGCGTCAAGGGTGTGGAGCGCGCAAGACCCCTGCGTTAAACAGCGGTTACGAAAACCTCCCCGCGCCCGCGGTGGCCACCGGCCACCGGACCCCCGTACGTCCCCGGCGCCTCAGGTCAGGAACCCGCGCAGCAGGGCCGCCGTCCCGCAGCAGTGCTCGCGCATCACCGCCCGGGCCGCCTCGGCGTCCCGCTCCAGCACCGCCTCCACCAGGACCGTGTGCTGCTGCTGCGAGTGCTCCAGGTTGCGCACCAGCAGCGGGATGCAGTCCAGCAGCTCGTTCACGGTCGCCCGGACGGCCGCGTACTGGGCCGTCAGCGTGGCGGAGCCGGCGAGTTCGCACAGGGCGAGGTGGAAGAGGGTGTCCTGGCGGCGGTACTCGGCCAGCGGGGCGTCGTGGGTCGCCGCGAGCGCCGCGAGCAGCCGCTCGGCCTGCTCCTGCGACAGTCCCTGCGAGGCGCACAGCCCGGCGGCGCCCACCTCCAGCACCTCGCGGAAGCGCAGCACGTCCTCGATGTCCACCCCGGCCACGCGCCGGCGCAGCTCCTCCTCGGCGCCGCCGGCCGGGGTGTCGGGGCGGGCCAGCACGAACGTCCCGCCGTACCGGCCGCGCCGGGCCTCCACCAGGCCCTGGTCCTGGAGCACCTTGAGCACCTCGCGCAGGGTGACCCGGCTGATCCCCATCCGCTCCGCCAACTCGCGCTCGGGTGGCAGACGTTCCCCGCCCGGCACCAGACCCAGCCGGACCACCTGGAGGATCTGCTCCAGGGCCTCCTCGAAACCGTTGCCCGCCCGCACCTGCCGCAGCACGGGATTCAGCCGCGCGATCGCGCCAGCGCCGCTCTCCGTGTCGGTCATCTCGGTTCCTCCCCTTCCCAAGCAATGGTTCTATTCAATACCTTAGGCCTCCTCGGCTCACCGAAGGAGAGATTCCAGTGGTAGACCGCATGCCGCCGCTCGCACCCGAGGAGCTCCGGGCCCTCGTCGCGAGCGGTGAGATCGACACAGTCGTCCTGGCCTTCCCCGACATGCAGGGACGGCTCCAGGGCAAGCGGTTCGCCGCACAGTTCTTCCTCGACGAGGTACTCGCCCACGGCACCGAGGGCTGCAACTACCTCCTCGCCGTCGACACCGACATGAACACCGTCGACGGCTACGAGATGTCCTCCTGGGACCGGGGCTACGGCGACTTCGCCATGCACCCCGACACCGCCACCCTGCGCCGCATCCCCTGGAACCCCGGCAGCGCCTTCATCATGGCCGACCTGGCCTGGAACGACCGCTCGCCGGTCCTCGCCGCTCCCCGCCAGATCCTGCGCCGCCAGCTGGACCGCCTCGGCGAACTCGGCTACACCGCCATGGTCGGCACCGAGCTGGAGTTCATGGTCTTCCAGGACACCTACGAACAGGCCTGGAACGCCAACTACCGGGGCCTGACCCCCGCCAACCAGTACAACATCGACTACTCCGTCCTCGGCACCGGCCGCGTCGAGCCCCTCCTGCGCCGCATCCGCAACGAGATGCAGGCCGCCGGCCTGGTCGTCGAGTCCGCCAAGGGCGAGTGCAACCTCGGACAGCACGAGATCGCCTTCCGCTACGACGAGGCGCTCACCACCTGCGACCAGCACGCCGTCTACAAGACCGGCGCCAAGGAGATCGCCGCCCAGGAGGGCGTCTCGCTCACCTTCATGGCCAAGTACGACGAGCGCGAGGGCAACTCCTGTCACATCCACCTCTCGCTCACCGACGCCGACGGACGCAACGTGATGGCCGGGGACGGACCGGACGGAATGTCACCGGTGATGCGGCACTTCCTGGCCGGTCAGCTGGCCGCGCTGCGCGACTTCTCCCTTCTCTACGCCCCGAACATCAACTCGTACAAGCGTTTCCGCCCGGGATCCTTCGCCCCCACCGCCGTCGCCTGGGGCTTCGACAACCGCACCTGCGCCCTGCGCGTCGTCGGCCACGGCCGCTCCACCCGCTTCGAGAACCGCCTCCCCGGCGGCGACGTCAACCCCTACCTGGCCGTCGCCGGCCTGGTCGCGGCGGGCCTGTACGGCATCGAGAACCGCCTGGAGCTGCCCGAGGCCTGCACCGGCAACGCCTACACCGCCGACTACGCCCACGTCCCCGCCACCCTCCGCGAAGCCGCCGAGCTCTGGGAGAACAGCGAGATCGCCAAGGCCGCCTTCGGCCCCGAGGTCGTCGCCCACTACCGCAACATGGCCCGCGTCGAACTCGACGCCTACGACTCCGCGGTCACCGACTGGGAGCTGCGCCGCTCCTTCGAACGCCTGTAAGACCCCGGAAGCCCGGTACCCCCGAACCGACCCCAGAGAGGCCCCCACGTGTCCGATGCGCTGGAAGTACTGAATCCGGCCACCGAGGAAACCGTCGCCGTCGTCCCGGCCGCCACACGGGACGACGTCGACACCGCCGTCGCCCGGGCCACCAGGGCCCAGCGCGCCTGGGCGGCGGCACCCCCCGGCGACCGGGCCAGACTCCTGCGCCGCTTCGCCGCCGTCGTCGACGGCCACATCGAGGAACTGGCACGGCTCGAGGTCCGCGAGGCCGGCCACACCATCGGCAACGCCCGCTGGGAAGCCGGCAACGTCCGCGACCTCCTCGACTTCGCCGCCGGGGGAGTGGAACGCCTCTCCGGCCGCCAGATCCCCGTCGCCGGCGGCATCGACGTCACCTTCCTCGAACCCCTCGGCGTCATCGGCGTGATCGCGCCCTGGAACTTCCCCATGCCGATCGCCGCCTGGGGCCTGGCACCCGCCCTCGCCGCGGGCAACGCCGTCATCCTCAAGCCCGCCGAGACCACCCCCCTCACCGCCCTGCGCCTCGCCGAACTCGCCCTCGAAGCCGGGATCCCCGAACACCTCTTCCAGGTGCTCCCCGGCCACGGAGCGGTCACCGGCGACGCGCTCGTCGAACACCCCGGCGTCGCCAAGATCGTCTTCACCGGTTCCACCCGCACCGGCAAGCAGATCATGGCCAAGTGCGCCGACCGGGTGAAGCGCGTCACCCTCGAACTCGGCGGCAAGAGCCCCAACATCGTCTTCGCCGACGCCGACCTCGAAGCCGCGGCCGCGGCCGCCCCCATGGCCTTCCTCGACAACACCGGCCAGGACTGCTGCGCCCGCACCCGGATCCTCGTACAGCGCACCGCCTACGACCGCTTCCTCGAACTCGTCGCCCCCGGCATCGAGTCCGTGGCCGTCGGCGACCCGCTCGACGAGAAGACCCAGATGGGCCCGCTCATCTCCCGCGCCCAGCTCGACCGCGTCCGCTCCTACGTCACCGACGACCTCAGCGCCATCCGCGGCAAGGCCCCCGAGGGCCCCGGCTTCTGGTACCCGCCCACCCTCGTCACGGACGTCGACCCCACCGCGCCCGTCGCCGCCGAGGAGGTCTTCGGACCCGTCGCCGTCGTCCTCCCCTTCGAGGACGAGGAGGACGCCGTACGCCTGGCCAACGCGACCGAGTACGGCCTCTCCGGCTCCCTCTGGACCCGCGACGTCGGCCGCGCCCTGCGGGTCTCCCGCGCCGTCCGCGCCGGGAACCTGTCCGTCAACTCCCACAGCAGCGTCCGCTACTGGACCCCCTTCGGCGGATACAAGCAGTCCGGGCTCGGCCGCGAGCTCGGACCCGACGCCCTCACCGCTTTCACCGAGACCAAGAACGTCTTCATCAGCACGGAGGCCTGAACCCCATGACCGACCGCACCGAAGAGATCGTCTGCCGCCGCCTGGTCGGCCGCACCGCCGTCATCACCGGAGCCGGCAGCGGCATCGGCCTCGCCACCGCCCGCCGCCTCGCCTCCGAAGGCGCCAACGTCGTCTGCGCCGACATCGACCCCGCCGCCGGCAAGGCCGCCGCCGAAGAAGTCGGCGGCACCTTCGTCCAGGTCGACGTCACCGACAAGGAGCAGGTCGACGCCCTCTTCAAGACGGCCTACGACACCTACGGCTCCGTCGACATCGCCTTCAACAACGCCGGCATCTCGCCCCCGGACGACGACTCCATCCTCACCACCGAGCTCGACGCCTGGCGCCGCGTCCAGGACGTCAACCTCACCTCCGTCTACCTCTGCTGCAAGGCGGCCCTCCCCTACATGCAGCGCCAGGGCCGCGGCTCCATCATCAACACCGCCTCCTTCGTCGCCATCATGGGCGCCGCCACCTCCCAGATCTCCTACACCGCCTCCAAGGGCGGCGTCCTCGCCATGTCCCGCGAACTCGGCGTCCAGTTCGCCCGCGAGGGCATCCGCGTCAACGCCCTCTGCCCCGGGCCCGTGAACACCCCGCTGCTCCAGGAGCTCTTCGCCAAGGACCCCGAGCGCGCCGCCCGCCGCCTCGTGCACATCCCGCTCGGCCGGTTCGCCGAACCCACCGAGATCGCCGCCGCCGTCGCCTTCCTCGCCAGCGACGACTCCTCCTTCATCAACGCCACCGACTTCCTGGTCGACGGCGGCATCTCCGGCGCGTACGTCACCCCCCTGTAAACCCCGCACACACCGAACCCCCCACCCGACAGCCGGGCGTCGCACGACGCCCGGCTGTCGTGCTCCACCGGCCCGCCACGATCCCCACGAGGAGTGCCCGTGACCCGACCCACCACCAGACGCCGGCTCCTGGCCGCCGGCGCCGCGGCCCTCATGGCCGCCGGCTGCCTCACCGCCGCCGGCCCCGCCCGCGCCGCGCAACCCGCCTGCACCACCCCGGAACTCGCCGCCGGCTGGTACGGCGACAACCAGGCCCGCCTCCAGCAGCTCATCGACCAGTACGGCAGCTGCGCCCCGCACCGGCCGGCCCGCGCCAAGCCCGTAGCCGTCTTCGACTGGGACAACACCGTCGTCAAGAACGACGTCGGCGACGCCACCATGTTCTGGCTCCTGCGCAACGGCAGGATCCGCCAGCCCGCCGACGGAGACTGGACCACCACCAGCCGCCACCTCACCCCGGCCGCCGCCCAGGCCCTCGCCGCCGCCTGCGGCCCCCTCGCCCGCCCCGGCACCCCCCTGCCCACCGGCACCCCCGCCGGCGCCGCCTGCGCCGACGAGATCAACGCCGTCTACGGCACCGCCGCCACCCGCACCGGCGCCGCCGCCTTCGCCGGCTGGGACCGCCGCACGACCGAACCCGGCTACGCCTGGCTGGCCCAGCTGACCCAGGGCTGGACCGCGAAGCAGGTACGCGCCTTCGCGGCCGCCGCCCGCACCGAGAACCTCGCCGCGCCCATCGGCACCAAGCAGCAGGTCGGCACCGGCACCGCTACCGGCTGGGTCCGCTACTACGACCAGCAGCGCGACCTCATCGGGAAACTCCAGCGCGCCGGCTTCGACGTCTGGATCAGCTCCGCCTCCCCGCAGCCCGTCGTCGAGGTCTGGGCCCGGGGCGTCGGCATCGACGCCGCCCACGTCATCGGCATCCGCAACACCACCACCCGCGACGGCAGGCTCACCGCCCACCTCCAGGGCTGCGGATCCGTCCCCGACGGCGCCGACACCATGACCACCTACATCGACGGCAAGCGCTGCTGGATCAACAAGGAGGTCTTCGGCGTCCGCGGCAGGGCCGCCGAGAAGGTCCAGCCGGCCGCCCGCCGCCAGGTCTTCGCCGCGGGCGACTCCGACACCGACATCTCGTTCCTGCGCGACGCCACCGGCCTGCGCCTGGTCCTCAACCGCAACAAGAACGAACTCATGTGCCGGGCCTACGACAACGGCGACGGCAAGTGGATCGTGAACCCGATGTTCATCGAACCCAAGAAGCAGAAGACCGGCCCCTACCCCTGCTCCACCACCGGCTACGTCGACCACGACGGCACCGCGGGCCCCGTCCGCCGGGGCGACGCGAGCGTCATCCCCGACCAGACGGACACCGTCTTCTGACGGCGAGGGCTGGAGGGAGGGTTAAAGGAAGGTGCGCCCCTCGCCCCGGTAGGTCGGGACCGAGTCCACCACCCGGTCCCCCTCCACCAGGTGCAGGGTGTCGAACCGCTCGCACAGCTCCCCGGCCTTCGCGTGCCGGAACCACACCCGGTCGCCGATCAGCAGGTCGTCGGCCGGGCTCCCCAGCAGCGGCGTCTGCACCTCGCCCGCACCCTCCTGCGGGTCGTAACGCAGCCCCGCCGGCAGGTACGGCACCGGCAGCCGGTCGGCGCCCGCCGCCCCCGAGGCCGGATAGCCCCCGCCCAGCACGGTCACCACCCCCACCCCGGGCCGCCGCACCACCGGCTGCGCGAACAGCGCGGCCGGACGCCCCCGGAACGTCGTGTAGTTGTCGAACAGCCGCGGCACGTACAGCCCCGACCCGGCGGCGATCTCCGTCACCGCCTCCTCCGAGGCCGTCTCCGCCACGCTGCCCGTACCGCCGCCGTTGACGAACTCCAGGTCCGGCACCACCGCCCGGACCGCGCGCACCGCCTCCGCCCGCCGGACGGCCAGCTCCTTGCGGGCCGTGCTCTGCATCAGCCGGATCATCCGCGACCGCACCGGCCGCCCGGCCAGCGCGTCCCCGACCCCGGCGACGTGCCCCTCGTAACCCATCAGGCCGACCACCCGGAACCCCGGACGCGATGCCACCGCCCGCGCCAGGTCCGCCAGCTGCCCCGGCTCCCGCAGCGGCGACCGCCGCGCCCCGACCCGCACCCGGCCCCCGAACAACCGCAGGGCGGTGTCCAGTTCCAGGCAGACCCGGATCTCCTCGGCCCCGCCGTCCCGCGCCCGATCGATCAGCTCCAGCTGTGCCGGATCGTCCACCATCACCGTCACCGCGGACGCCAGCTTCGCGTCACCGGCCAGCTCCGCGAAGCCGGCCCGGTCGGCCGACGGATAGGCCAGCAGCACGTCCTCGAACCCGGAGCGCGCGAGCCACAGCGACTCGGAGAGGGTGTACGACATCACGCCGGCGAACCCGGGCCGGGCCAGCACCCGTTCGAGCAGTGCCCGGCACCGCACCGACTTGCTCGCGACCCGCACCGGCTTCCCGCCGGCCCGGCGGACGAGGTCGTCGGCGTTGGCGTCGAAGGCGGCCAGGTCCACGATGGCCAGGGGCGCGTCCAGATGCGCGGTCGCCCGGTCGTACCGGGTCCGGTCCGAAGTCATGGGGCGCAGCTTGCCAGACGCTTGTACCGGTGGGTAGGCCCCTGCCCTGGCCGGGCGTTGGCCGGGTTCCGCTGCGCGGGCTGCTCCCCGCCCCGCCCTTCGCCCGTTCCCCGGGCTGCGCCCGGACCCCTCCTGGGGGCTCCGCCCCCAGACCCCCGCGCCTCAAACGCCGGCGGGGCTGAGATGTGCTGCGCACATCCAGCCCGCGCGGCGTTTGAGCGCAACGGGGACAGGGGCGGAGCCCCGGTACTTCAGCCCCGCCGGCGTTTGAGGCGCGGGGTCAGGGGCGGAGCCCCTGGGAACGGTGGAAGGGAGGGTAGGGGACCTCCGCCCCGCGCAGCGGCCCGCCCTGCCAGGCCGGCACCGACCAGGGCAACGGCCCGGCCCCCGGCGACGGCCCGGCCAGGGCAAGGGCCCGGCCCCCGGCGACGGCCCGGCCAGGGCAAGGGCCCCGGCGACGGCCCGGCCAGGGCAAGGGCCCGGCCAGGGCAAGGGCGGGTGGGGGCGCGTCGGCGGGCACGTAAAGTACGGGCAGGCAGCCGTACGGAACCGGGGGGCGGAGCCGCCGCATGACCACGACGACACCACGGACCGAGGTCCTGGACGCCCCCGAGCCGCCGCCCCCGCCGCACCGCCCCCGCCGCCACCCCGTACGGGTCGTCACGGCCATCACGTGCGCCCTCCTCGGCAGTGCCCTCCTCGCCGGCGCCGCCGCCACCGCCTGGAGCGACCACCGCGCCGCGCACCGCCCCCTGCCCCCCGACGCCGCCTACCGCCGGGCCGCCTCGCTGTGGCGGTCGGCCCCCGCGGACAGCCTGCTGCCGCCCGTCCTGGACGCCCCCGACGCCGGCCCCGGCGGAGCCGACCGACGCTGGACCCGGATCGCCCTCGCGCCCGACGCCGACTGCGCGGCCGCCCTCCCCGCCGACTGGCGGACCGCCCTCGCCGCCACCGGCTGCACCCGCGTGCTCCGCGCCACCTACACCGACGCCACCCGCAGCTCCCTCGTCACCGTCGGCCTGGTCTTCACCCCCGCCGACGCCGGCGCCATGGCCGCCCTCCGGGGCCGCCTCACCGTCCCGCCCGCCTACGAGTACGCCGACGCGCGCCGCGCCGCCTGGACCGCGACGGTCTCCGCCGAGGCCCCGGCCGTCGTCTACACCGTCTCCGCCTTCGCCGACGGCCGCACCGTCGCCGCGCCCGTCCCCGCCGAGGAGGCGCTCCGCGAGGGCGCGACCGGGACCGTCGCCGAAGCCGGGCTCGGCCACGACGCGAAGGCCGCCGCCGACCGCGTGGGACAGGCCCTCAGCGCCCTCGCCGCCCCGGACACGGTGCCGGACGCCGCGCCGGGCGCGGCACCCTCGAAGGGGGCCGCCCGATGACCCCCCTCCCCCTGCGCGCGGCGGCCGCCACCGGCCTCGCCGCCGCCCTCCTCGCCGTGACCGCCGCCCACCCCGCCGCCGCCGACACCATCCGCGACCGTCAGTGGGGCCTGCTCGCCCTGCGCGCCGAGGAGGCCTGGGGTACCACCCAGGGCGACGGGGTCACCGTCGCGGTCCTCGACACCGGTGTGGACGCCACCCACCCGGACCTCGGCGGCCAGGTCCTCGACGGCGCCGACCTCGTCGGCATGGGCGCCGGCCGCGGCGACCGCGCCTGGGCCCGCCACGGCACCGCGATGGCCAGCATCATCGCGGGGCGGGGCCACGGCCCCGACCGCTCCCAAGGCGTCCTCGGGATCGCGCCCCACGCGAAGATCCTCCCGGTCCGGGTGATCCTCGAAGAGGGCGACCCCGGCCGGGACAAGGCCCGCGACAGCAAGTCCGGCGCCCTCGCCGAGGGCATCCGCTGGGCCGCCGACCACGGCGCCGACGTGATCAACCTGTCGCTCGGCGACGACAGTGACTCCGCGCACCACGAGGCCGCCGAGGACGAGGCCGTCCAGTACGCGCTCGGCAAGGGCGTGGTCGTCGTCGCCTCCGCGGGCAACGGCGGCGAACGCGGCGACCACACCTCCTACCCCGCCGCCTACCCCGGCGTCATCGCGGTCGCGGCCGTCGACCGCCAGGGCCGCAAGGCGCCGTTCTCCACCCGCCACTGGTACGCCACCGTCAGCGCCCCCGGCGTCGACGTGGTCATCGCCGACCCCGACCGCTCCTACTACGAGGGCTGGGGCACCAGCGCCGCCGCGGCCTTCGTCTCCGGCGCCGTGGCCCTCGTCAAGGCCGCCCACCCGGGGCTGTCCCCGGCCCAGGTCAAGAAGCTGCTGGAGGACACCGCCGCCGAGCGCCCGGCCGGCGGCCGCGACGACGGCCGGGGCCACGGCACGGTCGACCCCGTCGCCGCGCTCCAGGCGGGCGCAGCGCTGCGCCCCGAGCCGCCCGTCCCCGCGGCCGTCGCCGCCGGGCGGCGCTACTTCGGCCCCGGACCCGACCACGCCCGCCCGGCCGGGCGCCGGAAGGTGCCGGGGGTGCCCGCGGCCGCGGCCGGGGGAGCGGTGCTGCTGGTGCTGGCCGCCGTACTGGCCCGCCGCCCGCGCGCCGCACGGTGGGACACGTCGGGATAGGGTCGGTTGATTGTGGCGACCAAGAACATTCCAGACCCCGGTTTCTCCGACGACGACGGCACCGCCGACCCCCGGCTGAGCGCCGCCCTCGCGGCCTGGGCGGCCGACCGGGCGGCCGAACCGCAGCTGCTGGCGGCGCTGAAGGACGCCCGGCTGCTGGTGCCCGTCGTGGCGATGCTCGGCGAGGTCGAGACGGACCCGGAGACCGGCCTCAAGCGCGAGAAGACCAGCGACATGGCCGTGCCGACGCTGACGGCGGGGAACCGGCGGGCGCTGCCGGCCTTCACCTCGATCGCCTCGCTCGCCCTGTGGGACCCGGCGGCCCGGCCGGTGGCGGTCCCGCTGCACCAGGCGCTCGCCGCCGCCGCGCACGAGAAGGCCGACACGGTCGTGATCGACCTGGCGGGCCCCGTCCCGTACCAGCTGACCGGCCCGGCGCTGCTCGCGCTGGCCGAGGGCCGCACGGACGCCGACCCGCTGGCGGACCCCGCCGTGCGCGAGGCGGTACGCGCGGCCGTGGCCGCCGAGCCCGCCGTGCTCCGCGCCCACCTGGGCCGGGGCGGCGCCGACGCGGACGGCACCCTGGCCGTCGTGCTCAGCGCCGACGCCGAGCCGGCCCCGGCGGCCCGCCGGGTGGCCGAGGCCCTGGCGGCGGACGAGACCCTGCGCGGCCGGCTCGTACGCGGCCTGGACCTGGCCCTGCTCCCGCCCGGCGGCCCGGTCCCGCCGGGCGAGCCGCTCTTCACGCGCTGAGGACCCCGTACGCACGCCGGAGGGCCGCCCGCGCGACGCGCGGGCGGCCCTCCGAGGTGCGAAACGGAACCGGAAGAAGGATCAGGCGTAGACGGGACCCGTGAACTTCTCGCCCGGGCCCTGGCCCGGCTCGTCCGGGACGATCGAGGCCTCGCGGAAGGCGAGCTGGAGCGACTTCAGGCCGTCGCGCAGCGGGGCCGCGTGGAAGGAGCTGATCTCGGTGGCGCTGGCGGTGACCAGGCCGGCCAGGGCGGTGATCAGCTTGCGGGCCTCGTCGAGGTCCTTGTGCTCGGAGTCGGGCTTGTCCAGGCCCAGGTTGACCGCCGCGGCGCTCAGCAGGTGGACGGCCACCGTGGTGATGACCTCGACGGCCGGGACGTCCGCGATGTCGCGGGTCATCTCGTCGTAGTCGGGAGGGGTGGAATCGGAGGGCGTCGCGTCAGTCATGCGCTCCACGATAGGTCGTGCGGCGGCCTTGCAATGCGTGGGGTACTATGGACCTCGACCGGCCGGACACCTGTGTGCCCGGCCCACAAGTGGAGGCTCCGATCTCCCACCCGACCACCCTCCGGGGAGGCGGGTCTTCCGGTCAGGCGGTGTCCATCGTTCCGTACGGACGATGGGAAGCCGTCGAGTTGCGCCCCGCGGTTCGCACGCGGCGGTGCTCCGGTTGTTTTGGAGCCCCTGCCTGTGCCCGGCGGGGCATTTTTCATTCTCCGCCGCGGTTGAGGTCTGACGACAAAAGACGTCAGCGGTTGCCTGCCAGGCAGCCGTGTGGTGCTACCGAGGAGGATCCATCAGCACCGAGCCCCGCATCAACGATCGGATTCGCGTCCCTGAGGTGCGACTCGTCGGTCCCAGCGGCGAACAGGTGGGCATTGTTCCGCTTGCGAAGGCGCTTGAGCTCGCGCAGGAATACGACCTGGACCTGGTCGAGGTCGCCGCGTCCGCGCGTCCGCCCGTCTGCAAGCTCATGGACTACGGCAAGTTCAAGTACGAGTCGGCCATGAAGGCCCGTGAGGCGCGCAAGAACCAGGCGCACACGGTCATCAAGGAGATGAAGCTCCGGCCGAAGATCGACCCGCACGACTATGACACCAAGAAGGGTCACGTCGTTCGGTTCCTCAAGCAGGGCGACAAGGTCAAGATCACGATCATGTTCCGTGGTCGCGAGCAGTCCCGGCCGGAACTCGGCTACCGACTGCTGCAGCGTCTCGCTTCGGACGTCGAGGAGCTCGGCTTCATCGAGTCGAACCCGAAGCAGGACGGCCGAAACATGATCATGGTTCTCGGTCCGCACAAGAAGAAGACCGAGGCGATGGCCGAAGCCCGCGAGGCGCAGGCCGCCCGCAAGGCCGAGCGCCAGGGTGGTACCGCCGCCGAGGCTTCGGCCGAGACGGAGGACGCCCCGGCCGCCGAGGTCGAGGCAGACGCCTCCCCCGAGGCCGACGCCTCCGCCGAGGCCGACACCGAGGCCTGATCCCGGTACACACCGTCCCGGATCACCCAACAACATGACGCTCCCGCGAGCCGGTCCCCGGACCGGCGGGGGCGCCACCGACGAGGAGATAACGGCGCCATGCCGAAGAACAAGACGCACAGCGGTACCAAGAAGCGCTTCAAGGTCACCGGCTCCGGCAAGGTGCTCCGTGAGCGCGCCGGCAAGCGCCACCTGCTCGAGCACAAGTCGTCCCGCCTGACCCGTCGCCTGACCGGCAACGCGGAGATGGCTCCCGGCGACGCCGCGAAGATCAAGAAGCTTCTCGGCATCTGATGTCCTCCGCTCCCCCTGAGGGAGCGGGACGTCAGCACCGGGACCCCATCGAATTCCGGGTCGTGTGACGACATCCACGGCCCCGCTACAAGGAGTAAAAAGTGGCACGCGTCAAGCGGGCAGTAAACGCCCACAAGAAGCGCCGGGCGATCCTCGAGGCGGCCTCCGGCTACCGCGGTCAGCGTTCGCGCCTGTACCGCAAGGCCAAGGAGCAGGTCACCCACTCGCTGGTCTACAACTTCAACGACCGCAAGAAGCGCAAGGGCGACTTCCGTCAGCTGTGGATCCAGCGCATCAACGCCGCTGCTCGCCAGAACGGCATGACGTACAACCGCCTCATCCAGGGTCTGAAGGCCGCCAACATCGAGGTGGACCGCAAGATCCTCGCCGAGCTGGCCGTCAACGACGCCAACGCGTTCGCCGCGCTGGTCGAGGTCGCGCAGAAGGCCCTCCCGGCCGACGTCAACGCGCCGAAGGCCGCTGCCTAAGGCCTGGCCGGCCGCGTCAGCAGTCGGCATCCTCGGACCCGCAGGCGATGCGCCTGCGGGTCCGAGTGTTTTCCCCGCACGGGCGCACGCGCCCCCGCACCGCCGCCCGTGCCCGCACCGCTCGCGCCCCGCGCGGCCCGCACCCCGAGAGAGACCGCAGAGACCATGGCCGACCTGGGTCACCACGAGCTGATCTCCCCCCGATCCCCGCGCGTGGCCGCCGCCCGCCGGCTGGCGCGGCGCAACTTCCGCACGAAGGAGCGCCGGTTCATCGCCGAGGGCCCGCAGGCCGTCCGCGAGGCGGTCGAGCACCGCGGGGCCCACGGCGCGACCCTGGTCGAGCTGTTCGCCACCGTCGAGGCCGCCGAGCGCTACGCCGACATCGTCGAGGCCGCGCTGCTGGCCGGGGCCCGGGTCCACTACGCCTCCGACGAGGTGCTCGCCGACGTCTCGCAGACCGTGACCCCGCAGGGCCTGGTCGGCGTCTGCCACTTCCTGGACTCCCCGTTCGAGGACATCCTCAAGGCCGGGCCCCGCCTGGTCGCCGTCCTCGCCCACGTCCGCGACCCCGGCAACGCCGGCACGGTGCTGCGCTGCGCGGACGCGGCCGGCGCCGACGCCGTGGTGCTCACCGACGCCTCCGTCGACCTGTACAACCCGAAGTCCGTACGCGCCTCCGTGGGCTCCCTCTTCCACCTCCCCGTCGCCGTCGGCGTGCCGGTGGAGCAGGCCGTGGAGGGGCTGCGGGCCGCCGGGGTGCGGATCCTCGCCGCCGACGGGGCCGGGCAGGACGACCTGGACGCCGAGCTGGACGCGGGCACCATGGGCGGGCCCTCCGCCTGGGTCTTCGGCAACGAGGCCTGGGGCCTGCCCGAGGAGACCCGGGCGCTCGCGGACGCCGTCGTCCGGGTCCCGATCCACGGCAGGGCCGAGAGCCTGAACCTCGCGACGGCCGCCGCCGTGTGCCTCTACGCGTCCGCCCGTGCACAGCGGGCACCCGGAGGGTGCCGCTCCGTGACCCCCAGCTAGTAGTGTGGCCGTCCGGGGGCTCACTGCGCTACCCGGAGATGTGGGGTACGGGGACATGACCGTCGGTACGAACAGCGCGCCGGAGGCCGGCGGCGAGGCCGAGGAGCGGTTCCGGTACGCCGCCGGGCAGCCGGCCGCCGGCCGCCCCGGCGAGTCCGCCGCCGGGTCCGGCGCGGCGGGCCCCGCAGTGCCGCCGGCCGCGGCCCCGGACACCCTGGGCTTCGTACCGCCACAGGCGGGCCCCGCCGCGCGCGCCGCGGACCGCGAGGCCCCCGCCCGGCCGGGCGCGACCGCCCCGGACCCCGTCATCGACCCCGACGAGCTGCCCGACGGGCTCGTCGTCGCCGACCACACCGGGCACGTCGTCTGCTTCAACCGGGCCGCCTCCCGGATCACCGCCATCCCCGCCGGCCAGGCCCTCGGCGCCCGCATCGAACGCGCGCTGCCCCTGGAGGACCTCGAAGGCCGCCGCTGGTGGACGCTGACCGACCCGTACGGGGGTCTCGCCACCCGGCGCGGCCAGCCCGAGCGGAACCTGCTGCTGCCCGGCGGGCGCGAGGTGCTCGTCTCCGCCCGCTACGTGCGCACCCACCCCACCGGCCCCCTCAGCCGCCTCGTCGTCACCCTGCGCGGCACCGAGGCCCGCCGCCGCACCGAACGCAGCCACGCCGAGCTGATCGCCACCGTCGCGCACGAGCTGCGCTCCCCGCTGACCTCCGTGAAGGGCTTCACCGCCACGCTGCTCGCCAAGTGGGAGCGGTTCACCGACGACCAGAAGCGGCTGATGCTGGAGACCGTCGACGCCGACGCCAACCGCGTCACCCGGCTGATCGCCGAGCTCCTCGACATCTCCCGCATCGACTCGGGCCGCCTGGAGGTCCGCCGCCAGCCCGTCGACCTCGCCGCCGCCGTCGGCCGGCACGTCCAGGCCCTCACCGCGAACGGCCAGGCGCCCGAGCGGTTCCTCGTACGGGTCAGCAGCCCGCTGCCCGACTGCTGGGCCGACCCGGACAAGATCGACCAGATCCTCGGCAACCTCCTCGAAAATGCGGTGCGCCACGGTGACGGAACGGTCACCATCGACGTGGCACCGCACGAGAAGGGAACAGCCGTCACCGTGACCGACGAAGGCCCCGGGATCCCCGAGGAGTCGATGGCCCGCGTCTTCACCCGCTTCTGGCGGGGGAGCAAGCGCGGCGGCACCGGCCTGGGCCTGTACATCGTCAAGGGCATCGTGGAGGCGCACGGCGGCACCATCACGGTCGGCCGCGGCCCCGGAGGCGGCGCCGAGTTCCGATTTATCCTGCCCGTGAGCGCCCCGGCCTACCTCACCCAGTAACCCTGCGGAGAGTCCCACCGGGCGGCCCACGGGCTCCTCCACCCCCGGCGGCCCTTAGACTCGTCCTTTGGCACCTTTGTGTCCTTGTGCCGATCGAGCCCGAGGCGTTTCGATCAAGTCGTGCGGGGACCCACCAGCCAGCCATCGGAAGTACGGGAAGAGATGTCGGCACCGAACAAGTCGTACGACCCTGTCGAGGTCGAGGCACTGAAACCGGAAGAGATCGAGCGCATGCGGGACGAGGCGCTCGCCGCCTTCGCGTCCGCCGGCGACCTCGACGAGCTCCGCGAGGCGAAGACCGCGCACATGGGCGACCGCTCGCCCCTCGCGCTCGCCAACCGCGAGATCGGCGCCCTGCCGCCCCAGGCCAAGGCCGACGCGGGCAAGCGCGTCGGACAGGCCCGCGGCGCCGTGAACAAGGCCTTCGGGGCCCGCACGGTCCAGCTGGAGGCCGAGCGCGACGAGCGGGTGCTGGTCGAGGAGGCGGTGGACGTCACGCTGCCCTACGACCGCGTGCCCGCCGGCGCCCGCCACCCCCTGACCACGCTGATGGACCGCATCGCGGACATCTTCGTCGGCATGGGCTACGAGGTCGCGGAAGGACCCGAGGTCGAGGCGGAGTGGTTCAACTTCGACGCCCTCAACTTCACGCCCGACCACCCGGCGCGCCAGATGCAGGACACCTTCTTCGTCCAGGGCCCCAAGGGCACCGAGGGCGACGAGTCCGGCGTCGTGCTGCGCACCCACACCTCCCCGGTGCAGGCGCGCTCGCTGCTGGAGCGCAAGCCCCCCGTCTACATCGTCTGCCCCGGCCGCGTGTACCGCACCGACGAGCTCGACGCGACGCACACCCCGGTCTTCCACCAGGTCGAGCTGCTCGCCGTCGACGAGGGCCTGACCATGGCCGACCTCAAGGGCACCATCGACCACATGGTCAAGGAGCTCTTCGGGGAGCAGACCACCACCCGGCTGCGCCCGCACTTCTTCCCGTTCACCGAGCCGTCCGCCGAGATGGACATGCAGTGCTACGTCTGCCGCGGCGAGTCGGTGGGCAACCCCGACCGCCCCTGCCGCACCTGCTCCAGCGAGGGCTGGATCGAGCTCGGCGGCTGCGGCATGGTGAACCCGAAGGTGCTCACCGCCTGCGGCGTGGACCCGGAGAAGTACAGCGGGTTCGCCTTCGGCTTCGGCATCGAGCGGATGCTGATGTTCCGTCACAACGTTGAAGACATGCGAGACATGGTCGAGGGTGACGTGCGCTTCACCCGGCCGTTCGGGAGTGAGATCTGATGCGCGTCCCGCTTTCCTGGCTGCGGGAGTACGTCGACCTCCCCGCGGGCGAGACCGGCCGTGACGTGGCCGCCAAGCTGGTCGACGCCGGCCTCGAGGTCGAGACCGTCGAGACGCTCGGCGCCGGCCTCAAGGGCCCCCTCGTCGTCGGCCAGGTGCTGACCATCGAGGAGCTCGAGGGCTTCCGCAAGCCGATCCGCTTCTGCACGGTCGACGTCGGCACCGCCAACGGCACCGGCGAACCGCAGGAGATCGTCTGCGGCGCCCGGAACTTCTCCGTCGGCGACAAGGTCGTCGTGGTCCTGCCCGGCGCCGTCCTGCCCGGCGACTTCGCCATCGCCTCGCGCAAGACGTACGGCAAGACCTCCCACGGCATGATCTGCTCCGGCGAGGAGCTCGGCATGGGCGACGACGGCACGCACGGCATCATCGTGCTGCCGCCGGAGTACGAGCCCGGCACCGACGCGATCGAGCTGCTCCAGCTCGTCGACGAGGTCCTCGACATCGACATCACCCCGGACCGCGGCTACTGCATGTCCATGCGCGGTGTGGCCCGCGAGGCCGCCACCGCGTACGGCCTGCCGCTGCGCGACCCGGCGCTGCTCGACGTGCCCGCGCCGAACTCGTACGGCTACGCCGTGCAGATCTCCGACCCGGCCGGCTGCGACCGCTTCACCGCCCGCACGGTGACCGGCCTCGACCCCGAGGCGCGGTCCCCGATCTGGCTCACGCGCCGCCTCCAGAAGGCGGGCATGCGCCCGATCTCGCTGGCCGTCGACGTCACCAACTACGTGATGCTCGAGCTCGGCCAGCCGCTGCACGCCTACGACCGCGCGCGCCTCGACGGCGCGATCGGCGTCCGCCGTGCCGAGCAGGGCGAGAAGTTCACCACCCTCGACGGGGTCAAGCGCACCCTCGACGCCGAGGACCTGGTGATCACCGACAGCAGCGGCCCGATCGGGCTCGCCGGTGTCATGGGCGGCGCCAACACCGAGATCGCCGACTCCGTCACGGACCCCGAGACGGGCGTCGTCACCGGCACCACCGACGTGGTCATCGAGGCCGCGCACTTCGACTCCGTGTCGATCTCGCGCACCGCCCGCCGCCTGAAGCTCTCCTCCGAGGCCTCCAAGCGCTTCGAGCGGGGCGTCGACCCGCAGGCCGCCGCCGCGGCCGCGCAGCGGACCGTCGACCTCCTCGTGCTGCTCGCCGGCGGCACCGCGGAGGCCGGGGTCACCGAGCTCACCGCCCCGGGCGCGCCGCGCACCATCGCGATGAGCGCCGACCACCCGGACCGGGTCGCGGGCATGGACTACGGCCGCGAGACCGTCGTGCGCCGCCTCCAGGAGATCGGCTGCGACGTCTACGGCCAGGACGAGCTCGTCGTCACCGTCCCCTCGTGGCGGCCCGACCTCGCCGAACCCAACGACCTCGCCGAGGAGGTCATCCGGCTGGAGGGCTACGGGAACCTCCCGTCCACCCTCCCGCAGGTGCCCTCCGGCCGCGGCCTGACCGCGCGCCAGCAGCTCCACCGCCGGGTCGGCCGCGCCCTGGCCGGCGCCGGCTACGTCGAGGCGCTGAGCTACCCGTTCATCGGCGAGGCCGTCTTCGACCAGCTCCAGCTGCCCGCGCACGACGCGAGCCGCCAGGTCGTCAAGCTGGTCAACCCGCTGTCCGACGAGGAGCCGGCGCTGCGCACGACGCTGCTGCCGGGCCTGCTGGGCGCGCTGCGCCGCAACGACAGCCGGGGCAGCCACGACCTCGCGCTCTTCGAGACCGGCTCGGTCTTCCGCGCCGCCGCCGAGCCGGGCGTCGCCGTACGCCTGCCCGTCGACCGGCGCCCCACGGACGAGGAGGTCGCCACCCTCGACGCGGCCCTGCCCGCGCAGCCGCGGTACGCCGCGGTCGTGCTGGCCGGTGCGCGCGAGCAGGCCGGCTGGTGGGGCAAGGGCCGTCCGGCTGACTGGGCGGACGCCGTCCAGGCCGCCCGCGTGCTGGCCGTCGAGGCCGGCGCCGAGCTGGTCGTCCGCCAGGGCCAGTACGGCCCCTGGCACCCGGGCCGCTGCGCCGAGCTGGTCGTCACCCTCGACGGTGTCGAGCAGGTCATCGGCCACGCCGGCGAGCTGCACCCGCGCGTGGTCAAGGCGCTCGGCCTGCCGGCCCGCACCAGCGCCATGGAGCTCGACCTGGACCGCCTCGCGGCGGCCGGCGGCGAGGTCGTGCAGGCGCCCCGGATCTCCACCTTCCCGGTGGCGACCCAGGACGTCGCGCTGATCGTCGACTCGTCCGTCCCCGCCTCGGCGGTGGAGGACGCGCTGCGCAAGGGCGCCGGCGAACTGCTCGAGTCGCTGCGGCTGTTCGACGTCTTCACCGGTGAGCAGGTCGGCGAGGGCAAGAAGTCCCTCGCGTACGCGCTGCGCTTCCGCGCGGCCGACCGCACGCTGACCGCCGAGGAGTCGACGGCGGCGCGCGATGCCGCGGTGGCGCTGGCCGGCGAGCGGACCGGGGCGGTGCTGCGGGGCGCGTAGCGCTGCCGCTGGGCTGTACCGAGGGGCGCGTCCGGGATCCCGGGCGCGCCCCTCACCCGTTCGGGTGGGCCGGGGTGCCCTGCCGGGGCTCCGCCCCGGACCCCGCGCGGCCGCCGCCCGGCAGGCTGCCCTGCGGGGCTGTCCCCTACCCGCCCTTCGCCCGTTCCCTGGGGGCTCCGCCCCCAGACCCCCGCGCCTCACACGCCGGCGGGGCTGAAATCAGCCCCGCCGGCGTGTGAGGCGAGAACGGGTGAAGGGCGGGTAGGGGACCAGCCCCGCGCAGCGGTACGCCCGCGCGGCTGGGTGCGGGCGCACCGGGAGGGCGGCCCCGCCGCAGGCGCGGTGTCCCACGGCCGCGCGGCGACCGGTGCGGGTCCGCCCGGCCGGGGGGAGTGGTACGGCCCGGGCGGACCCGTGTCACCGGCGGAGCCGTTCCGGACCGGGCCGGTGGACGGACCCGGTACGGAACCGGCCCGGCCCCGGCGCGGCCCGGCGACCAACCGGACCGCGGCGGAGCCGTGGTGCGCCGCCCGCGCCCGCCATGGAGTGTCGGGCAGACAGCGGGGGCGGGCGGCGCGGGTGCCGGGTCGTCGCACTGTACGAGGGGGAGCCGACGACCGGGCGGCCTCCTTGGCGAGGCTCTTAAGTGAACCGCCCCCGGCCCCCCGAGCGGCAGGGTGCGCAACGCATTTATGCGCGCACTCGGTTCACACCCCGTGTGAAGGAAACCCGGAACGCCCCCGCGCGCACCGCTCAGCCACTAGCCTGAAGCGGACGAGCCCTTGGAGGGGCCCATGCAGCCCAATGCACTGCTCGACGCCCTCCTCGCCGAGGCGGGCATCTCCCACGCCGGACTCGCCGCGCATGTCAACCAGGCGGGCCGGTCCCGCGGACTCGCGCTGCGCTACGAACACACGGCGGTCTCCCGCTGGCTGAAGGGGCAGCGCCCCCGCGGCCAGGTGCCCGACCTGATCTGCGAGGTGCTGGGCGGGCGGCTGCGACGCCCCGTCGGGCTCGACGACATCGGGCTCGGGATCCCCGGCCGGCAGAGCCCGCACGGCACCCGGCTCAGCGGCTTCGTCGACCGTGCCACGGCCCTGTGGCGCTCCGACGAGCTGGGCCGGCCCGCACAGCTCACGGCGCAGGCCCTCACCGGCACCCCGGCCGTGATCCCGGTGTGGGAGTGGGAGAACCCGCCCGAGGACGCGGACGTGTCCCGGGTGGGGCGGCAGCGGATCGGGCCCGAGCACATCGAGGTCCTGCGTGCCGCCCGGGTGCACTACGAGCTGATGTACCGCCGGGCCGGCGGGATGGCCACCCGGGCGCGGATCGTGCGCTTCCTCGGCAGTGAGACCGCCCCGATGCTGCGCGGGACCTACTCCGACGAGATCGGCCGCCCGCTGCACCGGGCGACCGGCTCCCTGGTGGCGGTCGCGGGGATCTGCGCGTACGACTCCGACGCCCACGGCCTGGCCCAGCGCTACTTCCACCAGGCGCTGCGGCTCGCCAAGGCCAGCGGGGACCGGGGGCTCGGGGCGTACGTGATCGCCCTGCTCGTCAACCAGTCGCTGCACCTGAAGGAGTACCGCCAGGCCGTGGCCTTCGCGGAGGCCGCGCTGCGCGCCGCCGGCCCGGACACCACGCCGGCGCTGGGCGCCGACCTGTACGCGATGCAGGCCAAGGCCTACGCGCAACTCGGCGACGCCGCAGCCGCGTTGGCGTGCATCCGGCGCGCCGAGGCGGCCGCCGAGCGGATCAGACCCGGCACCGAGCCCGCCGAGACCGGCTACGTCCAGCCTGGGCTGGTCAACGTACAGGTGGCGGAGGCCCTGTTGAGCCTCGGGGACCTGGCGGGGGCGCACGAGCAGGCGGCCGAGGCGGTGGGGACGCCGGCGCACGACCGGGGGCGGGTGCACCGCCTCGCGATGCTGTGCGAGATCCAGCTGCGGCAGGGGGAGGCCGACCGGGCGGTGGCCTCGGCGGCCGAAATGGCCGAGCGGGCCAAGGGGATGGAGTCGCTGCGCCTGCGGGACCGGCTGCGGGCCGTCCGGGAGCAGCTGCTGAGCAGCGGGTGCTCCGGTGCGCAGGAGACCGCGTACCTCATCGACGGGGCGCTGCGCGTTCCCCTGTGAGGGCGTCTGCTGCTGCCATGTTGCCACCAACGGATGCGGAAGGTGGCATTACCGTGCAGTGGACGAACCTGAGTGAGCAGACCGTGTACAAGAACCGCTGGTTCGATGTGAACCTCGCGGACGTGGAACTCCCCGACGGCCGGCACCTGGACCACTTCGTCATCCGGCTGCGGCCGGTCGCCGTCGCCACGGCCGTCAACGAGGCCGACGAGGTGCTGCTGCTGTGGCGGCACCGGTTCATCACCGGCAGCTGGGGCTGGGAGCTGCCCGCCGGGGTGGTCGAGGACGGGGAGACGGTGGAGGCGGCGGCCGCGCGGGAGATGGAGGAGGAGTCGGGCTGGCGGCCCGGCCCGCTCCACCACCTGATGACCGTGGAGCCCTCCAACGGCCTGACCGACGCCCGCCACCACCTCTACTGGGCGGACGGGGCCTCCTACGTGGGCGAACCCGAGGACGCCTTCGAGTCCTCGCGCCGGGAGTGGGTCCCGCTGAAGCTGGTGCCGGACATGATCGCGCGCGGGGAGGTCCCGGCCGCCAACATGGCGGCCGGGCTCCTCCTGCTGCACCACCTGAGGCTGAACCGCCCCTAGGCGTTCCCGGCCTCAGCCGTACGGGTAGAAGCCCGAGCCCGTCTTGCGGCCTAGGCGGCCCGCGTCGACCATGCGCTGGAGCAGCGGGGGAGCGGCGTACAGGGGCTCCTTGTACTCCGCGTACATCGATTCGGCGATCGACACGATGGTGTCCAGGCCGATCAGGTCGGACAGCTTGAGCGGGCCCATCGGGTGGGCGCAGCCCAGCTCCATGCCGTTGTCGATGTCCTCGCGGCTCGCGATGCCCGACTCGAACATCCGGATCGCGGACAGCAGGTACGGCACCAGCAGCGCGTTGACGACGAAGCCGGACCGGTCCTGGGCGCGGACGGCGTGCTTGTTCAGCACGTCCCGCACCAGGGCCTCGGACCGCTTGACGGTGTCCTCGCTCGTCGTCAGCGCCGGGATCAGCTCGACGAGCCGCTGCACGGGCGCCGGGTTGAAGAAGTGGATGCCGATGACCTGGTCGGGCCGCGAGGTCGCCACGGCCAGCTTGACCAGCGGGATCGAGGAGGTGTTGGAGGCGAGGATCGCGTCCGGGCGCGTGATCACCTGGTCCAGGACCTGGAAGATCTCCGTCTTGACCTGCTCGTTCTCGACGACGGCCTCGATGACGAGGTCGCGGTCGGCGAACTCGCCGAGGTCGGTGGTGAAGGTGAGCCGGCCCAGGGTGGCGTCCCGCTCCTCCTCGCTGATCTTGCCGCGTTCGGCGGCCTTGGTCAGCGAGTTGTGCAGCCGGGTGCGCCCGATCTCCAGGGCCTCCCCGGTGGTCTCGGCGACCTTCACCTCAAGACCGCTGCGGGCGCACACCTCCGCGATGCCCGCGCCCATCTGGCCACAGCCCACCACGCCGACCCTGGTGATGTCGGTCGGGAGGGTAGAGAGGTCCGTCACATCGTGCCTTTCGCTGCTCATCCATCGCGGGTCCCCCGTGTTCGGCAGTGGTAACTGCATCCCGGCGCCCGCCACGCCCCCCGACGTTACTCCCGCGTTGCCCCCGTCGGCGGCCCGGGGCGGGGCATGCTGTGCCCACGCAGAGGATTGTCACGGAGAGGAACGGAGTCGTCACATGGCGCACATCGGACGGCGGGGACTGCTGGCGGGGGCGGCGGGAGTGCTGGCCACGACGGCCGCGGGCCCGGCGGCGGCGGGGGCCGCGGAGCCCGGGGCGGCAGCGGCGGTACGGGAGCCGGCCGGGCCACCGGGGGTGCGCCCGGCGCGGACGCCCGCCGGCGGCCGCGCGGGGGCCGCGGAGTTCCGGGGGATGTGGATCGCGACCGTACAGAACGTCGACTGGCCCTCCGAGAGCGGACTGTCCGCGCGGGAACAGCGGGCGGAGCTGGTCGGGCTCCTCGACACGGCGGTGGCGCGCCGCCTCAACACGGTCATCCTCCAGGTCCGCCCGGCCGCCGACGCGTTCTGGCCGTCGACGCGGGAGCCCTGGTCGCAGTGGCTGACCGGGACGCAGGGCAAGGACCCGGGCTGGGACCCGCTGGGCACGGCCGTCACCGAGGCGCACGCGCGCGGGCTGGAGCTGCACGCCTGGTTCAACCCGTACCGGGTGGCCAACCACACGGACCGCTCCCGGCTCGCGGCCTCGCACCCGGCCCGCCGCAATCCGGACTGGACCGTCGCCTACGGCGGGAAGCTGTACTACAACCCGGGGGTGCCCGAGGTGCGGGCCTTCGTCCAGGAGGCGATGCTCGACGCCGTCAACCGCTACCCGGTCGACGCGGTGCACTGGGACGACTACTTCTATCCGTACCCCGTCGCGGGCGAGTACTTCGACGACGACGACGCCTTCGCGGAGCACGGCGGCGCCTTCACCTCCCGTGCCGCCTGGCGCCGCGACAACACCGACACCCTCGTGCGCGAGATGTCGCAGAAGCTGCGGGGGCGCAGCCCGGCGGTCCGCTTCGGCATCAGCCCGTTCGCGGTGTGGCGCAACCAGGGCACCGACCGGCTCGGCTCGGCGACCCGGGCCCTGCAGACGTACGACGACCTCTACGCGGACACCCGCAAGTGGGTCCTGCGGGGCTGGGTCGACTACGTCGTCCCGCAGGCGTACTGGCACATCGGGTACGCGGCGGCCGACTACGCGGAGGTCGTGCGCTGGTGGGCGAAGACGGTCGCCGGCACCGGGGTGGACCTGTACGTGGGCGAGGCGCTGTACCGCTGCGACGCCCGCAGCTCCACCGCGGCCTGGCGCGACCCCGCCGAGCTGTCGCGGCACCTGACCCTCGCCGCGCGGTACGCGGAGGTCCGCGGCCACGCGTACTTCTCGGGGAAGTACGTGGTCGCGGACCCCAATGGTGCGCTGGCCAGGGTCGTCGCCGACCACTATCCGACGGCCGTGCCGCCTCGCTGACTCAGTGCCAGGTGGGGGACTTGCCCTCGGGCTCGTCCGGGTGGCGGACGACGCAGTCGGGGCCGGGGGACATGACGGCGTCGTGCCCGTCCGGGAAGTGGACCCGGTACGGGGGGGCGCCGTTCTCGCCCAGGACCTCGACGATCTCGCCCACCCTGTCGTGCTGGCCCACGATCCTGCCGTGCTGCACCAGCTGGTCGCCCTCGGTCGCGCGCATCTGCTGACCTCCTCGGAACCGGTCCGATCCGGTGCCAGTAGTTTAGGCCGTTTCGAGGCTATTTGACCCGTTGGGTCACGGTGATGCAGACCAGGACCGCGCAGGCGGCCAGCGGTGTGGCCGGCGAGAGGTGCTCCCCGAGCAGCGCCACCGACCACACCAGGGTCAGCAGCGGCTGGGCGAGCTGGAGCTGGCTGGCGCGCGCGGTGCCGATCTCGGCCATGCCCCGGTACCAGACGTAGAGGCCGAAGAAGTTCGAGCCCGCCGCCACCCACACCAGACCGGTCACCCCGTGCCAGGTGAGGTGCACCGGCTCGGACGCCAGCGCGAACGCGGCGCCGGCCAGGCTCAGGGGCAGGCACAGCACCAGCGCCCAGCCGATCACCTGCCAGCCGGGCATCGAGCGGGCCAGCCGGCCGCCCTCGGTGTAGCCGGCCGCGCACACCAGCAGGGCCCCGAAGAGGTAGGCGTCGCCGGCGGAGGGGGTGCCGCCGCTCTGCGCCAGGGTGAAGGCCAGGATCACCACGGCCCCGGCGACGGCGGCGGCCCAGAAGCGGCCCGAGGGGCGGTTGCCCGTGCGCAGGGCCGAGAAGGCGGCGGTGGTCAGCGGCAGCAGCCCCACCACGACGGCGGCGTGCGAGGTGGTGGAGGTCCGCAGGGCCAGCGTGGTCAGCAGCGGGAAGCCCACCACCACGCCGCCCGCCACCACGGCGAGCCCGGCCCAGTGCTCCCGGGCCGGCAGCGGCACCCGCCCGGCCAGCAGGAAGGCGCCCGCGACGGCGGCCGCCAGGACGCTGCGCAGCGCGACGAGGGACCAGGGGCCGAAGCTCTCCAGACCCCAGGCGGTGGCGGGGAAGGTCAGCGAGAAGGCGACCACCCCGAGCAGGGCGAGGGCGGTGCCGCTGCGCGCGGCGGTCCGGTGGCCCACCGGCTGCACCGCTATCGAGGCCGGGCGAGTAGCGCTATTCTGTGCTGTCATGTACGAGCGTAGCAGCGTGGCAGAACTGGCAGAATCCCTTCGATCGGAACTCGACCGCTACCCGGCAGGTGGAAAGCTCCCGTCGAGCCGGGCCATGGTCGAGCGCTACCGGGTCAGCCCCGTCACCGTCTCCAGGGCCCTCGCGCAGCTCGCCGCCGAGGGGCTCGTCGTCACCCGGCCCGGCGCGGGCGCCTTCCGCGCCCGCCCGCGGACGAGCGGCCCCGCGCCCGGTGACACCTCCTGGCAGGAGGTCGCCCTCAGCGCCGAGGGCGCCGGGGACGTCGTCCCCCGCTCCGTGGACGCCAGCGGCGTCGCGAACTCCCTCGCCGTACCGCCCGCCGGGGTCATCGAGCTCAACGGCGGCTACCTGCACCCCACCCTCCAGCCCGAGCGGGCCATGGCGGCGGCCCTGGCCCGCGCCGGACGCCGGCCCGGGGCCTGGGGGCGGCCGCCCATGGAGGGGCTGCCCGAGCTGCGCGACTGGTTCGCCCGCGAGATCGGCGGCGCCGTCGGCTCGGTCGGCGCCGCCGACGTGCTGATCACCGCCGGCGGGCAGAGCGCCCTGACCACCGCCGTACGGGCGCTCGCCCCACCCGGCGCGCCGATCCTGGTCGAATCGCCCACCTACCCCGGGCTGCTGGCCATCGCCCGCGCCTCCGGCTGCCGGCCGGTACCCGTCCCGGTCGACGCCGACGGGGTCCGGCCGGAGCTGCTGGCCGCCGCCTTCGAAGCCACCGGCGCACGGGTCTTCGTATGCCAGCCGCTGTTCCAGAACCCGACCGGCGCCGTGCTGTCCGCCGCGCGCCGCACTGAGGTGCTGCGCATCGCGCGGGCCGCCGGGGCCTTCGTCATCGAGGACGACTACGCGCGCAACCTCGCCCACGAGGACGCCGGCCCGCTGCCCGCGACGCTCGCCGCCCAGGACTGCGACGGGGTCGTCGTCCACGTCCGGTCCCTGACCAAGGCCACCTCGGCCAGCCTGCGCGTCGGCGCGCTCGCCGCCCGGGGCCCGGTCCTGGACCGGCTGCGGGCCATCCAGGTCGTCGACAGCTTCTTCGTGCCCCGCCCCCTCCAGGAGGCCGCCCTCGAACTCGTCGGAGCCCCCGCCTGGCCGCGCCACCTGCGGGCCGTCGCCGCCGAGCTGCGCCACCGCCGCGAGGTCCTCGCCGGCGCCCTGCGGCGGGAGCTGCCCGGCGCCGAACTCACCCACCTGCCCACGGGCGGCTTCCAGCTCTGGGTGCGCCCCGGCGGGGACGGCGACGACGCCGCGTTCACGGCGGCCGCCCTGCGCGCCGGAGTGGCGGTCACCCCGGGCCGCCCGTACTTCTGCGCCGAACCGCCCGCCGCGCACGTCCGGTTGAGCTTCGCCGGGGTGTCGGGGCCGGGGGAGCTGGTGGAGGCCGTGCAGCGGCTGCGGGGCGGGCTGCCCGGGGAACTGCTCGGGGGCCGGGCCGGCGGCCGGGCCGGAGGGCCGGGAGGGGAGCCGGGCGGGGGCGCGTAAACCCCGTTGAGGCGCCGGGGGAGCCGCCCTAGCCTGCGGGTATGACCGAGATCGAGATCACCTCCCTGGCCGTCCGCCCCGAACTGGCCCCCCGCCTCTGGGACATGGAGGACTCCTGGCCCGAGTTCTCCCAGCACGACCCGATCGCCTGGCTGCTCTACCCGCGCCTGGTGGCCGAGTTCCCCGAGTACGTCTTCATCGCCACCGACGGCGACGAGGTCGTGTCCCGGGCCTTCAGCGTCCCCTTCGCGCTGCACACCCCCGAGCGCGGCGGGCAGCTGCCCGGCCAGGGCTGGGACCGGGTCCTGATGTGGGCCTTCTCCGACCGGCGGCGGGGCGTCCGGCCGGACACGGTCAGCGCCCTGGAGATCTCGGTCGCCCGCGGCCGGCAGGGCGAGGGCCTTTCCGGCCGGATGCTCACCGCCATGCGCGAAGGAGCCCGCGCGGCCGGGTTCACCGAGGTCGTGGCGCCGGTCCGGCCGAGCGGGAAGCCCGCCGAGCCGCAGACCCCGATGGCGGAGTACGCGTACCGCACCCGCGAGGACGGCCTGCCGTACGACCCGTGGCTGCGGGTCCACGTCCGGGCGGGGGCGGTGATCGACTCCGTGGCCCCGGTGTCGATGACCATCAGCGGCACCCTCGACGAGTGGCGCCGGTGGACCGGACTCCCCTTCGACACCCCGGGCCCGGTCCACGTCCCCGGGGCGCTCAGCACCGTCCACTGCGACCCGGAGCACGACCGCGCGGTCTACGTGGAGCCGAACGTCTGGGTCCGCCACCCGCTCGCCGCCGCCCCGGCGGTCTCCGCGTGATCGCGGTCCGCGCCGCCGGCCCGGGCGACGGCGACGCCCTCGGCGAGATCCACGCCGCCGCCTGGGAGGCCGCGTACGCGCCCTTCTTCGCGCCGGAGTTCGCCGCCGAGGGCGTCCGCAGCCGCCGCACCCGCTGGCACGCGCGCCTCGCCGAGGACCCCCGGACGCTGCTGCTGGCCGAGGCGGACGGCCGGCCCCTGGCCATGTCCTGGTCCCGCGCCTCCGGGACCCGGTCGGGCCTCGCCGAGATCCTCAGCTTCTACGCCCACCCCGACGGCTGGGGCACCGGCGTCGCCCCGGCCCTGATGGAGGCGACGCTGGCCCGGCTGAGCGCGGACGGCTTCACCCGCGCCCACCTGTGGACCCTGCGGGACACTCCGCGCTCCCGCCGCTTCTACGCCAAGTGCGGCTTCGCCGGGACCGGACAGGTGCGGGCCACGGACTTCGGCGACGGCCACCCGCTTGAGCAGGTCGAGTACGAGCGGGAGTGTTGAGTCAGGACCCCTTTCGGACAGGGCGGCGGCGACCGGGAAGGCTTTGCATAAAACTGCATAGGTACGTATAGTCATGCCATCGAGGAGGAGGGTCCGATGGTGGTACGTGTAGCGGTGGCCGGAGCGAGCGGATACGCGGGCGGTGAAGTCCTGCGCCTGCTGCTCTCGCACCCCGAGGTCGAGATCGGCGCGCTGACCGGCCACTCCAACGCCGGACAGGCCTTCGGCCCGCTCCAGCCGCACCTTCTCCCGCTCGCCGGACGGACCCTGGAGGCGACCACGCCCGAGGTCCTCGCCGGCCACGACGTGGTGTTCCTCGCCCTGCCGCACGGCCAGTCCGCAGCCGTCGCCGCCCGGCTCGGCGACGACGTCCTCGTCGTCGACATGGGCGCCGACCACCGGCTGAAGGACTCCGCCGACTGGGACCGGTTCTACGGCGCCCCGCACGCCGGCACCTGGCCCTACGGGCTCCCCGAGCTCCCCGGCGGCCGCGCCGCCCTCGCCGGCACCCGGCGCATCGCCGTCCCCGGCTGCTTCCCGACCGCCGTCTCCCTCGCCCTCTACCCCGCCTACCAGGCGCGGCTCGCCGGACCCGAGGCCGTGATCGTCGCCGCCACCGGCACCTCCGGCGCCGGCAAGGCCCTCAAGGCGAACCTGCTCGGCTCCGAGGTCATGGGCACCGTGACCCCCTACGGCGTCGGCGGCGGCCACCGGCACACCCCCGAGATGGTGCAGAACCTCTCCCCGCTCGCCGGGGAGCGCGTCTCGGTCTCCTTCACCCCGCACCTCGTGCCCATGGCGCGCGGCATCCTCGCGACCTGCTCCGCCAGGGCCCTGCCCGGCACCACGGCCGAGTCGCTGCGCGCCGCGTACGAGAAGGCCTACGCCGACGAGCCCTTCGTCCGGCTCCTGCCCGAGGGCCAGTGGCCCACCACCAAGGCGGTGTACGGCTCCAACGCCGTCCACGTCCAGGTCGCGTACGACGGCTCCGCCCAGCGGATCATCGCCATCAGCGCGATCGACAACCTCACCAAGGGCACCGCCGGCGGTGCGGTGCAGAGCATGAACATCGCCCTCGGGCTCCCCGAGGCGCTGGGTCTTTCCACGATGGGAGTGGCGCCGTGAGCGTGACGGCTGCACAGGGATTCACGGCGGCGGGCATCGCCGCCGGGATCAAGGCGAACGGCAACCCCGACCTGGCCCTCGTGGTCAACAACGGGCCGCGACTGGCCGCCGCGGGCGTCTTCACCTCCAACCGCGTCAAGGCCGCCCCCGTGCGCTGGTCCGAGCAGGTCCTGCGCGGCGGGACCGTCAGCGCCGTCGTCCTCAACTCCGGTGGCGCCAACGCCTGCACCGGCCCCAAGGGCTTCCAGGACACCCACGCCACCGCCGAGAAGGTCGCGGCCACCCTCAACGAGCAGGATCCCGGCGGCGAGCACAACGCCGGCGAGATCGCCGTCGCCTCCACCGGCCTGATCGGCGTCCTGCTCCCCATGGACAAGCTGCTCCCCGGCATCGAGACGGCCGCCGCCGCCCTCTCCGCCGACGGCGGCGAGGACGCGGCCATCGCCATCAAGACCACTGACACCGTCCACAAGACCGCCACCGTCTCCCAGGACGGCTGGACGGTCGGCGGCATGGCCAAGGGCGCGGGCATGCTCGCCCCGGGCCTGGCCACCATGCTCGTCGTCCTCACCACCGACGCCGACCTCGACAGCGCCACCCTCGACAAGGCGCTGCGCGACGCCACCCGCACCACCTTCGACCGGGTCGACTCCGACGGCTGCATGTCCACCAACGACACCGTGCTGCTGCTCGCCTCCGGCGCCAGTGGCCAGGTACCCGCGTACGAGGCCTTCGCCGACGCCGTACGGACGGTCTGCGACGACCTCGCCCGCCAGCTGATCGGCGACGCCGAGGGCGCCAGCAAGGACATCCGCATCGAGGTCATCGGCGCGGCCAGCGAGCAGGACGCGGTCGAGGTCGGCCGGTCCATCGCCCGCAACAACCTGCTCAAGTGCGCCATCCACGGCGAGGACCCCAACTGGGGCCGCGTCCTGTCCGCCATCGGCACCACCGGGGCGGCCTTCGACCCGGACCGGCTGAACGTCGCCATCAACGGCGTCTGGGTCTGCAAGAACGGCTCCGTCGGCGAGGACCGCGACCTGGTGAGCATGAAGGACCGCGAGGTCCACATCACCGCTGACCTGTCCACCGGCTCCGAGTCGGCGGTCATCTGGGCCAACGACCTGACGGCCGAGTACGTCCACGAGAACAGCGCCTACAGCTCATGAGCACCGCGAGGCGCCACACCGCGCTCCCCAAGGCCGAGATCCTCATCGAGGCGCTGCCCTGGCTCACCCGCCACAACGGCAAGATCGTCGTCATCAAGTTCGGCGGCAACGCCATGATCGACGAGGACCTGAAGGCGGCCTTCGCCCAGGACGTCGTCTTCCTGCGCCAGGCCGGCCTGCGGCCCGTCGTCGTCCACGGCGGCGGCCCGCAGATCAACGCCCAGCTCGACAAGCAGGGCCTGGTCAGCGAGTTCAAGGCCGGCCTGCGGGTCACCACCCCGGAGGCCATGGACGTCGTACGCATGGTCCTGGCGGGCCAGGTCCAGCGCGAGCTGGTCGGCCTGCTCAACCAGCACGGGCCGCTCGCCGTCGGCATGACCGGCGAGGACGCCCACACCATCACCGCCACCAAGCACACCCCGCGGATCGGCGGCGAAGCCGTCGACATCGGCCGGGTCGGCGAGATCACCGCCATCGACACCGGCGCGATCGAGGCCCTGCTCGCCGACGGCCGGATCCCGGTCATCTCCTCCATCGCGCGCAGCGCCGACGACGGCCACGTGTACAACGTGAACGCCGACACGGCCGCCGCCGCGCTGGCCGCCGCGCTCGGCGCGGAGACGCTGATGGTCCTCACCGACGTCGAGGGCCTCTACGCGGACTGGCCCAACAGCGACGAGGTCATCAGCCGGCTCACCGTCAGCGAGCTGGAGAAGCTGCTGCCCGAGCTGTCCAGCGGCATGGTGCCGAAGATGGAGGGCTGCCTGCACGCCGTGCGCGGCGGCGTCAGCACGGCCCGGGTGATCGACGGGCGGGTCCAGCACTCGATCCTGCTGGAGATCTTCACCGACGAGGGAATCGGCACGATGGTCGTGCCCGACGGACAGGGAGGGGACGGTACGTGAGCGCCAACCAGGGGACGGCCGGTCAGGAGACCGGCAACGAGCGCTACGCCGCCCGCTGGAAGGGGGCGCTGGCCAACAACTACGGCACCCCCGCGCTGGCCCTCGTACGCGGTGAGGGCGCGCAGGTCTGGGACGCGGACGGCAAGCGGTACACCGACTTCGTCGGCGGCATCGCGGTCAACGCCCTCGGCCACGCCCACCCGGCGGTCGTCTCCGCCGTGACCGAGCAGATCACCACCCTCGGCCACGTCTCCAACCTCTACGCCTCCGAGCCCGTCCTCGCGCTCGGCGAGCGGCTGCTCCAGCTCTTCGGCCGCGAGGGGCGCGTGTTCTTCTGCAACTCCGGTGCCGAAGCGGTCGAGGCCGTGTACAAGATCGGTCGGCTCACCGGGCGGACCCACATGGTCGCCACCACTGGCGGCTTCCACGGCCGGACCATGGGAGCCCTGGCCCTCACCGGCCAGCCCGGCAAGCAGGAGCCCTTCCTTCCGCTGCCCGGCGAGGTGACGCACGTCCCCTACGGCGACGTGGAGGCCCTGCGCGCCGCCGTCACCGAGGAGACCGCCTTCGTCCTCATCGAGCCCGTCCAGGGCGAGAACGGCGTGGTCGTCCCGCCGGCCGGCTACCTGACGGCCGCCCGCGAGATCACCCGCGCCACCGGGACGCTGCTCGCCCTCGACGAGGTGCAGACCGGCATCGGCCGCTGCGGCAGCTGGTTCGAGTACCAGCAGCACGAGGGCGTCGAGCCCGACCTCGTCACGCTCGCGAAGGGCCTCGGCGGCGGCCTGCCCCTCGGCGCGGTGGCCGCCTTCGGCCCGGCCGCGGACCTGCTCCAGCCTGGCCAGCACGGCACCACCTTCGGCGGCAACCCCGTCGCCTGCGCCGCCGGCCTCGCCGTGATCGACACCATCGCGGCCGAGGGACTCCTCGACCGGGTCAAGGCCCGGGGCGAGCGCCTGCGCTCCGGAATCGAATCCTCCGGTCACCGGCTGGTCTCCCACGTCCGCGGGTCCGGCCTGTTGCTGGGTATCGTGCTGACGGAGCCGCTCGCGCCGAAGGTGCAGCTCGCGGCCCAGCAGGCCGGATTCCTGGTCAACGCGCCCGCCCCCGACGTGGTACGGCTGATGCCGCCGTTCGTCATCACCGAGGCCGAGGTGGACGCGTTCGTCCGGGCACTTCCCGGCATCCTCGACGAAGCGGGACGATCCGGAGAATGAGACGACGATGAGCCAGGCGCAGGAACCCGAGCAGAACGGCGGCCCCTCCGTCCCGCAGACCCGCACCGCCCGCCACCGCCGGATCGTGGACATCCTCAACCGGCAGCCGGTCCGCTCCCAGAGCCAGCTGGCCAAACTGCTCGCGGACGACGGGCTGAGCGTCACCCAGGCGACGCTCTCCCGCGACCTCGACGAGCTGGGCGCGGTCAAGATCCGCAACACCGGCGGCGAGCTGATCTACGCGGTCCCCAGCGAGGGCGGCTTCCGCACCCCGCAGGCCCCGCTCGGCGAGTCGGCCAAGGAGGAGCGCATGCGGCGCCTCTCCGGCGAACTGCTGATCTCGGCGGAGGCCTCCGCGAACCTCGTGGTCCTGCGCACCCCGCCCGGCGCGGCCCAGTTCCTCGCCTCGGCGATCGACCAGGCCGAACTCCACGCCATCCTCGGCACCATCGCGGGCGACGACACCCTGATGCTCATCAGCCGCGACCCGGCCGGCGGCCAGGCCCTGGCCGACCACCTCCTGCGGCTGGCGCAGAAGGAGGGCTAGGCCCTCCTCCGCCGCGCCCCCTCAGTACCGGGTCACGGCCAGCGGGCCGGTCTCCGTGCCGATCGCGATGTGCGGGCGGCGGCGGGGATCGGCCCAGCGCAGCAGCTCGCGCATGGCGCCACGGGGGACGGAGACGCAGCCGGCCGTGGCGCCCCTGCCGTCCACGTGCAGGAAGATGCCCGCGCCGCGGCCGCGCACCGGCTCGTCGTAGTTGAAGCCGATGACCAGGGCGTGCGCGTACTGCCGCGCGTACGTCACCAGGTGCTCGGACTCGCCCGGCGCGCAGTCGGCGGGCAGCGGCTCCGTCCACCGGTTGTAGGCGGCCGAGGCGTTGTCCTGGCACCACCACGAACGGTCCGTCACCCTGCGGTACCGGTACGCCGTTCCGACCGGGGCGTGCGCGATGCCGAAGGCGTACGGCAGGTCGTACAGGCCCGCCGGGGTGGTGTCGGTGCCCTGGATCCGGGTCGTGCCCTCGGTCAGGCCGTTCGCCCCGAAGCGGGCCGGGGCGCTGCCCGCCTCGAACCAGCGGCCCGCACGCCGGTCCCACCAGGTCAGCACCCCGGTCGTGGACCCGGGCGCCGGGGCGACGGCGGTGATCAGCTGGCTCCCGCCGCCGGTGTCGGCGAGCCGGGCCGGCAGCGGGTCCGGACCGTAGGGGAAGGGGCCGGCGAGGATCAGCGAGCCCGTGAGCAGGGCGGTACGCAGCACACCCCAGACGGTACGGCCGACGGGCGCGGCCGCCGCGCAGGCAGGCCGTGGCGGGGTGTCACAGCAGCCGCAGCCGGCGGACGTCCAGGACCTGGGCCGCCCGCGCCAGCAGGGCGCCGAGCTCCGCCTGGTGCGCCTCCCCTTCGCCCAGGGTGCTGAGCCAGTTCCAGTCGAGCACGGTGCTGCGCGCGTACAGGCCCAGCACCGGGTCCGGGTCCGTCATCATGGCGACACAGGCCCGCAGTTCGGCGCTCCCGCCCCGGCCGCGCAGCAGCCGGAACGCCGCCCTGCGGGTGTGCGGCGGCCACTCGGGGCCGGTCCGGTCCGCCAGCGCGGCGGAGTCCAGCCGCTCGGCCACGCCCAGCAGGCCGAGCGCGGCCTCGCGGGACACCGAGGCGGACGGGTCCTCCAGCATCCCGAGCAGCACCGCGTCCTCGACCACCAGGCCCAGCCCGCGCAGCCCCGCCAGGGCGGTGGCCCGCACCGGCCCCTCGGGGTGGTCCAGCAGGGCGCGCAGCAGCGGCCCGTCGGCCCGCCCGGCCACCTCCCGGAAGCCGGCCACCGCGTACCGGGTCACCCGCTGCCGGTCCGTGACGAGCCCGCGGTAGTGCGCGTACGGGTCACCGCCGTCCTGGCGCAGCAGCCAGCGGGCGCAGGCCCGCACCTGGCCGGCCCGGTCCGCGAGGTGGTCCGCCGCCTCGGCCGCCCGCCCGGCCCGGCGCAGGGCGGTCACCCCGGCGGCCCGGACGGGCGCGGAGCGGGAGCCGAGCAGGATGTCGACGGCCCGGTCGTCCGGCCCGCCGGCGGCCATCGCCGCCAGGGCGGCGTCGGTCCACGTCCGGGCGGTCACCGGATCGCCCTCGGCGGCGGCCCGCCGGGCCAGCTCCCGCGTCCCGTACTGCCCGCAGGCCACGGCGACGCGGGCGGCGAAGCGGCGCGTCGGCCGGTCGGCGCTGCCCGCCAGGCGTTCGAGCATGGCCTCGCGCTGCGCGGCGGTCAGCGAGTTCCGGCTCCAGGTCGTCGAGGGCAGCCCGGGGCGCCACCACGCCGCGAGGAGGGAGTACCGGCCGCTCAGGGCGGCCTCCAGCTGCTCCACGGCCCAGCCTCCGTGCTCGCGTCCGGCCAGCCGCAGGGCGAGCGGGACGAGTGCCGTCAGCACCCGGGCGGGGTCGTCCGCCACCGGCCGGTTCAGCGCCCGGCGGGCCCGGTCCCGATTGCGGACGGGGTGTCGGGCCACCGCCCGGCCGAGCACCCTGCGGGCGCGGTCGCGGACCTGGGGGACCCAGTCGGCGCACCGGATCACCAGGAGCTCCAGGGGCGGGTTGCGCCACGCGGCGAGCGCGGCCATGCGTACCCGTCCGTCGGGGTGGCACAGCCGGGCCTCCAGCCGGCCGCCGCCCTCGGGGGTGGGGCGGCAGCGCAGGAGGCGGCGCACCTCCCGGTCGAAGCCGGTCCAGGCGTCCGGGCCGTTCCCGGCGAGCAGGGCGGCCGCCGGGGACTCGTGCCCCTCCAGCAGACCGGCGGCCGCGTTGCGCCCCCATGACTCGTCCTCGGCGGCGCTCCACATGTGCCCTCCCCAGGGTCGTTCCGCTCGCGTGATCGTAGACGGCGGCAGCCGGTTCACGCCCTCGATATACGGGCTGGTCAGCGGTGGGGCACCGGACCTCGATTGACGAAACATACGGAGCAATGCATAGTTATGCCTACACCCCGGCCGGTCGCGCGTCGCATCGCGCCGTGAATCGTTTGACGCTGTACCGAGACGGCCTCCCCGCTTCCTGCGCGGCGGGGAGACCGCCGCACCACCACCCTCAGAGGAGCAGTAGCTGTGAGCAGCAACAACGGTGACGTCCGGCTCTGGGGCGGCCGGTTCGCCGACGGCCCGTCCGAGGCCCTCGCGAAGCTGTCCGCGTCGGTCCACTTCGACTGGCGCCTCGCGCCGTACGACATCGCCGGCTCGCGCGCCCACGCCCGGGTGCTCGCCAAGGCGGGCCTGCTCACGGCCGAGGAGCTCGACCGCATGATCGCGGGCCTCGACCGGCTTGAGGCGGACGTCGCCGACGGCTCCTTCACCGGCACCGTCGCCGACGAGGACGTCCACACCGCCCTGGAGCGCGGCCTGCTGGAGCGGCTCGGCCCCGACCTCGGCGGCAAGCTGCGCGCCGGCCGCTCCCGCAACGACCAGGTGGCCACCCTCTTCCGGATGTACCTGCGCGACCACGCGCGGATCATCGGCGGACTGCTCGCCGACCTCCAGGACGCGCTGGTCGGCCTCGCCGAGGCGCACCCGGACACGGCGATGCCGGGCCGTACGCACCTCCAGCACGCGCAGCCCGTCCTGTTCGCCCACCACGTCCTGGCCCACGTCCAGTCCCTGTCCCGGGACGCGGAGCGGCTGCGGCAGTGGGACACCCGCACGGCGGTCTCCCCGTACGGGTCGGGCGCCCTCGCGGGCTCCTCGCTCGGCCTGGACCCGGAGGCGGTCGCGGCCGACCTGGGCTTCGAGCGGGGCTCGGTCGGCAACTCGATCGACGGCACGGCCTCGCGGGACTTCGTCGCCGAGTTCGCGTTCGTCACCGCGATGATCGGGATCAACCTGTCCCGGATCGCGGAGGAGATCATCCTGTGGAACACGAAGGAGTTCTCCTTCGTCACCCTCCACGACGCCTTCTCCACCGGCTCCTCGATCATGCCGCAGAAGAAGAACCCGGACATCGCGGAGCTGGCGCGCGGCAAGTCGGGCCGCCTCATCGGCAACCTGACCGGCCTGCTGGCCACCCTCAAGGCGCTGCCGCTGGCCTACAACCGGGACCTCCAGGAGGACAAGGAGCCGGTCTTCGACTCCTGCGACACCCTGGAGGTGCTGCTGCCGGCCTTCACCGGGATGATGGCCACCCTCACGGTCAACCGGGAGCGGATGGAGGAGCTGGCGCCGGCGGGCTTCTCCCTCGCCACCGACATCGCCGAGTGGCTGGTCAAGCAGGGCGTGCCCTTCCGGGTCGCGCACGAGGTCGCCGGCGAGTGCGTCAAGGAGTGCGAGGCGCTCGGCATCGAGCTGGACGAGCTCACGGACGAGCAGTTCGCGAAGATCTCGGAGCACCTGACCCCGCAGGTCCGCACCGTCCTCAACGTGCCCGGTGCCCTCGCCTCCCGCAACGGCCGGGGCGGCACCGCCCCCTCGGCGGTCGCGGTCCAGCTCACCGAGCTGAAGGCGGACCTGGTCATCCAGCACGCCTGGGCGGTCCACAAGCAGTAGCCGTGGCGCCCGGAGGGGCGGCGGGGGCCCACACGGCCCCCGCCGCCCCTCCGGCGTGTCCGGGTGTCAGCAGACGACGGTGACGGAGAACGGCCGGTCGCTGTCCACGGCCGCCGTGCCGCCGGCGGACGGGGTGGCGGTGCGGATGAAGAGGGTGTTGCCGTTCACCTGGCCGACCAGGATGGACGAGCTGCCCGGACCGGGGTCGTTCCCGCCGTTGGTGTTGACGGTGCCGAGCAGGGCGCAGCCGTTCAGGCCGGAGGACGTGGTGATGTTGTAGCGGCCGATGCCGAACTTGTTGATGCCGGTGATGCCCTGGCCACCGAGGACCTGGCCGTTCGCGGCGACCTTGGCCCACGCCGTGGTCGTGGCCATGGAGTGGGAGGCGACCGCCGGCTCGGCCGAGGCCGAGGACACGGCGAGCGCGCCGCCGACCGTCAGCGCCAGCGCCGCCGCCGTGAGGGTGAGCTTCCTGGATGCGTTCATGACTGTCTCCCTGCATGTGGAGGAATCCGTGCAGGTGGCCCACCCCGGGAAAGGGCTCACCGGGGAGGACTCTCCTCCCTCGGCGGCCGCCCGGAGAAGGCCCTGCGGTGACGGTCACTCCAAATGATCAAGATGCGCATCAAACCCCCGATTGCGGGGAGTAATGATTGAATCACCTCCTGTCACCGTCCGGCCGCCCAGTCCGCCAGCGCGTCGAAATCCGCGCGGGTCAGGCCGATCCGCTCGTCCACGTACCTCAGGAGGGCGTGCGCCGGGTGGTGCTGGTCCACGTACTCGTGGTCCATGGCGGTGATGTCGTCGTCGATCCAGGCGAAGGGCCGCCCGCCCGCGTACTCCAGGACGTACTGCGTCTTCCAGAAGGTGCCGCGCGGCGCCCGGCCGTGCATCGCCGGCCAGTCGATGAAGGGGAGCGGCGGCAGCCCCAGGTGCGGCCCTATCCAGTCGTTCGCCTCGTCCTTCCAGGTGGTGGCCCAGACCAGGTCGTACGCGTCCGCCAGCGCGAGCAGTTCCGCGCCGTGGCCCGGGTTCAGCCAGACCCGCAGCGGCTTGCCGTCGGTGAAGCCGGTGGGCCGCATCCGGTGCGTGGTGTAGCCCTCCGGGCGGCGCTGGGCCTGGGCGGCGTAGGGGTTCAGGGGACCGTCGACGTCGATCAGCAGCAGGGGCTTCATGGCTCCACCCTTCTCGCCGGGCCGCCCTCGTGGCGACCCGTTTTCTTGATCCGGATCAACGAATGAGACAGTCACGTCTCATTCGGGTTATGCTTGTCTCATGGCCATGGATCGTGACCAGGTGCTCCGCGACGCGGCGGCCCTGCTTTCCCGCAAGTCGACCGCCACGATGGACGAGGTCGCCCGCGCCGCCGGCATCGGCCGCGCCACCCTCCACCGGCACTTCGCCGGCCGCGACGCCCTCGTACGCGCCCTCGAAGACCTCGGCATCCGCGAGTTCGAGGGCGCCTTCGACCGCGCCCGCCTCGACGAGGGGACGGCCGTGGACGCCATCAGGCGGCTGATCGCCGAGACCGAGCCCAACGCCCAGCTGCTGGCCTTCCTCGTCACCGAGAACCAGCTCTTCGAGGGCGACCAGGTCAACGAGGGCTGGGCCCGCCTCGACACCCGCGTCAACGCGCTCTTCAAGCGCGGACAGCAGGAGGGCGACATCCGCATCGACCTGAGCCCCGCCTGGCTCACCGAGGCCCTCTACGGGCTCGTCGGCAGCTGCGCCTGGGCCGTCATGGACGGCCGGGTCGCGGCCAAGGACTTCCAGTACATGATCACCGAGCTGCTGCTCGGTGGCGCACGACGGAGCGTGGAGTGATGATCCGAACCGAACAGCTGCAGCGGGGGACGGGGGCGGAGGAGAAGAGCGGGGGGCGCTGGCTCGCCCTCTCCGTGCTCGTCCTGGCCGTCCTGCTGGTCGCGGTCGACGCCACCGTACTCGGCCTCGCCACCCCGTCCCTCAGCGAGGACCTCAAGCCGTCCGGCACCCAGCTGCTGTGGATCGGCGACATCTACTCCTTCGTCATCGCCGGCCTGCTCGTCTCCATGGGCTCCCTCGGTGACCGCATCGGCCGCAAGAAGCTCCTCCTCACCGGCGCCACCGCCTTCGGCGCCGTCTCGGTCCTGAACGCCTACGCGACCAGCCCCGAGATGATGATCGCCGCCCGCGCCCTGCTCGGCGTGGCCGGCGCCACCCTGATGCCGTCCACCCTCGCGCTGATCCGCAACATCTTCCACGACCCGCGCGAACGCAGCCTCGCCATCGGCATCTGGGGCGCCACCGCCTCCGCCGGCGCGGCCATCGGCCCCGTCGTCGGCGGCGCCCTGCTCCAGCACTTCTGGTGGGGCTCGGTCTTCCTCATCAACCTCCCGGTGATGATCGCCCTGGTCCTCGTCGGCATTCGGCTGCTGCCCGAGTCCAAGAACCCCGTCGCGGGCCCCTGGGACCTGATCAGCGTCGCCCTGTCCCTCGTCGGTGTCATCGGCGTCGTCTACGCCGTCAAGGAAGCGGCCACCCACGGCGCCACCGCCGGCGTCTGGATCGCCGCCGCCGTCGGCGCCGCATGCCTCTACGCCTTCGTCCGCCGCCAGTTCGCCCTCGCCTCCCCGCTGCTCGACATGCGGCTCTTCAAGCACCGCGGCTTCTCCGGCGCGGTCCTCGCCGACCTGCTGACCGTCTTCGGCCTCTCCGGACTCGTCTTCTTCCTCTCCCAGTTCTTCCAGCTGGTCCAGGGCCGCGACCCGCTCGAAGCCGGACTCGCCGAACTGCCCGCCGCCATCGGCGCGGTGGCCACCGGCCTGGTCGCCGGCAGGTACGCCCGCAAGCACTCCGTACGCGTCATCGTCACCGGCGGCCTCGCCGCCATAGGGCTGGCCCTCGCGGCCCTCACCGTCATCCACCGCGAGACCGGCTACCCGCTGCTCGGCGCCGCCCTGCTCGTCGTCGGCCTCGGCGCCGGCTTCTCCTTCACCGTCACCGCCGACGTCATTCTCTCCAGCGTCCCGAAGGAGCAGGCCGGCTCGGCCTCCGCCGTCTCCGAGACCGCGTACGAACTCGGCGCCGCCCTCGGCATCGCCCTGCTCGGCTCCGTCGTCACCGGCGTCTACCAGGGCTTCACCGCCCCGGCCTCGGTCCCCGCCCCGGTCGCCGACGCCGCACACGAATCGCTCGGCGGCGCCGTGGAGGCCGCCCGCACCCTGGACCCGGCCACCGCCCACACCATGGTCGGCGCGGCCCAGGACGCCTTCGTGGACGGCCTGCGGCTCGCCTCGGGCGTCGGCGCCGCCGTCCTGCTGGCCACCGCGGCGGCCGCCTGGTTCCTGCTCAGGGGCCAGGAACTCCAGGACGGCGTCGAGCACTGACGCGCCGCGCCGCGCCGCGGTGTCCCGGCGGCCCGAACGGAATTGACAGTCCGTCGGGCCCCGGGACACCATCCCGGCGATGGAGATCAACGACCTGACCCCGGCCGAGCGCCGCGTCGTCGACGCCTTCCCGCGCGGCGAGGCGGTCGACTTCCGCGAGAGCCCCCACGAGAGCTCCCACGACGGAGCCTCCTGGGGCGCCGCACGCAGCGTCCGCGCCGAGGTGCTGCGCAACCTCCTCGTCGGGGGCGCCGCCGACGAGGGGCACGTCGCGGGGATCAAGCTCTACGGCGCCAGGATCACCGGCAAGCTCGACCTGAAGTACGCGGTCGTGGACCACCCCATCCGGATGAGGTCCTGCTGGTTCGAACGCAAGCCCATGATGTACGGCGCCCAGCTGCGCGCCCTCGTCCTCGGCGACTCCACCCTCCCGGGCCTGACCGCCGCCACCGTGCGCGTCGAGATCGTGCTCAGGCTCTCCGGCTGCCGCATCGACGGCCCCGTCCGCCTCGCGGGCGCCAGGATCGCCGGCGGGCTCTTCCTCCAGGGCGCCGTCATCCGGCAGGGCAGCGAGGCCGACGAGGTCGACGAGCCGCCGCTCCAGCTCAACCACGCGGAAATAGGAACGGACATCATGGCCGACGGCCTCACCGTCCACGGCCAGTTCCGCATCAACGGCGCCGGCATCGCCGGCCAGATCAGCCTCGACGGCGCCAGGCTCGTCAACCCCGGCGGCATCGCCCTGCACGCCGAGACCCTCGTGGTCGGCACCGACCTGCGCGGCCACCGGCTGCACGCCGAGGGCATGGTCAACCTCACCGGCGCCCGCATCCCCGGCCAGGCCATACTGACCCGCGCCAGCCTGTCCAACCCCGGGGGCGTGGCCCTGCGCGCCAGCTCCGCCGTGATGGGGGAGTTCTGGCTGCGCAAGTGCCCCACCATCGACGGCATCGTCAACCTGCGCCGCAGCCAGTTCGACATGCTCTGGGCCGAACCGTCCGTCTGGCCGGCCACGGTCCGCACCGACGGGCTCAGCTACCGGCTGCTCCACCCCCACCTGCCCGCCGAGGAGCGGCTGCCGCTGCTGGAGCGCGAGGAGGACGGCTACCTGCCGTACGCGTACGAGCAGCTGGCCGCCGCCTACCGCACCGTCGGCGACGAGGCGGCCGCACGCACCGCCCAGCTGGCCAAACTGCGCCGCCACCGGCGCACCCAGCCCCGCCGCACCCGGCTCTGGGGCCTGCTCCAGGACGCCACCGTCGGCTACGGCTTCCGGCCGATGCGCGCGGCGGCCTGGCTGCTGGCACTGACGCTCACCGGGACCGTCGCGTACGGGATCACCCCGCCCCGGGCGCTGAAGGCCGGGGAGGCTCCGGAGTTCAACCCGCTCTTCTACACCCTCGACCTGATGCTGCCGATCATCGGCTTCGGGCAGGAGGGCGCCTTCGCGCCGGCCGGCTGGTACCAGTGGCTGTCGTACCTGCTGATCGTGACCGGCTGGGTCCTCGCCACCACCACGGCGGCGGGCGTCAGCCGGTCACTCCAGCGGCAGTGAGGCCCGGATTCCTCGATTCCCGGCTTCCCCGGATCCCGGCTTCCCCGGATCCCGGACTCCGCGGCCGCCGGACTCAGGCCGCCTTCGCCTTCGTCGCGTACATGTCCACGTACTCCTGGCCGGACAGCCGCATGACCTCGGCCATCACCGAGTCGGTCACGGCGCGCAGCACGTAGCGGTCGCGGTCCATGCCCTCGTAGCGGGAGAACTCCATCGGCTCGCCGAAGCGGATCGTCACCCGGCCCGGGCGCGGCATGCCCGCGCCTCCGGGCTGCAGCTTGTCCGTGCCGATCACCGCGAACGGGACCACCGGGGCGCCCGTCATCAGGGTCAGGCGGGCGATGCCGGTGCGGCCGCGGTAGAGCCGGCCGTCGGGGGAGCGGGTGCCCTCGGGGTAGATCCCGAAGATCTTGCCCTCCTCCAGGATCCGGCGGCCCGTCATCAGCGCGGCCACGCCGCCGTTCGCACCGTCGCGGTCCACCGGGATCATGCCGGAGCCCGTGAAGAACCACGCCATCAGGCGGCCCTTGAGGCCCTTGCCCGTCACGTACTCGTCCTTGCCGATGAAGTGGACCGTGCGGTCGCACACCAGCGGCAGGATCATCGAGTCGATGAAGGTCAGGTGGTTGCCCGCCAGGATCACCGGACCCGTGCCCGGGATGTTGTCGAGCCCCTCCACCTTGGTGCGGAACATCAGGCGCATGACCGGTCCGACAGTGGCTTTGATGAGCGCGGTACGGAACAACGTGAGCCCTCCGGCATCGAAAAGCGGCTTTCGCACCACACGGCGGTAGTGCAGGTGAGGACGATACTCGCGGCCCGCCCCTGTTGGCACATCGGGTTCACGAGGTGGATACGCAGTGTTGACACGCGTTTGCGCCATGTTCCGCCGGAGCCCACCCCCACGCCACCCTGCCTTGCCTACCATCGCCACGCCGACCGGGGCCTTCACGCCCCCCGGAGATCCCGGGGCCGCGGGCCCGGTCCAGGACGAGGAGTGGCACAGATGACACAGGGTGGGGCAGCACGGCGCACGGTGCTCGGAGCGGCCGTACTGGCGGCCGGAACCGGCATCACCGGACTCACGGCGGGAACCGCCGACGCTGCGGACGACCGCTCCGGCAGCGGCCACGGCGACGGCGGCGGCTACCGCGACCTGCCCGTCCCCCTGGTCATCGGCCACCGCGGCGCCAGCGGCTACCGCCCCGAGCACACCCTCGGCTCCTACCAGCTGGCCCTCGACCTCGGCGCCGACGTCATCGAGCAGGACCTCGTCCCCACCAAGGACGGCCACCTCGTCTGCCGCCACGAGAACGAGATCGGCGGCACCACCGACGTCGCCGACCACCCCGAGTTCACAGGCCGCCGCACCACCAAGACCGTCGACGGGGTCTCCGTCACCGGCTGGTTCACCGAGGACTTCACCCTCGCCGAACTGAAGACCCTGCGCGCGAAGGAACGCATCCCCGCAGTGCGCCAGCGCAACACCCTCTACGACGGCCAGTGGGCGGTCCCCACCTTCGAAGAGGTGCTGCGCTGGGCCAACCGCGAGGGCCGGCTGCGCGACAAGCGGGTCTGGCTGCACGTCGAGACCAAGCACCCCACCTATTTCCGCGGCCTCGGCCTCGGCCTGGAGGAGCCCCTCGCCAAGCTGCTGCGCCGCTACGGGCGCGACGGCCGCGACGCCGCCGTGTTCCTCCAGTCCTTCGAGCCCTCCAGCATCCAGCGGCTCTCCCGCCTGGTCTCCGCCCCGCGCGTGGTGCTGCTCTCCGCGGCCAACACCCGCCCCTGGGACTTCGAGACGGCCAAGGACCCCCGCACCGTCGCCGACCTGGTCAAGCCCGAGGGCCTGAAGTGGATCGCCGGCTTCGCCCAGGGCATCGGCCCCACCCTCGACCTGATCGTGCCGCGCGACGCGGCCGGCAGGCTCGGCACCCCCACCACCCTCGTGCGCGACGCCCACGCCAAGGGACTGGTGCTGCACCCCTACACCGCCCGCAACGAGAACAGCTTCCTGCCGGCCGAATACCGCAAGGGCACCGACCCGGCCGCCTACGGCGACGCGTTCGGCGCCTTCAAGAGGTACTTCGAACTGGGTGTCGACGGCATCTTCACCGACAACCCGGACACCGGACTCCTGGCCGCGGAGGCCTTCCGCCCCGGACGTGGCGTCAACCGCTAGCCCCCAGCCCCCGAACGGGTGGGCCGGGCCCGGCGGGGAAACCGCCCGGCCCGGCACCCGCGTCCCGCCCGGCATGGACCTGATACGGGAACCCGACCTGCTCACGGAGCTGGGCCCGCTGCTCTCCGCCGAGGCGGCCGCGGAAGCACCGGCCGCCGGGGTGGAGGCCGCCGACCTGGAACAAGCCGTCTGGGTGCGGTTGCTGGAACGAGGCCCCCGCGCCCCCTTCCCCGCCGGCCGCGCCCGCTGGCTGCGGCGGGCGGTGCGCGCCGAGGCCCGCCGTGCCCGGCGGCGGGCGCACCGGGAGGTCCCGTACGGCACCACCCCGGCGGTGGACGCGGCCGGCGAGCCCGAGGACGCGCTGCTGCACGGCGAGGCGAACCGGGCCCTCCGATCGGCGGTCGCCCGATTGCCGGGACGCTGTCCGGAGCTGATGGCCGCACTTCTGTCGCCCAGAGACATGACTTACCGTGAAATCGCAGGAGAGTTGGGTATCTCACAAGGAAGTTTGGGACCGGTACGTTCCCGTTGCCTGGGATGTCTGCGCAGAATGCTCGCTGTCGAGGTTGCGGCTCCTGACCCGTGGGGAAAGGAGCGGTAGACCGGAGAGCTACCAGGTGAGCGGGAGGCATGCGCACATGGGCATGAGCGTGACCATTTCGGCGGCGGCCGCCGAAGACGCCGAGCAGATTTTCAAGCTGCAGTATCTGGCGTTCCAGCGGGAGGCCGAGCTGTACGGCAACTACCTCATCCAGCCCCTGACCCAGTCCCTGGACTCCCTGAAGGCGGAACTCGCCTCGGACACCGTCCTGGTCGCCCGGCTCGGCGACGAGGTGGTGGGCGCGGTGCGCGGCAGCGTCGGCGAGGACGGCACGGCGAGCATCGCCAAGCTGTGCGTGCACCCGCGGCTGCAGGGCCACGGCCTCGGCGCCCGGCTGCTGCGCGGGGTCGAGGAAGCCCTCGCCGGGCACGCCGGAACGACCCGCTTCCGCCTGCACACGGGCCACAAGAGCGAGTCCAACCTGCGGCTCTACCGCAAGGCCGGGTACGCGCAGGTCGGCAACCGCACGGCCTCCGACGGCGTGCGCCTGGTCATCCTGGAGAAGGACGCCAAGGACACCGACTACGCCGTCAGCGCGTAGCGGCCATCCGGTCCGGGGGCGTTCCGCAGCGACGGCGGGACGCCCCCGGACCGGTTCCGGGCACCGCCCAGGGTGCCCGCGGGCTCAGCGCTTCGAGCGGAGCCCTCAGCGCTTCGAGCGGAGCCAGAGCATCCCGGTCACCGGCAGGATCACGGGGATGAAGAGGTAGCCCATCCCGAAGTCCGACCACACGGTGGCGTCCGGGAAGGAGTCGGGCCGCACCAGCGTCCAGGTCCCGACGGCCAGCACGCCCGCGAGCTCGACGCCGCAGCACACCAGCGCCGCCCGGCGGGCCGTCTCCCCGCCGCGCACCAGCGAGTACGTGATGAACGCGTACGCCACGGCCGCCGCGGCCGACAGCGAGTACGCCAGCGGCGCCCGGTCGAACTCGGTGGAGATCTGGTAGACCGAGCGCGAGAGCGCGCCGACCACCATCACCCCGTAGAGCCACACCAGCAGCAGCCCGGGACCGGAGACCAGTCGCTTGCGCCCGGCGGGCGGGGCGGTCGTCGTGTCAGGCACCGGATCCCCAGATGTCGTAGAGCCGTACTTCCAGCACGGCGAGGACGACCGCGCCCGCGGCCACCGTCACCGAGCCCCACTTGGTGCGCTCGGTCAGCGAGAGCATCCCGGCCGCCGGAACCGCCGCGAAGGCACCCAGCAGGTAGGCCACGAAGATCACCGTGCCCTGTTCGGGCTTCTCGCCCCGGCCCAGCTGGACCAGGCCGATCACCAGCTGGGCCAGGACCAGCGCGGTCACCACGGCCATGCCGATGAAGTGCCAGTCCTTGGTCGGCTGGTCCCGCCATGCGGCGTGGCCGCACCAGGCGGCGAGGGCGAGTGCGGCCGCGCCGATGGCGACCGTCAGGGCGACGAGCATGCAGCGAGGGTATTACGGGCCTCGAGGCCCGACGCGCCCGCCCCTCGCGGCATCGCCGGGCCGCTGTCGCGGGACGTACGGGCGGACGCCCGGCACGTACGGGCGGACGCCCGGCCGGCATGCGGACCGTGGCGGACCGTGGCCTTGACCACAACGCACCAGGCCCTCGAGCTCCACGCGGACGTGTTCGTCCCGGCCCCTGTCGGCCGTGTCCGCGCTGGTCAGCGCGGGTGGGATCACGCTGGAGACGGACCCCGCCGACTGACTGGTCCAGTCCACTCCTGTCCGGATGGCGACCGGTTTCCGTCCGCTATCCGGACAGCATTGATCGGTGAGTCGCCATGTCTGCTTTACTGGGGCACATGACCACGACGAGCAGCCGCACCCTTGCGACCGAGGCGACGATGACGCCCGGTGCTCGTTGTATGTGTCGAATGTGCGCCTTCTGAGGGCCCCTTTCACGCAGTCTCGCGCCCCGAAGCGAGACCGGCCGGGCAGCTCCGCGCCCCAGTCGCACCACACCGCCGACTGATCCCCGGTACGGACCGCTCCTGCCCCGCGCACGCGTCGACACCATCGTTTTGTGACGGTTAGACCCGTATCGCGTCCCCAGATGTTTGCCCCGTGCACGGCAACCCGCACCCCGTGCACTCGACAGCGACGGAAATCCTGTGATCACCACATCGGGCCTCACGAAGGTCTACCAGTCCCGTGGCCGCGAGGTCACCGCCCTGGACGGCGTCGACCTGCACGTCCGCGAGGGCGAGGTATACGGAGTCATCGGCCAGAGCGGCGCCGGCAAGTCCTCCCTCATCCGCTGCGTGAACCTGCTGGAACGCCCCACCAGCGGCACCGTCACCGTGGACGGCGTCGAGCTCACCGCCCTCGCCGGCCGCGGCCGCCGCGCCGGCAAGGAACTCCGCGAGGCCCGCAGCCGCATCGGCATGGTCTTCCAGCACTTCAACCTGCTGTCCTCGCGCACCGTCCAGGCCAACATCGAGCTCCCCCTGGAGATCCTCGGCGTCTCCGGCCGCGAACGCTCCCGCAAGGCCCTGGAACTCCTCGACCTCGTCGGCCTCTCCGACAAGGCGAAGGCCTACCCCACCCAGCTCTCCGGCGGCCAGAAGCAGCGCGTCGGCATCGCCCGCGCCCTGGCCGGCGACCCCAAGGTGCTCCTCTCCGACGAGGCCACCAGCGCCCTCGACCCCGAGACCACCCGCTCCATCCTCCAGCTGCTGCGCGACCTCAACCGCCAGCTCGGCCTCACCGTCCTCCTCATCACCCACGAGATGGACGTCGTCAAGGCCGTCTGCGACTCCGCCGCCCTCATGAAGAAGGGCCGGATCATCGAGTCCGGCACCGTCGCCGAACTGCTCGCCACCCCCGGCTCCGAGCTCGCGGCCGAACTCTTCCCGGTCAGCGGCAGCGCCACCGGCCCCGACCGCACCGTCGTCGACGTCACCTTCCACGGCGAGGCCGCCACCCAGCCGGTCATCTCCCAGCTCTCGCGCACGTACAACATCGACATCTCGATCCTCGGCGCCGCGATGGACACCGTCGCCGGCCGCCAGATCGGCCGCATGCGCATCGAACTCCCCGGCCGCTACGAGGACAACGTGGTGCCCGTCGGCTTCCTGCGCGAGCAGGGCCTCCAGGTCGACATCGTCGACGAGGACTCCGACCTCGACTCCGAGATCGCCGCACTGGTCAAGGAAGGTGCCAAGTGACCTGGTCCGAGATGCAGCCCCTGCTCACCCAGGGCACGTACGACACCCTCTACATGGTGCTGTGGTCCACCCTGGTGACCGTCCTCGGCGGACTGCCCATCGGCATCCTCCTCGTCCTCACCGACAAGGGCGGCCTCCTGCAGAACCAGCCGCTCAACAAGGTCCTCGGCGTGATCGTGAACATAGGCCGCTCGCTGCCGTTCATCATCCTGCTGATCTTCCTGATCCCGGTCACCACCGCCGTCGTCGGCACCTTCATCGGCCCCACCGCCATGATCGTCCCGCTCGCCATCGGTGCCGTCCCCTTCTTCGCCCGGCTCGTCGAGACCGCCGTCCGCGAGGTCGACCACGGCCTCATCGAGGCCGTCGAGTCCATGGGCGGCGGCATCCCCACCCTCGTCGGCAAGGTCCTGCTCCCGCAGGCCCTGCCCTCCCTGGTCGCCGCCGTCACCACCACCGTGATCACCCTCGTCGGCTACTCCGCCATGGCGGGCGCCGTCGGCGGCGAAGGACTCGGCTCCAAGGCCATCACCTACGGCTTCCAGCGCTTCGAGACCGGCTTCATGTTCGCCACCGTCGCCGTCCTCATCGCCCTCGTCACGGTGATCCAGCTGATCGGCGACGGCGTGGTACGCGTCCTCGCGCGCCGCGGCCGGACCGCCTGACAGCCCCACCCCAGACTTCCCCACAAAGGAAAGCCCGCACTTGTCGTGCTTGGGCCACCACCCCGCGAACACCCGCGAAAAGCAAGAAAGGCACTCTTCGTGCGCAAGAACACCAAGCTCACCGCCATCGCCGCCGCCTCCGCAGCGCTCGCCCTCGGCCTCACCGCCTGCGGCAGCTCCTCGGACCCGTCCACGGCCGCCAAGACCGACGGCGGCAAGGTCGACGAGACCAAGCCCCTGGTCATCGCAGCCTCCCCGAGCCCGCACGCCGACATCCTGAACTTCGTCAAGGACAAGCTCGCGGCCAAGGACGGCCTCAAGCTGGAGGTGAAGGAGTTCACGGACTACGTCCTGCCCAACACCGCCACCGAGCAGGGCCAGGTCGACGGCAACTTCTTCCAGCACAAGCCGTACCTCGACGACTTCAACAAGAAGAACGGCACGCACATCGTGCCCGTCGTGAACGTCCACCTGGAACCCCTCGGCCTCTACTCCAAGAAGCTCAAGGCCCTCACCGACCTCAAGCCCGGCCAGACCGTCGCCGTCCCCAACGACACCACCAACGAGGGCCGCGCGCTCCAGCTGCTCGCCGCCAACAAGCTGATCACCCTCAAGGACGGGGTCGGCACCAGCGCCAAGCTGTCCGACATCACCGACAAGAAGGGCCTGGAGTTCAAGGAGCTGGAGGCCGCCACGGTCCCGCGCGCCCTGAACGACGTCGACGCCGCCGTCATCAACGGCAACTACGCCCTCGAGGCCAAGCTCTCGCCCGCCAAGGACGCCCTGGCCCTGGAGAAGGCCGAGGGCAACCCGTACGCCAACTTCCTCGCGGTCAAGGAAGGCAAGCAGAACGACCCGCGCATCCAGAAGCTCGCCAAGCTCCTGAACACCGACGAGGTCAAGAAGTTCATCGAGGAGAAGTACCAGGGCTCGGTCATCCCGGCCTTCGGCACCCCCGCCGCCTGACCCAAGACCGCCTGGTAGACGCCGGATTCCCGGCCCCGCGCACCCACCCGGGCGCGCGGGGCCGCGGGCTTGTCGGGCCCTGCCCGCTTCCGGGCAGCCCGGCCCTGCACATCCCCCGGCCGATGCTGCATGCTGTGGCCTACGACCCGCACAAACGGTCCCGCACGGCGGTCCCGTACGAACGGGCCGGCACGAACGGTCCCGCCCCACGGTCCCAGGCATGGAGCTGCGCATGACTACCACCTTCCCGGACGTCACCATCAGCACGGACCGGCTGGTGCTGCGCCCCTTCGAGGAGGACGACGTCACCGCGCTCGCCGAGATGATGAACGACGAGCAGGTCACCGCCTGGACCTCCGTACCGCACCCCTACACCCCCGCCCACGCCCGCGCCTGGGCCACCGCCCTCTCCCACGCCGAGCGCACCGAAGGCCGCGGCATCGTCCTCGCCGTCACCGAGTTCCTCACCCAGCGCCTCGTGGGCGTCGTCCACCTCCAGAACACCGACTGGCGTACCCGCACCACCGAAGCCTGCTACGTCACCGCCCCCTGGGCCCGGGGCGAGGGCTACGCCAGCGAATCCGTCCTCGCCGTCGCCCAGTGGCTCCTGCGCGACCAGCGCTTCGAAAGACTCGAACTGCGCACCGCCGCCGACAACACCGCCTCCCAGCAGGTCGCCCAGAAGATCGGCTGCATCAGCGAAGGCGTCCTGCGCAACGTGGCGATAGTGCGCACCCAGGCCGCGGACGGCAGCTGGACCGACACCCGCACCGACCTCATCGTCTGGAGCCTGGTCCCCGAGGACCTCGACGACACCGACGAGTACGACGTGTACGAGAGCCGCCACGCCCGCCCCGGCCCCGCCGGCCGCCCCGGCCACGACGACGGCTACCCCCTGCGCCGCCGCGCCGGCGCACACGGCTACGCCGTCGGCGCCGACCGCCGCTGACCGCGGGCCGGCCGGCGCCGGCGCGATGGCCGACCGGGACCGGGCCGCAAGCCGACCGGGACCGGCCCGATGACCGGGTAGTCTCACCGTGACCCCCTGAAAACCCCTGAAACCACCTCACGAGGCCGAAGGCGCCGAAGGCGGTTTCTCCCACCCCCCACTCCAGGAGACCGACGACGATGGCCGACCGGGTCACGGTGATCGGATGGGACGGCTCCCCCCTGACCGCGGCCGCCCGCTCCGCGCTCTCCGCCGCCACCCTCGTGGCCGGAGCCGCCCACCACCTCGCGCTCCCCGAGATCCCGCCCGGCGCGGAACGCATCCGCCTCGGCAGTCTCGGCCTCGCCGCCCGCCGCATCGCCGGCCACCGCGGCACCGCCGTCGTCCTCGCCGACGGCGACCCCGGCTTCTTCGGCGTCGTCCGCACCCTCCGCGCCCCCGAACACGGCCTCGAAGTCGAAGTCGTCCCGGCCGTCTCCGCCGTCGCCGCCGCCTTCGCCCGCGCCGGAATGCCCTGGGACGACGCCCAGGTCGTCGTCGCCCACCCCCGAACCCTGCGCCGCGCCGTCAACGTCTGCCGCGCCCACACCAAGGTCGCCGTCCTCACCTCACCCGGCGCCGGCCCCGCCGAACTCGCCCTGCTCCTCGAAGGGATCCACCGCACCTTCGTCATCTGCGAGGAACTCGGCACCGACCGCGAACGCGTCACCGTCCTCACCTCCGACGCCGCCGCCGACCACAGCTGGCGCGACCCCAACGTCGTCATCGTCATCGGCGGCGCCGGCCACGCCCCCACCGCCGCCGACCCCGGCTGGCTGCTCGGCCGCGGCCCCGGACCCGCCCCCGTACGCGGCTGGGCCCGCCCGCAGCCCGCCGCGGACGGACCCCGGCCCGGTGAAGGGGAGTCCGTCCAGCTGCGCGCCGCCCAGCTCGCCCGGCTCGGACCCCGCACCGGAGACCTCCTCTGGGACATCGGCGCCGGCACCGGAGCCCTCGCCGTGGACGCCGCCGCCCACGGCGCCGCCGTCATCGCCGTCGACGCCGACCCCCGCGCCTGCGAACGCGTAACCGCCGCCGCCCGCAAGCGCGGTGTCCAGATCCAGGTGGTCTCGGGCCGCGCTCCACACGTACTGGAGAGCCTCCCGGAACCCGACGTCGTCCGCGTCGGCGGCGGCGGACCCCCCGTCATCGCCGCCGTCGCCGAACGACGCCCCGAACGCATCGTCAGCCACGCCTCGACGCGCGACGAGGCCGAGGCGATCGGACGCACCCTCACCGAACACGGGTACGCCGTCGAGTGCGCGCTCCTCCAGTCCGTCGGCCTCGACCCCCGGACCTGGGCGGAACAGGAGCGTTCCGTGGTGTTCCTGCTGGCAGGCGAACGCCCCGTGAACCGCTGACGCGGAGCCCGGGGTAGGCTGGCCGATCGTCGTACCGCCCTGGTGGACGCGCGACGTGGCGCAGTCCACAGCGGACCGTGCCGGTTTCTGGCCGACACGGAGGCCGACGAGCGCGACAATGCTCAGGAGTTGTTGTGCGTGCGCACGAGAGACGGCGCACCGCGCGACGACCCCGCACGGCAAAGTCCGCACGGAGGGCCCGCTGGGCGGCCGGGCGATCGAAGAGGCAACACCGATGGGCGAGGGGTACGCATGACTGACACCGGCCAGGTCCCGGGCGAGGGTCACCCGGACAACACGGGCATGGTGGATCAGCAGGGCAGTCCCGCGCAGGTCCCCCAGATGCCGCCGCTGCCCCCCATGCCGCCCCAGGCCCCGGCCGGCTACGCCTTCCAGGACCTCGTGGACGACCCGTCCGAGGCCGAGGACGAGGAACTGCTGCTGATGCCGAGCGGCCACGGGCAGGGCTCCTGGAGCGACCCGCAGGTCGTCCCCCCGGTCCCGTCCTTCCCCGGCGACTTCCCGGCGGAACCCGTCTACACCGAGTACCCGCAGGCCCCCGCCGCCGGATACCCCGAGCCCGGCCCACTCGGCTTCCCGGAGCCCGGCTACCCCGAAGCCTTCCCCGCCCCCGCCGCGCCGGGACAGCCCGCACCCGGCTTCCCCGAGGCGGGCTACCCCGCCCCCGGCACCTTCGCCGACCCCGCCGCGTACAGCGCCGGCGCCCACGAGACCGGCGGCCGCGACTCCGGCTCCCTCGACCTCGGCGGCCTCGTGGTCCCGCCCGCGGCCCCCGCCGCCGGGCAGGTCCCGCCCGCGGCCGCCGTGATGCCGCCGCGCCGCCCGCTGCACATGGGCCCGCCCGTGCCCGACGCCACCGGGGGAGTCGTACGCTCCCTCGCCGACCGGGGGCCGGCGGCCGCGCCGGCACCGTCGGCCGCGACGATGACGCCGGGTGTGCAGGTGGCGCCGGGTGTCCAGGCGGCTGGCGGGGTGCAGGTCGCGCCGGGTGTCCAGGCGGCTGGCGGGGTGCAGGTGGCTCCCGGGGTGCAGGTGGCGGCTGACGCGCAGGTGGCGCCCGGTGTGGAGGCGGCGCCTGATGCGCAGGCTGCGCCCGGCGTGGAGGCGGCGTCCGGTGTGGAGGCGGCGTCCGGTGTGGCGCAGGCCGTTCCCGCTGAGCAGGCTGCGCCGGCCGAGCAGGGCGTGGCGGCCGAGCAGGCTGCCGCGGCTGAGCAGGCAGCGCCGGTCGTCGAGCAGGGTGTTCCCGCCACGCAGGGTGTTGCGGCTGAGCAGGGCGTTCCCGCCGCGCAGGCGGAGGCCGTCGTGGCGGAGGCCGTGGTGGGGGAGCCCGTCGTCGGGGAGCCTGCCGTGGCCGCCGAAGCCGTCGAAGCCGCGGGCGTCGAAGCCGATCCCGCCGAAGCCGTGCCCGCCGAAGCCGTGCCCGCCGAAGCCGTGCCCGCCGAAGCCGTGGCCGTCGCGTCGGAGCCCGTCGCCGTGGAGTCCGCTGCCGCGGAGCCCGTGGTCACGGAGCCCGCCCCTGAGGAGCCCGCCCCCGCGGAGCCCGTCGTGGTGCTGGCCCCCCAGGTGGCCGCCGCCATCGCCGCCGAGGCCGCCGCCGCCGAGGCCGCCGCCCAGGCTTCCGAAGCCGCCGCCCAGGCCCCCGAGGCCGAGCCGGCCGCCGCCCCCGGCCCCGAGTACCTCGACCTCGCTCCCGCCGCGCCCCAGCCCGGCGAGGTCCCGCCGCAGGCCGGTGCCCCGTGGACGGCCGAGCCCGTCGCCGCCGCCCCCGTCGCGGCCGACGCCGCCGCCCAGCCCGCGCCGGAGGCCGCTGCCGAGGCCGCTCCCGCCGCCGAAGAGGCCCCGACGGCCCCCGAGGCCCCCGCTCCCGCCGCCGGCGCCCCGGCCGAGGCCGCTCCCGCCGCCGCAGCCGCGCCCGACGCGCCGGAGACCCCGGCCGAGCCCGCGCAGGCCGCCGAGCCCGACGCGGCTCCCGTCGCCGTGACGGCGGTCGCCGCCGAGGCGGGCCCCGCGGAAGCGGTGGTCCAGGCCGAGGCGCCCGCTGAAGCCGCCGCCGAAGCCGGGCCGGAGCCCGTCGCCGAGCCGCAGCCCCGGCCCGTACAGGCCGCCGAGGCCACCGAGCCCGCCCCGGCCGAGGCCGCCGAAGCCGAAGCCGCCGAGCCGGCCCCCGCGGGCCCCGTCGGCGAACCGGCCCCGGGATACGCCGACGCGGAGCGCGAAGCCGTCCTGCGCGTGATGCGCGAGCGCCGCGACATCCGCAAGGGCTTCCGCACCGACCCCATCCCGCACGAGGTGCTGCTCCGCGTCCTGGAGGCGGCCCACACCGCGCCCAGCGTCGGCCACTCGCAGCCCTGGGACTTCGTCGTCATCCGCTCCGCCGAGACCCGCCGGACGATGCACGAGCTCGCCCAGAAGCAGCGCGAGGCCTACGCCAAGTCGCTGCCCAAGGGCCGGGCCAAGCAGTTCAAGGAACTGAAGATCGAGGCCATCCTCGACACCCCGGTGAACATCGTCGTCACCGCCGACCCCACCCGCGGCGGCCGCCACACCCTCGGCCGGCACACCCAGCCGCAGATGGCCCCGTACTCCTCCGCCCTCGCCGTCGAGAACCTCTGGCTCGCCGCACGCGCCGAAGGCCTCGGCGTCGGCTGGGTCAGCTTCTTCGACGAGCGGGAGATGGTCCGCGCGCTGGGGCTCCCCGAGCACCTGGAGGTCGTCGCGTACCTGTGCGTCGGGTACGTCGACGAGTTCCCCGAGGAGCCGGAGCTGATGCAGGCGGGCTGGTCGCAGCGGCGTCCGCTGGCCTGGGTCGTCCACGAGGAGACGTACGGGCGCCGCGCGCTGCCCGGCGAGGCCCCGCACGACCTGCTCTCCGAGACCGTGGCCTCCATCCGGCCGCTCGACGCGAAGGCGCTCGGCGAGGCCTGGGAGCGGCAGAAGCGCATGACGAAGCCGGCGGGCGCGCTCGGCATGCTGGAGATCATCTCCGCGCAGCTGTCCGGCCTGTCGCGGGTCTGCCCGCCGCCGATCCCGGAGCCCGCCGCCGTCGCGATCTTCGCCGGTGACCACGGCGTCCACGCCCAGGGCGTCACCCCGTGGCCCCAGGAGGTCACCACGCAGATGGTGGCCAACTTCCTGGGCGGCGGGGCCGTCTGCAACGCCTTCGCCAACCAGGTCGGCGCCGAGGTCTGCGTCATCGACGTCGGCGTGGCCGGGGACCTCCCCGCCACCCCGGGCCTGCTCCCGCGCAAGGTCCGCCCCGGCACCGACGACCTGTCCGTCGGCCCCGCGATGTCCCGCGAGGAGGCCATCGCGGCCATCGAGGTCGGCATCGAGACCGCGCGCGACCTCGTCGCGGCCGGCAACAAGGCGCTCCTGACGGGCGAGATGGGCATCGCCAACACCACGGTGTCGGCCGCCCTCATCTCCGTCTTCACCGGAGTCGACCCGGCGGAGGTCACCGGACGCGGCACCGGCATCAACGACGAGACGCACGCCCGGAAGGTCGAGGTCGTACGCCGCGCCCTGGAGCTCCACCAGCCCGACCCGAACGACCCGATCGGCGTCCTGGCGGCCATCGGCGGCCTGGAGCACGCCGCGATCGTCGGCCTGCTCCTCGGCGGCGCCTCCCTGCGCACCCCGGTCATCCTGGACGGCGTGAGCGCCGGCGCGGCCGCCCTGGTGGCCCGCGCCATCGCCCCCGAAGCCCTGTCGGCCTGCATCGCGGGCCACCGCAGCGCGGAACCGGGCCACGTGGCCGCCCTCAACAAGCTCGGCCTGCGCCCCCTGGTCGACCTGGACCTCCGCCTCGGCGAAGGCACCGGCGCCCTCCTGGCCCTCCCCCTGGTCCAGAGCGCGGCCCGCGCGATGCACGAGGTGGCCACGTTCGACTCGGCGGGCGTGACGGAGAAGTAGCGGGTACGCACCTTCCTGCGCGCCGGGGCCGGACACCAGAGGGTGTCCGGCCCCGGGGCTTTTCGGGGTTTGGGCCTGCTATCTCCCCTCGAGGGGTGGGGGCCGGTCGGCGGCTGCCCACCCGCCTCCCCGTCTGCGGGCCGGTGGCCGGGGAGCGGCATCCCCTCGGGCGGGATCAGAGCAGGTTGGGGGTTTCCCGTCAGTCCCATCGTCCTTCCGGTTCGGGCCGGCCTGTCAAGGGCGCTCCTTCGTCGCGTCGCTTCGCGATGGCCTTCGGCCACCCTTGACAGACCGACCCGCCCCGGAATGCCGAAAGACTGACGGGAAGCCCCCAAAGAAACGGGACGGACGATCCTTGGAGGAGCGGGCATCTCAGTGCTGAGACGAGCGGCCGGGCGCCGGCCCCGCCGGGCATCCGGGGCCTCACATCCGCGATTCCGCGCCAGGGGCGCGACTACCCGCACGAGAGGTTGACCAAGTCCACCGGCGGAGCCCCCACGGCGCAGCAGATCGCTACGCGCTCCTCCTTGCTTGGCGGCCGTCGACCGTCCGGGGCCGCTGCTGTCATGAGACGGCGATCAGGACGGCGAAGGGCTCCGTCAGGCGCGACAGATCGCTACGCGCTCCTCGCGTCTCGGCGCCTGCGGCCCGTCTGGGGTCCCTACGAAGCCCGGTCGGAGCCGGTTGGCGCGGGCGGCCTCTGGTGACCGCACTCCAGCACCGTTCCGTTGGCGTCGGTGACCGTGCATTCGAAGACGATCTTGGTCGGGTCGCCGTCCTCGTAGAGCCAGACGGTGATGCCGCCCTCCCAGACGAGGGTGGTGAACCAGACGTCGATCCCCTCGTCTGCCGGCGCGACCGTGAAGACCTCGCCCGGCTTCAGGTAGTAGTCCTCGCCGTACGGCTCGACGAAGAGACAGAAGTCGCTCTTGCCGACGTTCTCCACGGGCAGCTTGCTGCGTCCCATGCCGTCCCCCCATGACCGGCATCCCGCGATGCCCCAGCGCACTGTATCCGCCCACTGCTGGCAGGCGTTGGCCGAGAGTTCACGACCGCCGTGGACAACGTCCAGCCCGCCCAAGACCAGCCCCAGACGGCCCGCAGGCGCCGGGATGAGGGACGCGCGTAGCGATCCGGTGCGTCCCTCGGAGCCGGAGGACGGCCTCGTCGGCCTCTCGTGCGGGTATCGGCCCCGGACGGTCGTCGGACGCTGAGAAATGGGGAGCGTGTAGCGATCTGTCGCGCCTGTCGGCTTCCTGGGCTGCTCTGGTCGTCTTCTCGTGCGGGTTGTAGCGCCCCTGGTCCGGAATTGCGGACGTGGGGGGCGGATGTCGGGCGGGCCGGCGCCTGGCCCCTCGCCTCATCGCTGAGGGACCCGCTCCTCCAAGGAATCGTCCGTGCCGTTTCTTTGGGGGTTTCCCGGCAGTCTTTCGGCTTTCCGGTTCGGGTCGGTCGGTCAAGGGTGGCCGAAGGCCATCGCGTAGCGACGCGACGAAGGAGCGCCCTTGAGGGACCGGCCCGGACCGGAAGGACGATGGGACTGACGGGAAAGCCCCCGCCCGCTCCGATCCGGGCCGCCGGGATCCCGCCATCACCACCCCGACCAGGCGAAACCTCCTCCGCGAACTTCGGCCCCGCAGGTTCCCCCGGCGGCGATGGGTCGTATCGTGGTCCCGGGCGGGTGCCCCGCACCGTGTGCCCGACCAGCCGCTCCAGCGCAGCAGCGGCAGCCGCCGTCCACACCCCGCCGCATCAGGAGCCGCAACCGCCATGGCAAACCCGGCACACCCCGCCTACCCCGTAGGACTCCGTCTGGCAGGGCGCCGCGTCGTCGTCATCGGCGGCGGGCAGGTCGCCCAGCGCCGGCTGCCCGCGCTCGTCGCGGCAGGGGCCGACGTGCTGCTGGTCTCCCCCTCCGCGACCCCCTCCGTGGACGTGATGGCGGCGACCGGCGAGATCCGCTGGGAGCGGCGCCGCTACCAGGACGGTGACCTCGAAGGTGCCTGGTACGCGCTGATCGCGACCCGGGACCGGGCCGCCAACGACGCCGCCTCCGCCGAGGCCGAGGCCCGCCGCGTCTGGTGCGTGCGCGCCGACGACGCTGATGCCGCCACCGCCTGGACCCCGGCCACCGGCCGGGTGGAGGGCGTAACCGTCGCCGTGCTCAGCGGCAACGACCCGCGCCGCTCCGCCGCCGTGCGCGACGCGGTCGTCGAGGGGCTGCGCGACGGTTCCCTGAGCGCCGCCCGGCCCCGCGTCCCCGGTGTCGCCCTCGTCGGCGGCGGGCCCGGCGACCCGGACCTGATCACCGTGCGCGGCCGGCGCCTGCTCGCCGAGGCCGACGTGGTCATCGCCGACCGGCTCGGCCCCCGCGACCTGCTGGACGAGCTCCCGCCGCACGTCGAGGTCATCGACGCCGCGAAGATCCCGTACGGCCGTTTCATGGCCCAGGAGGCCATCAACAACGCCCTGATCGAGCACGCCAAGGCCGGCAAGGCCGTGGTCCGGCTCAAGGGCGGCGACCCGTACGTCTTCGGCCGCGGCATGGAGGAGCTCCAGGCGCTCGCCGCCGAGGGGATCGCCTGCACCGTCGTGCCCGGCATCTCCAGCTCCATCTCGGTGCCGAGCGCCGCCGGGATCCCCGTCACCCACCGCGGGGTCGCGCACGAGTTCACCGTGGTCAGCGGGCACGTCGGACCGGACGACCCGCGCTCCCTGGTCGACTGGGCGGCCCTCGCCAAGCTCACCGGCACGATCGTCGTCCTCATGGGCGTCGACAAGATCGGCCTGATCGCGGAGGCCCTGGTCCGCCACGGCCGCTCCGCCGACACGCCCGTCGCGGTCGTCCAGGAGGGCACCACCGCCACCCAGCGCCGGGTGGACGCCACCCTCGCCACGGTCGGCGAGACCGTCAAGGCGCAGGAGGTCCGCCCGCCGGCCGTCATCGTCATCGGTGACGTCGTACGCGTCAACGCACCCCTCACCGACGCCTGACAGGCCGTTGGCACCGCACCCAGGACAAGGCAGTATCACCCTGTGGCTGATCTCATCACCATCGAAGACCCCGACGACCCGCGCCTGCGCGACTACACGGGCCTGACCGACGTCGAACTCCGGCGCCGCCGCGAGCCCGCCGAGGGCCTGTTCATCGCCGAGGGCGAGAAGGTCATCCGGCGGGCCAAGGACGCCGGGTACGAGATGCGGTCGATGCTGCTCTCGGCCAAGTGGGTCGACGTCATGCGCGACGTCATCGACGAGCTCCCCGCCCCCGTCTACGCCGTCAGCCCCGACCTCGCCGAGCGGGTCACCGGCTACCACGTGCACCGCGGCGCGCTCGCCTCGATGCAGCGCAAGCCGCTGCCCACGGCGCAGGAGCTGCTGGCGTCGGCGCGCCGGGTGGCCGTCATGGAGGCGGTCAACGACCACACCAACATCGGGGCCATCTTCCGCAGCGCCGCCGCCCTCGGCATGGACGCCGTGCTGCTGTCGCCGGACTGCGCGGACCCGCTGTACCGGCGCTCGGTCAAGGTGTCGATGGGCGCGGTGTTCTCCGTCCCGTACGCCCGCCTGGAGGCATGGCCCAAGAGCCTGGACACGGTGCGGGAGGCGGGCTTCAAGCTCCTCGCCCTCACCCCGCACGAGAAGGCCTCGCCGATCGACGTGGCGGCCCCCCAGACCCTGGACCGGGTCGCGCTGATGCTGGGCGCGGAGGGCGACGGGCTCTCGACGCAGGCGCTGGTCGCCGCCGACGAGTGGGTGCGCATCCCCATGGCGCACGGCGTGGACTCGCTGAACGTGGGCGCGGCCGCGGCCGTCGCCTTCTACGCGGTGGCGGGCAGCGGCCGCGCGTAGCCGCGGCCGTAGTCCCGCACGAAGGGGTGCCCCGCCGGCCGGCGGGGCACCCCTTCAGAGTTTCTGCGCGAGGGCGATGCCCAGGGCCACGATCAGGGTCACCACGACGAACACGATCAGCCGCTGCCGCAGCAGCTTCGGGTCCGGCCGCGAGGGGCGGCGCCCCGTGCCGGTCGTACGCGGGCCCGTGCGGCCGCCGGTGCGCCCGGCGGTGGATCCGGGGTTGCGGGGCGAGGAGGGCCGCGACTGGGGCCCGCTGTGGGGGCCCTGCGGCCTGGCGACGGGGGTCGGGCCCCCGGTACGCCGCTCCGTGCCGCGGTCCGCGTGGCCCGGGCCCCGGCCGTCGGGCCGTGCCGCGGGCCGCTCCACGCGGGCCCGCTGCGCCGGCGGGCGTCCGTCGCCCAGCCCCTGCGCCTCGCGGGCGGCGATCTCCTTGAGCCGCATCGACAGCTGGAGCGTGGTGGGCCGCTCCTCGGGGTCCTTGGCCAGGCAGGCCCGTACCAGCGGCGCGAGCGCGTCCGGGACGCCGGCCAGGTGCGGTTCCTCGTGCACCACGCGGTACAGCATCACCTCGGAACTGCCGTGTCCGAAGGGCGAGTCGGCGGTGGCCGCGTAGGCGAGCGTGGCACCCAGCGCGAACACGTCCGTGGCCGGGGTGACGGCGGCGCCGCGCACCTGCTCGGGCGCGAGGAAGCCGGGGGAGCCGACCGCGGTGCCCACGTGGGTCAGGGTGCTGGCCCCGGTCGCCCAGGCGATGCCGAAGTCGATGATGCGGGGGCCCTTGGGGGAGAGCAGGATGTTCGAGGGCTTCAGGTCCCGGTGGACCACCCCCGCCTCGTGCACGGCGACCAGGCCCTCGGAGAGCGCGGCACCGATCGCGGCGATCTGCGCGGCCGTCAGGGGCCCTTCCTCGGCGACCTTGTCGTGCAGCGAGGGGCCGGGCACGTACTGGGTGGCGAACCAGGGGCGTTCCGCGTCCAGGTCGGCGGCGACCAGCCGGGCCGTGCAGCCGCCGCGGATCCGCCGGGCCGCGGACACCTCGCGGGCGAACCGGGAGCGGAACTCCTGGTCCTCGGCCAGGTCGGGCCGGATCACCTTGAGGGCCACGCGCTGGCCGCGCCGGTCCGACCCCAGGTAGACCACGCCCATGCCGCCGGCACCGAGCCGCCGGTGCAGTCTGAACGAGCCGACGACACGCGGGTCCTCGCGCCGGAGCCGCATCATCGCCATGTCCACCCCGCTGACGGTCGTCCTGCTGATCTGGCACAGCTTACGGACCATCCGGCACGGGCGCTCAGAGGCCGCGCCCTCCCGGAGGGATTCGATTCTCAGTGCGGGGCAGGCCACTTGAGGGTGCGTCGGCTCCCGCACCCCACCGCGGCCCGCCACCGGCACTCCGGTCCAAACGGCCCTCGGGCCAAGGGGATTGGCGCCCACACCGGCTCCGCGGCGGGCCGGATCCGAGGGGGACCGGGCCGCCGCGGCGGGCGGGGTCGTCAACGCCCCGTACGAAGACATGCGTGTGCGGGGAGTGACGGAAGTGAGCGAAGTCACTACGCTCCGATAGCCCCCTCCGGGAAGACCCCCATCACGGGGGAGGGATCTCCACCCAGGGGAGTACGCGGGGGCCGGCCCCGTCATCCTCCTGGAGGCCCGCCAAGGGGTACGAGGGCATGAGGCCAGGAGCCTTCCGGCCGCCTAGTGTTGAAGACAAGCGGCGGGTGGCGCACTCGTCCCCCGAGGTCACGGGCCCGCCGCTGCCAGACGACAGGGAGAGGACCATGGCGGACATCGCACGGCAGGGACGCAAGGCATTCGCGTTCAACGGCCATGAGTCCGGCACGCGGCACCCGCTGGTGGCCGCGGCCATGGTCCTCCCCCTGGCCGCCCTCCTGCTCTTCCTCTTCGGGGGCTTCGAGCAGGTGGCGGCGCAGGCGTCGTCCGTGGGCGTGATGCTGGGGCGCTGAGCGGCGCCCCGGGCCCGGAAGAGCGGTCCGGGCCGGGACATCGGCCTGTCGCACCCCGTGGGGACGGGGGAGCGGCGGACGGCAGGTGAAGGGTGCTGCCCGTACGACTGGGGAGTCGGACGGGCAGCACCCTTTTTCGCGTGCCCGGACGCACCCGTGCCCGGACGTCCACGTGCCCGGCTGTCCGCCTGTCCGCCTGTCCGGCAACGCGGAAGCCCCGGCCGTCATGACGGCCGGGGCTTCCGGTGCGGTGCGCGATACTGGGATTGAACCAGTGACCTCTTCCGTGTCAGGGAAGCGCTCTCCCGCTGAGCTAATCGCGCGGGGACCTTCTTCGCGTGATGCGAAGCCGCAGGTCGGGCGGTGTTGCGTGCGCGATACTGGGATTGAACCAGTGACCTCTTCCGTGTCAGGGAAGCGCTCTCCCGCTGAGCTAATCGCGCGGGTGGATCCGTGAGGAACCAAGTGGACGATACTGGGATTGAACCAGTGACCTCTTCCGTGTCAGGGAAGCGCTCTCCCGCTGAGCTAATCGCGCGGGGACCTTCTTCGCGTGATGCGAAGCCGCAGGTCGGGCGGTGTTGCGTGCGCGATACTGGGATTGAACCAGTGACCTCTTCCGTGTCAGGGAAGCGCTCTCCCGCTGAGCTAATCGCGCGGGTGGATCCGTGAGGAACCAAGTGGACGATACTGGGATTGAACCAGTGACCTCTTCCGTGTCAGGGAAGCGCTCTCCCGCTGAGCTAATCGTCCATGGAGGTGGAGACGGGATTTGAACCCGTGTAGACGGCTTTGCAGGCCGTTGCCTCGCCTCTCGGCCACTCCACCTCGGAGTGTGCAGGGGTTCTCGGGAAGATCCCCCACTCAGAGCGGACGACGAGACTCGAACTCGCGACATCCACCTTGGCAAGGTGGTGCTCTACCAACTGAGCTACGTCCGCAGTGTCACCGTGTTCGCTCCGGGTTTTTCCCCGGCGCTCCCTGGCGACGTGTTGAACTCTAGCGGATTCCCGGGCCAGCTCAAAAACGCGTTTCCGCAGCGTGCTGCCACCCGATCACCAAAGGTCACCCGTCGGTCACCTCACCGGCGCCATCCCGCCACCGGTCATAGACTCGCAGCCGTGCACGACCTGCCTCCCCTGGCCCGCTTCGGCGGCCTTCTCGCGACCGACCTCCGAGACGTCACCAGCGACCCCTCGGCCCTCGACTCCACCGGGTTCTGGGCGGTGACCGCAGACTTCGAAGGCCGGCTGGTCTGCGCGCGCTTCGGAGACATACGCCCCGACCCCGTGCCCGCGCCCGTGCCGGGGGCCTGGCGCGGCCCGGCCGCCGAACGCTGGTCCTCCTCGCTGGACCGCTCCGCGTACGTGGCCGGCGTCCGGCGGATCCGCGAGTACATCGCGGCCGGGGAGGTCTACCAGGCCAATCTCTGCCGCGTGATGTCCGCGCCCCTGCCGGACCCGGCCTCCGCCGACGTGGACGCCCTGACCTCGCTCCTCGCGCGCGGCAACCCCGCCCCCTACGCAGGAACGATTCGGCTCAGGGCCCACGGCGTCGAGATCGCCACCGCCTCCCCCGAGCTCTACCTCAGCCGCCACGGCCGCCAGGTCGAGTCCGGACCCATCAAGGGGACCGGGCGCACCGCCGCCGACCTGCTGCCCAAGGACCACGCCGAGAACGTGATGATCGTGGACCTCGTCCGCAACGACCTCGGACGCGTCTGCTCCACCGGCTCCGTCACCGTCCCCGAACTGTGCGCCCTGGAGGAGCACCCCGGCCTCGTCCACCTCGTCTCCACCGTCAGCGGCGAACTCGCCGAGGGCAGCGGCTGGCCCGAGCTGCTCGCCGCCACCTTCCCGCCCGGCTCGGTCACCGGCGCCCCCAAGTCCTCCGCCCTGCGGATCATCGAAGAGCTGGAGACCGCCCCCCGCGGCCCCTACTGTGGGGGCATCGGCTGGGTCGACGCCGACCGCGGCACCGCCGCGCTCGCCGTGGGCATCCGCACCTTCTGGATCGACCGCGAGGCACCCGGCGGCCCCCGCCTGAGCTTCGGCACGGGCGCCGGGATCACCTGGGGCTCCGACCCCGAACGGGAATGGGCCGAGACCGAGCTGAAGGCCGCCCGGCTGGTCGCACTGGCCTCCGGCGAGCCCCTGCCCGGCGTACACGAGACGACGCACGACCTGAGTGGAGGAACCGTACGGTGAGGATCTGGCTCGACGGCACGCTGCGCGACGCCGATGACGCGAAGGTGTCCGTACTGGACCACGGGCTGACCGTGGGCGACGGCGTCTTCGAAACGGTCAAGGCCCAGGACGGCACCCTCTTCGCCCTCACCCGCCACCTGGAGCGGCTGACCCGCTCCGCGCGCGGCCTGGGCCTGCCGGACCCCGACCTCGACGAGGTCCGCCGCGCCTGCGCCGCCGTACTGGAGGCCAACCCCGTCCCGCTCGGCCGGCTCCGGATCACCTACACCGGCGGGCTCTCCCCGCTGGGCTCCGACCGCGGCGACGCCGGACCCACCCTGGTCGTCGCCGTCGGCGAGACCACCCGCCGGCCCGACACCACCGCCGTGATCACCGTCCCCTGGGTCCGCAACGAGCGCTCCGCGCTGACCGGCCTGAAGACCACCTCGTACGCAGAGAACGTCGTCGCCCTCGACCGGGCCGCCCGGGCGGGAGCCTCCGAGGCCCTCTTCGCCAACACCGTCGGACAGCTCTGCGAGGGCACCGGCTCCAACGTCTTCGTCGTCCTCGACGGCGAGATCCACACCCCGCCCGTCGCCTCGGGCTGCCTCGCGGGCATCACCCGCGCACTGGCCGTCGCATGGACCGGGGCGAAGGAGACCGACCTCCCCTTCGACGTCCTGGAACGCGCCGAGGAGGTCTTCCTGACCTCCACCCTGCGCGACGTACAGGCCGTCCACCGCGTCGACGGGCGCCTCCTGACCGGCACCCCCGGCCCCGTCACGGCCAAGGCCATGCGCGTCTTCGACGAGCGCGCCGCCTCCGACATCGACCCCTGAGCCTCCCCCGCGGCGCCCCACGCCCCGTGGTCACGGCGGCGCCGGGCGGGTAGAACTCGACGATGACCACCACCCTGCGGCCGAGCGGGCCGCTTCAGCAGAGCGACTCCGGCGCGCGCTCGCGTCCGTACGAGGTCCGCGTCAACAGCAGGCGCGTCGGGGCGCTGCTGATCGCCGCCGACACGCCCTTCGGGCCGACGGTGGGGGAGATCCGGGACCTGGCCATCGACGAGCCGGACCGCCGTCGCGGCCGGGCCACCGTCGCGGCCCTCGCCGCCGAGGAGGTACTGCGCGGCTGGGGCTGCCGCCGGGTGAGCATCTGCGTCCCGGCCGGCTCCCCGGGCGGGCTCCGGCTCGCCGCCGCCCTCGGGTACACCGAGACCGGCCGCACCATGGCCAAGGAGCTCCCCGCCGTGCCTCCCGCGCTCTCCGAGGGGGTCCTGGGCCGGCCCATGACCCCGGACGAGTACGCGGCCTGGGACGTACGGGCCCGCACCGACTACGCGGCGAGCTGGGTCGCCCGGGGGATGCCGGAGGAGGCCGCCCGCGCCAAGGCGCGGGCCGACCACGACACGCAGCTCCCGCGGGGGCTCGCCACCCCCGGCGTCACCTTCGCCGTCCTGGAGGCGGCGGGCACCCCCGTCGGCCACCTGTGGGTGGCGGCGGCCGGGGAGGGCTCGTACGTCTACGACGTCGCCGTCGCCGAGGAGCACCGCGGGCACGGGTACGGCCGCGACCTGATGCTGCTCGCGGAACGCACGGCCATCGCCGCCGGCCACCGGGTGCTGGCGCTGCACGTGTTCACCGCCAACACCCCGGCCCTGCGCCTGTACGAGTCCCTCGGCTACCGGCCGACCGGCCTCAACTACGGCAAGGACCTCATCTAGCCTGGTGCCCGATGGGTGCCGAGGAGCGCGAGCGCAAGGTGTACCGGCCGCTGCGGCGGGCCGGCCTGGAAGTGATCCCGGACGCCGTGCCGGACGGTGTGGTGCCGTTCGTCGGCTCGTACGGGGCCGAGGACGTCGCCGGGTACTTCTCCCACCCGTACGACACCCCGCGGCTGGTGGAGCGGCTCAACGAGGACTGGTACGGGCTCGCCGTCTCCACGGGCCTCTTCGACCACCGCCGGGAGTTCCTCGTCATGCTCCCGCAGGGCACCCGGACGCACGCGGCCGCCCTGCGGAACATGCACGAGGGCCCCCGGGTGATGCCGCCCGCGCTCTGGACGCGGGTACGGCTCCTGGAGCGCTGGGACGTCATGGGCCGGGGTGCGGGGTCGGCGTTCCTCGGCGTGCGCGCGGGCCACCCGGGCTTCGGCATGATGGCGCTCGACGGCAGCGTCTACGTCATCTGCTCGACGGGGGAGAGGGGCGTCGACGTGGTCGCGGTGGCCCACCCGCACCGCTCGGCGGAGGTCCTGGGCCACCTGGAGTGGATCGCGGGCTGGGACAACCCGTACGGCAACCCCGAGTTCCGGCGGCGGATCGCGGCCTGGCTCGCGGGCCGGCCGTACCCGGCCACGGCGGAAGCGCGCCCGCCCGCCGTGACCCCTGGTGCCTCGGCCTAGGCGCTCTCGCCCGCGAGCAGCCGGTCCGCGATCTCCTCGATGCGGGCGCGCAGGCCCTCCTGGCTCTTGCCGCCGTCCAGGCGCTCGCCGCCGATGACGTACGTCGGGGTGCCGCTCACGCCGATGGCCTTGCCCTCGGCCTGGTCGGCGTCGACGATCAGGATGTGCCGGCCGTCGATCAGAGCGGTGTCGAACTCCTCCACGTCCAGGCCCAGTTCACGCGCCACGTCGAGCAGTACGGCCTCGCCGCGCTCGCCCAGCTCGGCGGTGCGGGCGAGCACGGCCTCCGCGTACGGCCAGGCCTGGCCCTGTTCCGCGGCCTCCTCGGCCGCCTGCGCGGCGGCGAAGGCGTGCTTGTGCTTCTCCAGCGGGAAGTGCCGCAGCCGGACGTCCAGCCGGTCGCCGTAGCGGGCCCGCAGGGCGCGCACGTCGTCCAGAGCGCTGTGGCAGTCCGGGCACTGGAGTTCGCACCAGACTTCGAGGATCACGGAATCGGTCATGCGGACAGTCTCCCAGACCCCCTGAGGAGGAGATCCGACCCCGAGATCTCCCGGAGATCCGGGCGCGCGGGCCCGTGGGCATGGCCGCCGCGGTGGGGGCCGGTGCAGGATGGAAGGGACAGACCGCCCGTCGCCGACCGCCGGAGGACCGCATGCTCGCCGAGACCATCTGCTGCGCGGTGTCCGCGGCGGGCCTGGGCATCGCCGCAGTGACCGCGTACCGCAAGCGCTTCCTCGCCGCGACGCGGATCACGGCGTACTCCCTGGTGCCGGTGGGCCTGGTGCTGACCGGCATGGTGGAGTGGGTGTCCGGGATGGTCTTCGAGCCGACCGTCTGGATCGGCTTCGGCCTGCTGGGCCTGGCGTGGGTGCTGTTCATGACCACCCGGGCCGTGGAGCGCCGCGGCCCGGGCCGGGCCGGGAAGGCCCCGAAGGCGGCCGGGGCGGACCCGGGCCGGGAGGCCGTCGCCCCGGACGCCTCCGTCCCCTCCCTGGGCACGGGCGACCGCCGGAACGCGGGTTCCGCCCCGGCGGCGGCCCCGGAGGACGACTTCTCCGACATCGAGGCGATCCTCAAGAAGCACGGGATCTGATCCGCGCGACGGCCTACGCGAGGCCCACGGTGAACGCCGCGCGGTAGCCGGTGCCGTCCGGGGCGGGGGTCAGGGTCATCTTCCCGTCGGCGGCCCGGTAGCGGTCGTCGTTGCCGTTCGGGTCGCGGGGGGCCTTGCGGCGCGCGTACGGCTGCCGCCCGTAGACCTCCTTCAGGAAGGCGTCGGGCAGGAAGAACTGCGAGGTCGTCTCGGAGCGCTCGTCGGGCCGGACCTTGAAGTGGATGTGCGGCGCCAGCCCCGCGTACCAGCCCGGCACGATCGTCTCGAAGACGCAGCGGCCGGCGGCGTCGGTGACCTGGACCCCGCGCAGCCAGGTCTGCCTGCCCTCCGAGTACGCGCCCGACGCGTCGGCCTGCCAGATGTCGACGGCGGCGCCCGCCAGCGGCCGGCAGCCGTCCTTCACGCGCACCACCGTCAGCTCCAGCCGCAGCGGCACGCCCTCGCGGCCCTCGGTGACGTCCGCGCGGGTCCGGCCGCGGCCGGAGTAGTTCGGGCCGGCGCCGGAGGTCACGGCCAGGACGCAGCCCGGGGCGGCGCCCGACGGCGCCGGTGCGGCCGGGCGGGCGCAGGATGCCGTCAGCGCGGCGAGCCCGGCGGATCCGGCGGTCAGCAGGAGGGCCCGCCGGCTGGTCGGGGTAATGCCCTTGTCGGTCATGCGGAGCCTCTCGCGCGTGCGCCCGGGCCGCCCGGCGCGGACGGCCGCCCACCGCGCCCACCGTCCCGCACCCCGGCGGCCGGGCCCGCGACCGACACACGGCCGACCGGGTCCTCGTAGCGCAAGCGCGGCCGGTGCGGGCGGGAATCCGCGCCGAACCACCTGATCCGGGGAGAGACGGCGAACTGCCGCGCCGGTCATGGCGTGTTGGGGGCGGGGCGGGGGTGCCCTGCGCGATCATCGCCCCGACATGCCCGACACATCGCAGGGTGAGCCGACGGCTCCCGTCTCCGAGGCCCCCATCGCCCGGGCCGCCGCCGCTCTGGCCCCCGAGGCCTCCCCGCCCGTCGCGGCCGAAGGGCGCGGGTGCCTCTACGCGCTCTCCCAGCCGCCCCTGATGATCTTCCTAGCGGTGGTCGGGACCCTGCTGCTGCTCGCCGCCCTGCACGACCTCTACCTGCTCTGAGCCCTCGGGCCGGACGTCCGCCTCCTTGCGGCGGGCCCGGTACGCGGCCACGTGCAGCCGGTTTCCGCAGGTCCGGCTGTCGCAGTAGCGGCGCGAGCGGTTCCGGGACAGGTCCACGAAGGCCCGCCGGCAGTCGGGGGCCTCGCAGCGGCGCAGCCGCTCCTGCTCCCCGGAGACCACGATGAAGGCCAGCGCCATGCCGCCGTCCGCCGCGAGGTGGTCGCCCACCGAGGCACCCGGCGCGAAGTAGTGCACGTGCCAGTCGTAGCCGTCGTGGTCGGTGAGCTGCGGGGTGGTGCCGGCCGTGGCGACCAGCTCGTTGATCAGCGCGGCGGCCGCACGGGAGTTCGGTGCCGCGAAGACCTGGGCGAACTTGCCCCGGACCGTCCGCACCCCGGCGAGGTCGCGGGCGCTCAGCTCGCCGACGTCGCTGATCGCGTGCTCCTCGACGAAGCCGCGCAGCGCCTTGAGGTCCGAGAGGGCGTCCGGCTGCCCCGGTTCGGCCGCGGTGTTCACCAGCGCGACGACGACGTCGAGCGCGCGACGGGTGTCGTGGGGGATCTGCACGGGGTCGCTCCCTGGGGGCCGGGCCTTGCGGCGGCGGGCCGCTGCCGCCCGCTGGGGGCCGACAATAGCGCTTACCGCGGGAAAGGTACCCGAGCACACCGGCGCCGCCCCCGCGGGTGGCTTCCGCGGAGACAGCGCCGGCACTGCCGTATGTGGTTGTCCGCCGCGCACCGTCGCCCCGAGTCGGACGGTGGCGGGCCGGGGGCCTGGCTCAGCTTTCGGCCAGGATGTGGGACAGCTCCTTGTCGAGGTCGAAGTGCCGGTGCTCGGTCCCGGGTGGGACCGCGGCGTCCGTCCGCTTGAGGAACGACTCGAGGGCTCGGGCGGGTGCTTCGAGCAGCGCTTCTCCCTCCGGTGAGCTCAGGGCGATGCAGACGACGCCCTGACCGTGGCTGCGGGACGGCCAGACGCGGACGTCGCCGGTACCGGTGGGCCGGTGGAGGCCCTCGGCGAGGAGGTCGCGGGCGAACACCCATTCGACCGTTTCCTCGGCGCCGGTGTGGAAGGTGGCGTGCACGGCGTAGGGATCGGCCGTGTCATACCGCAGGCCCGCGGGAACAGGCAGTGAGGACTCGCTCGACACAACGAGGCGCAGGTGCAGCTCGCAGCTGACCGTGGTGTTCATAAGCGCCAGGGCCTTTCGCTCAGTGTGCGCTCGGGGATTCGCACGTCGGCGAAATCGACATGCCACCTACGGTGCCGTTGTAAACCCCTCTGACCGTTTTGCGGACCTCTGGGTCCCTCGGACGGCGGATCCAAACCCGCATTCACGTGTGCTTCCGACTCCGGTAGATTCGGCGCCATGAATACGGGGAGTGACCGCGGAACCAACGAATCCGCCAACAGCGAGCCGACCGCCGAAGAGGCGCCGCAGCACGAGTCGAAGGCACCCGCCTTCATCAAGGCCAACCGCAGCCTGCACCTGAGCTGGCAGGTCGGCGTCTTCGTCGTCGGCCTCGCCGTCATCGGCGCCGGCGTCGCCATGCTCGTCCTGCCCGGCCCCGGCTGGGTCGCGATCTTCGCCGGCCTCGCGATCTGGGCCACCGAGTTCGCCTGGGCGTCCCTCGCCCTGCGCTGGACCAAGCGCAAGGTCACCGAGGCCGCGCAGAAGGCCCTCGACCCGAAGGTGCGGCGCCGCAACATCATCCTCACCAGCGTCGGCCTCGCCATAGCGGCCGTGCTGATCGGGTTCTACCTGTGGAAGTACGGCCTCACCCTGCCGTGGGACATCAAGGACCAGTGACCGGCCGGTCCCCCGCTCAGGGGTGGTCACAGAGCACCGCTGACATGCGGTAATGTTTGCGGTGCGTCCGGGCGATTAGCTCAGTGGGAGAGCACTTCGTTCACACCGAAGGGGTCACTGGTTCGAACCCAGTATCGCCCACCCGGAGCAGAGGCCCGGAGACTCGGAAGAGTCTCCGGGCCTCTGCCGTACGCCCTCCCCGCGCCGGCCCCGGGCCCTCGGCGCAGGAGCCCTCGGGGCAGCGGCCCTCCCCGTAGCGGCCCTCAGCGCAGCCGCCCGATCGCCGCCCGCAGCCGGCGCGCGTCCCGCAGCCGCTTCTCGTACGTCGCGCCCACCACCAGCAGCAGCAGGCCCGCCAGCGCCGGCGGCAGCCAGCGCGGCAGCACGCCCACCACCTGCACCACGTACGGGGCCAGCTCGTGCAGCGTCACCGCCGCCAGCACCGCACCGCCCAGCAGCAGCGGCGCCCGGAGCCGGCGGTGCGCCCCCGCCAGGGTGACGGTCAGCGCCGCCGTCCCCAGCAGCAGCGGCCGCTGCCAGTACGCGTCGCCCCAGGCGGCCACCAGGCTCGGCAGCAGCGCCGCCCCCAGCCCCGGGCCGTACGCGGACCAGGACGAGGCCCCCGGATCCCGGCGGCGGCGCAGCAGCCCCACCACGAGCGCCGGCACCGCCACCGGCAGCGCGTACGCCTCCGGCACCGCCACCCCCCACGCCGCCAGCCGCACCCAGGCCGCCGCCGTGAACAGCACCCCGGCCGCCCAGCCCAGCGCGCGCCGCTCCGGCCGCAACGCCGCCCCCGCGCACACCGCCCCCGCCAGCCCGAGCACCAGCGCCAGCACCGGCGCGTCACCCGCCGCCAGAGCCACCGCCACCGCCAGGGCCCCCGCTCCGGCCGCCGCCGCCTCCGCGGCCACCCGCACCGGACCCAGCCGGGGCGCCGACCCCGCCACCAGCGCCGGGACCACCAGCACCGCCACCGCCCGCCAGGACCAGGGCAGCCCCGCCACCGCGCCCAGCGCCACCACCAGCGCCACCGCGTACCCGACGGCGGCCACCGCGCAGCCCGCCCGCAATGCCGCCGCCGCGGCCCTGTGGGCGGCTCCCAGCGCGCAGCAGGCGCCCAGCAGCCCGAACACCGCGAAGGTGGCCGCCCGGCCGTCCAGCGCCGCCAGGGACACGCTGAGGGCCCCCACGGCCGCGCACCCCCCCGGCTGCGAACGCCACCTCCCGCGCCGGAGCCCGCACCGCCGCCACCCCGGCCGCCAGCACCACCCCGAGCTGCGCCGCGAACACCGCCCAAACCGGAACGCCCGGGCGCACCGGGGCCGCGAACAGCGCCGCCCCGCCGCACACCACCGCCGCCGCCCCCGCCACCGGCCGCGGCAGCGCACCGGCCGGCAGCGCGCCGCCCGCCGGGCCGCCGCCCGCCAGCCACAGCGCGCCCGCCGCGAGCAGCAGCGCCGCCGCCGGCCCGGCACCCGGCCCGGCCTGCTGCGGGGCCGTCGCCGCCCACACCTCGCGCAGCACCGCGGCCCGGGCCACGAGCGCCACCGCCACCGCCGTCAGCCCCGCGAGCGCCCCGACGGCGGCCACCGCCACCCCCGCCCGCAGCAGCCCGCGCCGCACCGCCCCCGGGACGGCACCCGCGCCCGAGCCCGCCCGCACCGCAGCCGCCGACAGCGCGAGCGCCGCCGCCACCCGCGCCGCCACCGCCCACCACGCGGAGCCCGCCCCGGCCGGGACCAGCGCCCCGGCCGCCGACACCGCCGCCAGGCCCCCGGCCAGGGCGGCCGCCGAAGCCCGCGGCTCGCGCCAGGCCACCGCCACGCCCAGCAGGCCCCCCGCCGCCAGCAGCAGCGCCGGCCCGGCCGCGCCCGGCTCCGCGAGGGACCACGCCAGCCCCACCGCCAGCGCCGCCCCGCCCAGCACCCCCGAGCACACCAACGCGGGCACCCGTACCGCCCGGCGCGCCACCGCCACCGCCAGGGCCGCGTCCAGCGCCGCCGTCGCGAGCAGCGCCGCGCCGGCCCCCAGCGGGCCGGCCCCCGCAGCGGCCGCCGCCAGCGGCAACGGCAGCTGCACGGCCCCCACCGCGGCGAGCACCGGCAGCCGCAGCCAGCCCAGGGCCGCCCCGTACCCGGCCCAGCCCGCCGCCAGCACCGCCGACGCCCCCGCCGCGTACGCCACCCCGTCGGCACCGGACAGCCCGGCCGCGCGCACCGCGTACGCGTCCAGCACCGTCAGCAGCAGCCCCACCCCCGCGACCGCCTCGGCCGTCGACCGCAGCCCGCGCCGCAGCAGCGCGGCGGGCGCCGCCAGTCCCGCGGCCGTCAGCACCGCCAGCACCGCCGAGCGCCCGCCGATCCCCAGGGAGCCCCAGCTGACCAGGGTGAACGCCAGCGCGGCCACCGCCAGCAGCACCGCGCCCAGCGTCAGCAGCACGTTCTGGGCGCTCGGCTTCGCCGCCGGGGCCACGGGCACGGGCGGCCCGAACGGCGCGGCCGGCCCGAACCGCCCCGACGGCACCGGCTGCGCCGCCAGGAGCCGCAGCAGCCAGTCCCGGCGGGCCAGCAAGTAGCCGCGCCGGGCCTCCAGTCGCGCCAGCTCGCCGTCGATGAGCGCCAGCTCGTGAGCCGGCGGAAGGGGGGAGTCCATAGCCGGAGTGTGGCGCCCGTCACGCCATCAGGACATGGGCGTGCGTACTCAGATGAACGGTGAGTACCTACTCGGGAGACCGCCCCCGTCGAAGGGCCCCGGCGGGCCAGACTGGAACCATGCCGCGCTGGACGCACTACCGCTTCCGCAGCGTGTGGGACCTCGACGCCCCGCCCGCGCTCGTCTACTCCCTGCTCGCCGACGCCGCCCGCTACCCGCACTGGTGGCCCCAGGTCCGCCGGGCCGAGCGGATCGACGGGCGCACCGGGACCGTGCTGATCCGCTCGGTCCTCCCGTACGGGATCCGCGTCACCGTCACCGACCTGCTCCGCGACCCGGCGCGCGGGGTCCTCGAAGCGGCCCTGAGCGGTGACATCGAGGGCTGGGCGCGCTGGACCGTACGCCCCCGGGGCGCGGCCGGCGCCGGCCGCACGCGGGCGGTCTACGAGCAGGAGGTCGAGGTGCGGGCCGCCCTGCTGCGGAGGTTCGCGCTCGTCGGCCGGCCGCTGTTCCGGCTCAACCACGCGCTGATGATGCGGGCCGGGCGGCGCGGCCTGCGGGCCCTGCTGGCCGCCCCGCCCGAAGCGGTTTGATCCGGCCCCGAGGCTCTTGTATTGTTCAGTGCGTTCCCGGGCGATTAGCTCAGCGGGAGAGCACTTCGTTCACACCGAAGGGGTCACTGGTTCGATCCCAGTATCGCCCACCGGGACAGGCCGGTCCGTCTGATGACGGACCGGCCTTCCGCATTCTCCGGCACCGCTCCCCGGGTCCGGACCCGGCCGGTCAGGCGGCCTGCGGCAGCTCCGGGCGCAGCGGCCAGTGCGGATCGACCGCCTCCGGAGTGCCCTGCCGGGCGAACCACGCCTGGAGCCCCCGCGCCTGGGCCGCGTGCCACACCGCCTGGAGCGTGTGCAGCTCCGCCGGGGTCAGCCGCTCCAGCCGCGCCGCGAACCGGCGCCCGACCGCCCGTACGACCTCCAGCGCCGCCTGCGCGTCCGCCGAGGCGTCGTGCGCCCCCTCCAGCTCTATCCCGTAGTGCGCGCACAGGTCCGTCAGCGTGCGGCGGCCCTTGCGGTAGCGGTCCAGGTGCTTGTCCAGCACCCGCGGATCCAGCACCGTCAGCGGCCTGTTGTCCAGGTACCGCGCCAGCGACGACGCCCGGTGTCGGCGCAACTCCCGGTCCAGCAGCGTCAGGTCGAACGGCGCGTTCATCACCACCACCGGCCGCCCCGCCATCTGCTGCTCGCCCAGCGCCCGGGCTATCTCCTCCACCACCGGCGCCGGCCACCGGCCGTTGCGCTGGAGGTGCTCGTCGGTCAGACCGTGCACTTCCGTGGCGCCCGGCGGCACCGGGACGCCGGGATTGACCAGCCACCGCGTGGAGCGGACCCGGCCGCCCGCACACTCCTGCACGACGAGCGCGGCGGACACGATCCGGTCCTGCTCGACGTCCACCCCGGTGGTCTCCGTGTCGAAAGCGGCCAGCGGCCCCTCGTACCAGCGTGTCATGGCGAACTCCCTGTCCCCGGTCGGCGGATGGGCCGCACCGGGCACCTCCGCCCCATGACGCGCCGACCCCCGCCGAGTCCCTGATACCCGTGCCGTTTGCCCCGTACGCCGTTTGGCGGCAGCCGGGTGCGGAGACAACTCCCTCGGGGGGTCGCACGCATGACCGGTCGTCACCCCGCCACTCCCGTTCACCGTTCACGGCAGGGCCCGGAAGGCATGGGGAGCCGGCCATGGCGCTCACACAGCCCGAACCGGGCGGGGTGCTGCACGGACAGGGCGATCCGCCGACCGGACCGCTGCGCGGCACACTCGCCACCACCGCCTGCATGGAGACCCTCCAGGTGGGCTACCTGCACGCCGTAGCGGCCGCGGCCGGCTGCTCGCTCTCCCAGCCCTTCCCCGACAACGGCGTCGACTGGCACGTCAGCCACGGCGCACCCGAGCACGTCGTCGACGACGAGGTGACCATCAAGGTGCAGCTGAAGGCGACCTACCAGACACCGCCCCGCCCCGCCGGGGCCAGCTTCGGCTTCACCCTGGACAACGAGCACCTGGTGAAGCTGGCGCGGACACCCGTCGCCGTCCACAAGATCCTCGTGGTGATGCTCGTACCGCGGCAGCGGGACCAGTGGCTGAGCGCCGGCCACGACCGGCTCGACCTGCGGCACTGCTGCTACTGGACCAACCTCGCCGGTCACCCCGTGACCGGCCGGCGCCGCACCACCGTACGGATCCCCACCGAGCGGATCTTCGACGACCGGGCGCTGTGCGAGATCATGACCCGGGTCGGGTCGGGAGGGACACCCTGATGGACCGGTACCCCGCGCACCTCGAACCGCTGCCCCGCCCCGGACCCGCCCCCGGCACACCCGATCCCGGGCAGGTCGACCCGCAGGTCCTCGGCGCGCTGCTGCACCGGCACGGCTGGCTGCGCCGGGGCGGGGCGGCGGGCCGCTACGGGCGCTGGACCCCGCCCGACCGGACCGGGACCAGCCTGCTCGTCCCCGAGAACCGGGGCTTCCCCGACTGCGCCGACCTGGTGGAGGAGGCGCTCACCGCGCTGTCCCGCAGCGGGGTGCCGTCCGCGCGGGAGGTGCTCCTCGGGCTGAGCGTGCCCAGCGACGAGGTCCGCTGGGAGCGGGAGGTGCCGCAGGGGCCGTACGGCTTCCAGGGCGAGGCCGCCTGGCCCGCGCAGGAACGGCTGCGCTCGGCCGCCCGACGGCTGCTGCTGGCCGGTGCCCTCGCCGACCGCGCCCGCGCCGGGTACTACGGCGCCCGCCACCGCGCACAGGCCGAGCGGTTCCTGGACGGCGTCCTGGTGGGGCCCGCCCCGGGCGGCCGCCGGCTTGCCGCGTACGTACCCGTGGCCGGGGGGCGCGGGGTGGTGACGCGGCTGCACCACGCGCTGCACGCGGCGCGGGAGGCGGTGGACTACCGGAGGGCGACCGGCGGCATGGAGGCCTTCGACGCCGCGGTGGCGGCGGGCGTCAGCCGGGAGCTCGCCGAGGCGCTGGTCTCCCTGGTCCGGGGCTCCGAAGGCGCCCGGATCACGCTGGCCTGGGCACCGGCCGCCGGGGTTCCGGCCGGGTGCGCGGCCCGGCCCGAGCCGGTGGAGTTCTCGCCGGGCGACCTGCCGGTGCTGCGCGAGGCCGCCGCCCGCTACACCCGGGCCGAGCCGGCCGTCGCCGTGCGGCTCGCGGGGGCCGTGGTCCGGATGCGGCGCTCGGCGTCGGGCGGCGGGGGCACGGTCCGGCTGCGGGTGCTGTCGGGCGCGGACGTCCCGTACGTACGGGCCGCGCTCGACGAGGAGGGCTACCGGATCGCCGTTCACGCCCACCTGGCCGGCATGCCGGTCCGGGTCAGCGGCCGGCTTTCGCGCCGGGGCGGCTTCCGCCGGCTCGCGGGGGCCACGGACGTGACGCCGGTCCCGCTCGACGAGATGGAGCGGGAGCGGCTGATGAAGTCCCTGGAAGCGGCCTACGACGCCGAGGACGTGCTGCCGTCGGACGACTAGGGCGCCACCGGGGCGGCGGTGTCGGGGCTCTTGGGGGGCTTGCCGCCCTCCAGGGTGGTCGCGGGGTCGCCGCGTTCGACCGTGACCGGGACGCCGCCGGTGATCTGCTCCAGCCGGGCCTTCAGGTCCTTCGACGCGGCGCCCGCCTCGGTGCTCGTCACCACGACCCCGGACGCGTCCCGGGCCGCCGAGAAGGTGTACAGCGGGAAGGCCGGCCGGCCCTGGTCGGCCGTGAGCCGGCCGACGGCGGCCCTGAGTTCGCGGTGCGTGTAGCGGCTCAGGTAGAGGTCGGCGCGGCCCGGGTCCACGGAGGGGTCGGCCTTGCGGGCGGCCTCCAGGAGCAGACGGCCCCGGGCGAGGTCGGTCACGCACACCGCGACCCGGCCGGCGGGCCGGTCGGTGGTGTGGGTGCCGTACACGTCCGCGAAGGCCCCGTAGCCCTGGGCGCCGACGGCCTGCGACAGGCTCAGGGCCTCCGGGGTGTTCGCGGGGGTCCCGTCGATGGTGGTGGGCGGCGCGCCCGGCTCGGAGCGGCCGGCCCCCGGGCAGGGCGGCGCCCCGCCCGCGGACGGCGCTGCCGAGGGCGGTACGGACACCGGCGCGGGCGGCGCCGGCGGCCCGGCCCCGGCGCCGGAACCACCGGCGGCCCCGCAGCCGGTGAGCAGCGCGGCGGCGATACAGGTCAGCGTGACTGCGGTACGGCGCATGGTTCCTCGTTCCCCCTGGGTCCCCTGTGCTTCGGGCGCCCCTGGGACGTACCCGCCCTCCGACCGGTTCCCCCGCGCGGCGGCTACCTGGTCCCGGCCAGCGTGAAGGACGCCATCCGCAGGCCCGGGACGGGGGAGAAGTCCGCGCCCCGGGTGAAGCCGAGGCGCTCGTACAGGGCGACCGCCGGGGCGTTGGCCGCGCCCGTGGTGACCTCGACGCGGCGGCCCGGGAAGAGCTCCGCCAGGGCGTGGCGCACCAGCAGCGAGGCGACGCCCCGGCGGAACCAGGCCGGGTCCACGCACAGCCGGTCGACCGACACCCCGTCCCCCGTCTCCTCCCAGGCCAGGAACCCCGCGACGGCGCCCGCGTCCGTCACCGCGCCCAGCCAGCGCAGCGGCCGCCTCCGCATCTCCTCCAGGCCCTCGGCGAGCGCCGGGATGCCGTCGAAGCCGATCAGCTCCGCCTCGACCGCGTACGCGGCCCGGCCGATCCGGTGCACGGCGGCGGCCGTCGCGTCGTCGGCGAGGTCCAGCGGGCGGGGCTGCGGCATCGCGGCCGCTCCTTTCGGGGGTCGGGCGGGAACGGCCACGCTACCCGCGCCGCGGCGGCGGGCCGCGGGAATTTCCCGGCCCGCCGCGGGGCGGGGGCCGGGCCGGTGCCCGCCCGCCGGCGGGCCCCGCGGCCGGGCTCGGGTGCGCCGCCGGTAACCGTTTCGCGGCGCGGCCACTCGGCTCGGTACGATTCAGGCGCGCAGCGTTCGCTCGCGTGCCCCCTGAGTCAGGAGAGACCGGTGTCAGACGTCCGTGTGATCATCCAACGCGATTCCGAGCGGGACGAGCGCGTGGTGGCCACGGGCACTACGGCGGCGGAGCTCTTCGCCGGCGAGCGCACCATCGTCGCCGCGCGCATCGCCGGTGAGCTGAAGGACCTCTCGTACGAGGTGAAGGACGGCGAGACCGTCGAGCCGGTGGAGATCTCCTCCGAGGACGGCCTCAACATCCTGCGCCACTCGACCGCGCACGTCATGGCGCAGGCCGTGCAGGAGCTGTTCCCCGAGGCCAAGCTGGGCATCGGCCCGCCGGTCCGCGACGGCTTCTACTACGACTTCGACGTCGCCAAGCCCTTCACCCCCGATGACCTGAAGACCATCGAGAAGAAGATGCAGGAGATCCAGAAGCGCGGGCAGAAGTTCGCCCGCCGCGTGGTCTCCGACGAGGCGGCCCGCGAGGAGCTCGCGGACGAGCCGTACAAGCTGGAGCTCATCGGCATCAAGGGCTCCGCGTCGAGCGACGACGGCGCCGACGTCGAGGTGGGCGGCGGCGAGCTGACCATCTACGACAACCTGGACGCCAAGACCGGCGAGCTGTGCTGGAAGGACCTCTGCCGCGGTCCCCACCTGCCCACCACCCGCAACATCCCGGCGTTCAAGCTGATGCGCAACGCGGCCGCCTACTGGCGCGGCAGCGAGAAGAACCCGATGCTCCAGCGCATCTACGGCACCGCCTGGCCCTCGAAGGAGGAGCTGAAGGCGCACCTCGACTTCCTCGCCGAGGCCGAGAAGCGCGACCACCGCAAGCTCGGCAACGAGCTCGACCTCTTCTCCATCCCGGACGAGATCGGCTCCGGCCTCGCCGTCTTCCACCCGCGCGGCGGCATCATCCGCCGGGTGATGGAGGACTACTCGCGCCGCCGGCACGAGGAGGAGGGCTACGAGTTCGTCTACTCCCCGCACGCCACCAAGGGCGCCCTCTTCGAGAAGAGCGGCCACCTGGACTGGTACGCGGAGGGCATGTACCCCCCCATGCAGCTCGACGGTGGTACCGACTACTACCTCAAGCCCATGAACTGCCCGATGCACAACCTGATCTTCGACGCGCGCGGCCGCTCCTACCGTGAGCTCCCGCTGCGCCTGTTCGAGTTCGGCACCGTGTACCGGTACGAGAAGTCGGGCGTGGTCCACGGCCTGACCCGGGCCCGCGGCTTCACCCAGGACGACGCGCACATCTACTGCACCCGTGAGCAGATGGCCGAGGAGCTCGACCGCACGCTCACCTTCGTGCTGAACCTGCTGCGCGACTACGGTCTGACCGACTTCTACCTCGAGCTGTCCACCAAGGACCCGGAGAAGTTCGTCGGCTCGGACGAGGTCTGGGAGGAGGCCACCGCGGTCCTCCAGCAGGTCGCCGAGAAGCAGGGCCTCCCGCTGACCCCCGACCCGGGCGGCGCGGCCTTCTACGGCCCGAAGATCTCCGTGCAGGCGCGCGACGCCATCGGCCGCACCTGGCAGATGTCGACCGTCCAGCTGGACTTCAACCTGCCGGAGCGCTTCGACCTGGAGTACACCGGCCCGGACGGCTCCCGCCAGCGCCCCGTCATGATCCACCGTGCGCTGTTCGGCTCCATCGAGCGGTTCTTCGCCGTGCTGCTGGAGCACTACGCGGGCGCCATGCCGCCGTGGCTGGCCCCGGTCCAGGCGGTCGGCATCCCGATCGGCGACGGGCACGTGGACTACCTGCGGGAGTTCGCCGCCGAGGCGAAGAAGCAGGGCCTGCGGGTCGAGGTGGACGCGTCCTCCGACCGGATGCAGAAGAAGATCCGCAACCACCAGAAGCTCAAGGTCCCCTTCATGATCATCGTCGGTGACGAGGACATGGCCGCGGGCACCGTCTCCTTCCGCTACCGCGACGGTTCGCAGGAGAACGGCATCCCGAAGGACGAGGCGCTGGCGAAGCTGGCCAAGGTCGTCGCCGACCGCGTCCAGGTCTGATCCAGGCCGCACCCACGAGCGGGGCCCCCGGAAAGCGATCACTTTCCGGGGGCCCCGCTCGTTCCTCCGGACGAGGTCATATGCTGCATGGCATGACGATTGAGCCGGAGCGGCAGAACGGTGTGGGCACGCACGACGGGTTCCAGCGACTGTGGACCCCCCATCGGATGGCCTACATCCAGGGCGAGAACAAGCCGACCGGCCCGGAAGCCGGGGACGGCTGCCCCTTCTGCGGGATCCCGGAGATGTCCGACCAGGACGGCCTGATCGTGGCGCGGGGCAAGCACGTCTTCGCGGTGCTGAACCTCTACCCCTACAACGGCGGCCACCTGATGGTCGTCCCGTACCGGCACGTCGCCGACTACACGGAGCTCGACGGCCCCGAGACGGCGGAGCTGGCGGACCTGACCAAGCGGGCCATGGTCGCGCTGCGGAAGGCCTCGGGCGCGCACGGCTTCAACATCGGACTCAACCAGGGCAGCGCCGCCGGCGCCGGCATCGCCGCGCACCTACACCAGCACATCGTGCCCCGCTGGGGCGGCGACACGAACTTCATGCCGGTCGTCGGTCACACCAAGGTCCTGCCGCAACTGCTCGCGGACACCCGCCAGATGCTCGCCGACGCCTGGCCGAACGACTGACCGGCCCGGGCCCCGCGTCAGCCCGCGGGGCCCGGCCGCCTACGCGTCGTAGACGTCCGCCTTGCGCGGGGCGGGCTCCTGGATGAGGCCGTTCATGATCGAGGACCGGTTGGTGAAGGCCGCGGTGTCCACGCCGTTCTCCTCCAGCACCTTGAACGTGGCCGCGTGCACCGACCGCAGCACGGGGGCCACGGTGCGCAGCGCGTCGTCCGCCATGAAGCGGTGGCGCCACATGGACCCCGCCCAGACGTGCCGCAGCCCGAAGGGCTCGGGCAGGACCAGCTTGCCGCCGAAGTACTCCAGCAGCGGCGGGTACCAGGTCAGCGGGGCGCGCGCGGCGAGGCGCACCACCTCCATGGTGTCCACCAGCGGCAGCGGGCGCTCCACCGTCTCCCAGAAGCGGATGGACTTGGGGACCTCGATCACCGGCGCCTTGGACTTGGTGGTGAACAGGCCGTGCACCGGGCCGAGGGCGTGGGCGGTGACGTCCACGCGCAGGGTCTTGTAGAGGACCGTGACGGTGACCAGCATCGTGATGACGAGCTGGCCGTCCCAGAGCGGGTACTGGATGCCGAGGTAGTGCCGGTTGCCGGCGCTGAACTGCTGCTCGTTGCAGATCCGGGTGATCTCGTGCGGCTTGACCAGGAAGGTGTCGACGCTGTCGCCGCTGGGGCGGGCCACCTCGGCGGCGCCCTCGCCGACGGGGGTGACGATCCAGTGCTGGAGGGAGGCGGGCGGGAAGCCGCCGGTGTGCAGGGGGCCGCGCTCCAGCTTGCGCAGCTGCGCGTCGATCGCGCGTATGACGTCCCAGCTGCGGAACGGGTGGATCTCGTGCCCGTCCCTCTTGGGGTTCAGCTCCTCGGCCATCTGCCAGCTGCCCCAGCGGGTGCCCATGCCGAGGATGCCCTTGGGGCCGGCGTAGAAGACGGAGTTGCTGCGGTTCTCGGCGGTCAGCTTGGCCAGCTGGTGGCGCAGGTCCTCGCGGGCCTTCTCGTCGGGGTTGACGGGGACCGCCTCGGGGATCTTGGCGGCGACGGGGGCGCCGCCGCCGAGCAGGCCGTCCCAGCGGGAGCGCAGGTCGGCGGCGGTGTTCTCGCAGATCCGGCGGGCCAGGTACCAGCCGAGGACGGGGGCGACGAGCGCGCCGAGCAGGTACAGCTCCAGCAGGCCGCTGCCCGGCTGGCGGTAGACGACCCGGTAGAGCAGCACGGCGCCGACGAGGACGACGCCGACGAGCAGGGCGGTGCCGATCCAGGTGCTCTTCCTGCCCCCGCCCTTGGACAGGGTCTTGCGCAGCTGGAAGAGGCCGAGCCAGAGCAGCAGGCCGGGCAGGAACACCACTCCGGCGACCAGCATGATCAGGCGCAGCTTGCGGTCGCGTTCCTTGCGGATGCGGGAGGCGGCCAGGCAGTGCTCGACGACCGTCTGCGGGTCGGCGCCGAAGGACTGGATGAGCGGCTTGCGGCCGGCGCCGAGGGTGCGGGCCTCGACGGCGCGGCAGAACGCCTCGCCGAGGCTGGGTTCGAGGAGGGAGATCTTCGGGGCCTTGACCGAGGCCGGGTGGTTCTCGCTGTTCGCCGTGAGAATGGTCTCCAGCTTGGTGTCCCTGCCGCCGTCGCGGTACGCGGCGGAGGCGAGGGCGTTGGTCGCCGCGGTCTGGCCGCCGCCCCCCTGGAGAGGAATCTGTGCTCCGGGCCTGAAGTCGAAACCGTCGTCCGCCACCGCTGCCCCCATCGCCGTGCCACTGTGCTCTTTGCCCGTGGTGCCGTCGTGCTAGTCGTGCCGCCGTCGCCGGCGGCGTGTCGCGCCCGGTCGTTTCCCGCCCGTGTCGCGCTCCGTTGTGGTCCGTTGTGCTCTCCGTCGCGGCGAAGAGCCTATATGCGTACCCGTCCCCATGGTCATGGGACAGGGAAATACCGCCCACCGCAAGCCGGTTGGGTGGGCGGTAACCGGGGTGCTATGTCAACTGGCTTCCCTTCTCGGCCTGTTCGCGCATCTTGTCCGCGAGGTGCGGCGGCATGGGCTCGTGTCGGGCGTACGTGCGGCTGAAGCGGCCCGTGCCGTGGGAGACGGAGCGCAGGTCCACGGCGTAGCGGCCGATCTCGATCTCGGGGATCTCGGCGCGCACCCGGGACCGGCCGGGACCGGCCTGTTCGGTGCCGACGACGCGGCCGCGGCGGCCCGCGAGGTCGCTCATGACCGGCCCGACGTACTCGTCGGGGACCTCGACGTCGAGTTCGGCGACGGGCTCCAGTAGGTGGATCGGGGTGTCGGCGGCGGCCTCGCGCAGGGCGAGGGCGCCGGCCGTCTGGAAGGCGGCGTCGGAGGAGTCCACCGAGTGCGCCTTGCCGTCGCGCAGGGTGACGCGTACGTCGACCAGCGGATAGCCGGCCGCGATGCCCCGGGCGGCCTGGGCCCGTACGCCCTTCTCGACGGACGGGATGAACTGGCGCGGGACGGCGCCGCCGACGACCTTGTCGACGAACTCGATGCCGCTGCCGGGCGGGAGGGGTTCGACCTCGATCTCGCAGATGGCGTACTGGCCGTGGCCGCCGGACTGCTTGACGTGCCGTCCGCGTCCGGCGGCCTTGGCGCCGAAGGTCTCGCGGAGGCTGACCTTGTGGGGAACGGGGTCGACATGGACGCCGTAGCGGGTTTTGAGTCGCTCGAGGACGAGGTCCTGGTGGGCCTCGCCGAGGCACCACAGGACGAGCTGGTGGGTGTGCGGGTTCTGTTCCAGGCGCAGGGTGGGGTCCTCGGCGACGAGGCGGGCCAGGCCCTGGGAGAGCTTGTCCTCGTCGGCCTTGCTGTGGGCCTCGACGGCGAGGGGGAGCAGTGGCTCGGGCATCGGCCAGGGCTCCATGAGGAGCGGGGCGTCCTTGGCGGAGAGGGTGTCGCCGGTCTCGGCCCGGGTGAGCTTGGCCACGCAGGCGAGGTCGCCGGCGATGCAGGCGGTGAGGGTGCGCTGCTGTTTGCCGAAGGGGGAGGTGAGGGTGCCGATCCGTTCGTCGACGTCGTGGTCCTCGTGCCCCCGGTCCTCGAGGCCGTGTCCGGACACGTGGACGGTCTCCTCGGGCCGCAGGGTGCCGGAGAAGACGCGGACGAGGGAGACGCGCCCGACGTAGGGGTCGGAGGAGGTCTTGACGACCTCGGCGAGGAGCGGCCCGGCCGGGTCGCAGGTGACGGCGGGGCGGGGGGAGCCGTCGGGGGCGGTGATGGCGACGGGGGCGCGTTCGGCGGGGGTGGGGAAGCCGCCGGTGATCAGTTCGAGGAGTTCCACGGTGCCCAGGCCCTGGCGGGCGCCGTCGGCGGCGGGGGCGGCCATCAGGACGGGGTGGAAGGTGCCCCGGGCGACGGCCCGCTCCAGGTCGTCGATCAGCGTCTTGACGTCGATGTCCTCACCGCCGAGGTAGCGGTCCATGAGGGTCTCGTCCTCGCTCTCGGCGATGATCCCCTCGATGAGGCGGGAGCGGGCGTCGTCGATGAGGGCGAGCTCGGCCGGGTCCGGGTCGCGTTCGGCGCGCTCGCCGGAGGCGTAGTCGTACACGCGGCGGGAGAGCAGGCCCAGCAGGCCGTTGACGGGGGCGTGGCCGTCGGGTCCGGCCGGTCCGTGCAGCGGGAGGTAGAGCGGGATGACGGCGTCCGGGTCGTCGGCGCCGAAGATCTCTCCGCAGACGGCGGTCATCTGGGAGTAATCGGCGCGGGCTGCCTCCAAATGGGTGACGACGATGGCGCGCGGCATGCCGACCGCCTCGCATTCGTCCCAGACCATCCGGGTGGCTCCGTCGATCCCGTCGGAGGCGGAGACGACGAAGAGGGCCGCGTCCGCGGCGCGCAGACCGGCCCTGAGTTCCCCGACGAAGTCGGCGTATCCGGGGGTGTCCAGGATGTTGATCTTGATTCCGGCCCATTCGACGGGGACCAGGGACAGCTGGACGGAGCGCTGGCGGCGGTGCTCGATCTCGTCGTAGTCCGAGACCGTGCCCCCGTCCTCGACCCGTCCGGCCCGGTTCACGGCCCCCGCGGTGAGGGCCAGGGCTTCGACCAGCGTGGTCTTCCCGGCCCCGCTGTGGCCGACCAGCACGACGTTCCGTACGGAATCGGGGCGGTCGGCCGTCAGTGCCCTGCCGGCGGCTCCGGCTTGGTGTGATGTGGCTCCCATGCTTCTCGTGCCTCCTGGTGTCGCGGTGAGGAGGGTGATCGGGGTCCTTCGAGCTTTGCACTGCCGTCACACTGCGTCCATACGTGGTACCGGCCACGGTCGGCTGCGCGACGGGAGGGTGACGGGGGCCGTGGCGGGCGGGGAGCGGGACCGAACCGGAGCGAACCGGTGGGTGCGGGGCACTGCGGGCGCGGGGCCCTGGCTACGATGGGCCAGCCGGAGGCCGTGGTGGCCCCTCGGCCCAGCGACCCTCTGGGAAGGCCATGCTGAACAAGTACGCGCGTGCTTTCTTCACGCGTGTTCTCACGCCGTTCGCCGCGTTTCTCCTGCGCCGGGGGGTGAGCCCGGACGCCGTCACCCTCATCGGCACCGCCGGAGTGGTGGCCGGAGCGCTGGTCTTCTTCCCCCGGGGCGAGCTCTTCTGGGGAACGATCACCATCACCCTCTTCGTCTTCTCCGACCTGGTGGACGGCAACATGGCCCGCCAGGCCGGCAGCTCCAGCCGGTGGGGCGCGTTCCTCGACTCCACGCTCGACCGGGTGGCCGACGCGGCGATCTTCGGCGGCCTCGCGCTCTGGTACGCGGGCCTGGGCGACGACAACGTGCTCTGCGCGGTGGCGATCTTCTGCCTGGCCAGCGGGCAGGTGGTCTCGTACACGAAGGCCCGCGGCGAGGCGATCGGGCTGCCGGTCGCCGTCAACGGGCTCGTCGAGCGCGCCGAGCGCCTGGTGATCTCCCTGGTCGCGGCCGGCCTGTCCGGGCTGCAGACCTTCGGGGCGCCCTCGTGGCTCGGGGTGCTGCTGCCGGTCGCGCTCTGGGTCGTGGCGGCGGGCTCGCTGGTCACGCTGGTCCAGCGGGTGGTCACCGTCCGCCGTGAGGCGGCCGAGGCCGACGCGGCCGCCGCCCGCGCCGAAGGCGGTGCCCTCTGATGGGGAAGGCGCAGGACAAGCTGGTCGACGGGCTGTACGGGCTCGGCTGGGCGGGCGTGAAGAAGCTGCCCGAGCCGGCGGCGGTGGCCCTCGGCCGGAAGATCGCGGACGTGGCCTGGAAGCGGCGCGGCAAGAGCGTGCTGCGGCTGGAGTCCAACCTGGCCCGCGTGGTGCCCGACGCGACCCCCGAGCGGCTGCGCGAGCTGTCGCACGCGGGCATGCGTTCGTACATGCGCTACTGGATGGAGTCCTTCCGGCTGCCGGCCATGGACCCCGCGCGCTTCGGCGAGGACGTCCAGCTGAAGGACGACCACCTCCTGCGCGAGGCCCTCGCCTCCGGCCGCGGGGTCATCGCCGCCCTGCCGCACCTGGCCAACTGGGACCTCGCCGGCGCGTGGGTCACCGGCCACCTCGGCCTGCCCTTCACCACCGTCGCCGAGCGGCTCAAGCCCGAGTCCCTCTACGACCGCTTCGTCGCCTACCGCGAGAGCCTGGGCATGGAGGTCCTGCCGCACAACGGCGGCGCCTCCTTCGGCACCCTCGCCCGCCGGCTGCGCTCCGGCGGGCTGGTCTGCCTGGTCGCCGACCGGGACCTGTCGGCCTCCGGGGTCGAGGTGGACTTCTTCGGCTCCCGGGCCCGGATGCCCGCGGGTCCCGCACTGCTGGCGCAGCAGACCGGCGCGGTGCTGCTGCCGGCCACCCTGTACTACGGCGACACACCGAAGATGTACGGCCGCTTCCACCCCGCGGTGGAGGTGCCCGAGCAGGGCACGCGGGCCGAGAAGACCGCCGCCATGACCCAGGCGGTGGCGGACGCCTTCGCGTCGGGCATCGCGGAGCACCCGCAGGACTGGCACATGCTGCAACGGCTGTGGCTCGACGACCTGGAGGAGCGGCCGTAGTGAAGATCGGCATCGTGTGCCCGTACTCGTGGGACGTGCCCGGGGGCGTCCAGTTCCACATCCGCGACCTGGCCGAGCACCTGATCCGCCAGGGCCACGAGGTGTCGGTGCTGGCCCCGGCGGACGACGAGACCCCGCTGCCCCCGTACGTGGTCTCGGCGGGACGGGCGGTGCCGGTGCCCTACAACGGGTCCGTCGCCCGGCTGAACTTCGGCTTCCTCTCCGCCGCCCGGGTACGCCGCTGGCTGCACGAGGGCGTCTTCGACGTCATCCACATCCACGAGCCGGCCTCGCCCTCGCTGGGCCTGCTGTCCTGCTGGGCGGCCCAGGGGCCGATCGTGGCGACGTTCCACACCTCCAACCCCCGCTCGCGCGCGATGATCGCCGCGTACCCGATCCTCCAGCCGGCGCTGGAGAAGATCAGCGCCCGGATCGCGGTGAGCGAGTACGCCCGCCGCACCCTCGTCGAACACCTGGGCGGGGACGCGGTGGTCATCCCGAACGGCGTCGACGTCGACTTCTTCGCCAAGGCGGACCCCAACCCCGAATGGTCCGGGCAGACCCTGGGCTTCATCGGCCGCATCGACGAACCCCGCAAGGGCCTCCCGGTCCTGATGGCCGCCTTCCCCGCCATCGCCGAGGCCTGCCCCGACGTACGCCTGCTCGTGGCCGGCCGCGGCGACGAGGAGGAGGCGGTGGCCTCCCTCCCGCAGCACCTGCGCTCCCGGGTGGAGTTCCTCGGCATGGTCTCCGACGAGGACAAGGCCCGCCTGCTGCGCAGCGTGGACGTCTACGTGGCCCCCAACACGGGCGGCGAGAGCTTCGGCATCATCCTCGTCGAGGCCCTCTCGGCGGGCGCGGCCGTCCTGGCCTCGGACCTCGACGCCTTCGCCCAGGTACTGGACCAGGGCGCGGCGGGCGAACTGTTCGCCAACGAGGACGCGGCCTCCCTGGCCGCGGCGGCGACCGCCCTCCTGCGCGACCCGGCCCGCCGCGCGGAACTGAGCGCCCGCGGCTCGGCGCACGTGCGCCGCTTCGACTGGTCGACGGTCGGCGCGGACATCCTGGCGGTCTACGAAACGGTCACCGCGGGCGCGGCGGCCGTCGCCACCGACGAACGCGTCCCCCTCCGCACCCGCCTGGGCTTCACGCGGGACACGTAGGGGCCCGTAGCGGGTAGTGTCGCCGCCCGTGATCGAAAACCTTGTCTGGATCGCGGTGGCGCTCGCCGTCGTCGGGGTCTACCTCAGCTGGACCGCCGGGCGGCTGGACCGGTTGCACACGCGGATGGACGCCGCCCGGGCCGCACTCGACGCGCAGCTCGTGCGCCGGGCTTCGGTGGTGCTGGAGGTGGCCACCTCCGGGGCGCTCGACCCCGCGTCCTCGCTCGTGCTGTACGAGGCCGCGCACGCCGCGCGGCAGGCCGAGGAGGAGTACCGGGAGGTCGCCGAGAGCGAGCTCAGCCAGGCCTTGCGGGCGGTGTTCGCCGACGCGGACCAGGTGGAGGTGCTCAAGGCCGCCCCGGGCGGGGTGGAGGCGGCCGAGGAGCTGGCCGCGGCGGTGCGCCGGGTGCCCATGGCGCGCCGGTTCCTCAACGACGCCGTACGGGCCGCCCGCGCGCTGCGCCGCCACCGCAAGGTGCGATGGTTCAGACTGGCGGGACACGCGCCGTTCCCGTTGGCCTTCGAGATGGACGATGAGCCTCCGGTGGACCTCGCGGACCGCCCCGCCTGAGTTCATAGGGCCGCGGGGGACAAATGAAAGAGCCACCGGCTCCACATTGGCCCTTGTAGTGGACTGGTCGGTGGGGTTTTCTCAGCGAAGTACCACCCGTCTTCCCTTCGCGTTCGTTTCGAGTGAGGTCAACCCGTGAGCACGCTTCCCACCTCTTCCCAGTCCGCTGAGTCGGCGATCGGCACCTCCCGCGTCAAGCGCGGCATGGCCGAGCAGCTCAAGGGCGGCGTGATCATGGACGTGGTCAACGCCGAGCAGGCGAAGATCGCCGAGGACGCCGGCGCCGTGGCCGTCATGGCCCTGGAGCGGGTCCCCGCCGACATCCGCAAGGACGGCGGCGTGGCCCGCATGTCCGACCCGAACATGATCGAAGAGATCATCGAGGCCGTCTCCATCCCGGTCATGGCCAAGTCCCGCATCGGCCACTTCGTCGAGGCCCAGGTCCTCCAGTCCCTCGGCGTCGACTACATCGACGAGTCCGAGGTCCTGACCCCGGCCGACGAGATCAACCACTCCGACAAGTGGGCCTTCACCACCCCCTTCGTCTGTGGCGCCACCAACCTGGGCGAGGCCCTGCGCCGCATCGCCGAGGGCGCGGCCATGATCCGCTCCAAGGGCGAGGCCGGCACCGGCAACGTCGTCGAGGCCGTCCGCCACCTGCGCCAGATCAAGAACGAGATCGCCCAGCTGCGCGGCTACGACAACAACGAGCTGTACGCCGCCGCCAAGGAGCTGCGCGCCCCGTACGAGCTCGTCAAGGAGGTCGCCGAGCTCGGCAAGCTCCCGGTCGTGCTGTTCTCCGCCGGTGGTGTCGCCACCCCCGCCGACGCCGCCCTGATGCGTCAGCTCGGTGCCGAGGGCGTCTTCGTCGGCTCCGGCATCTTCAAGTCCGGCGACCCGGCCAAGCGCGCCGCCGCCATCGTGAAGGCCACCACCTTCTTCGACGACCCGAAGGTCATCGCGGACGCGTCCCGCAACCTGGGCGAGGCCATGGTCGGCATCAACTGCGACACCCTCCCCGAGGCCGAGCGCTACGCCAACCGCGGCTGGTAGTCACTGCCATGACCACACCCGTTATTGGTGTCCTGGCCCTCCAGGGCGACGTACGGGAGCACCTGATCGCCCTGGCCGCGGCTGACGCCGTGGCCAGGCCGGTCCGGCGTCCCGAGGAGCTCGCCGAGGTCGACGCGCTGGTGATCCCCGGCGGCGAGTCCACGACCATGTCGAAGCTCGCCGTGCTCTTCGGCATGCTGGAGCCGCTGCGCGAGCGCGTGCGCGCCGGCATGCCGGTCTACGGCACCTGCGCCGGCATGATCATGCTCGCCGACAAGCTGCTCGACGGCCGTGAGGACCAGGAGACGCTCGGCGGCATCGACATGATCGTGCGCCGCAACGCCTTCGGCCGCCAGAACGAGTCCTTCGAGGCGCGGATCGACTTCGCGGGCATAGAGGGCGGCCCGGTCGAGGGCGTCTTCATCCGCGCCCCCTGGGTCGAGTCGGTCGGCGCCGGCGCCGACGTGCTCGCCACGTACGACGGCCACACGGTCGCCGTGCGCCAGGGCAACGTCCTGGCGACCTCGTTCCACCCCGAACTCACCGGCGACGATCGCGTGCACGCGTACTTCGTCGACATGGTGCGCGCGGGGCTGTGACGCGCTCCCGGTAGGATCGGAGACGAACACTGTTGGTTACGCGAAGGAGACAGGCGGATGTCCGGCCACTCTAAATGGGCTACGACGAAGCACAAGAAGGCCGTGATCGATGCCAAGCGCGGCAAGCTCTTCGCGAAGCTGATCAAGAACATCGAGGTCGCGGCCCGTATGGGCGGTGCCGACATCGACGGCAACCCGACGCTCTTCGACGCCGTTCAGAAGGCCAAGAAGCAGTCGGTCCCGAACAAGAACATCGACTCCGCGGTCAAGCGCGGCGGCGGCCTCGAGGCCGGCGGCGCCGACTACGAGACGATCATGTACGAGGGCTACGGCCCCAACGGTGTCGCGGTGCTCATCGAGTGCCTCACCGACAACCGCAACCGTGCCGCCTCCGACGTCCGCGTCGCCATGACCCGCAACGGCGGCTCCATGGCCGACCCGGGCTCGGTCTCGTACCTGTTCAACCGCAAGGGCGTCATCCTGCTGCCCAAGGCCGGGCTCTCCGAGGACGACGTCCTGGACGCGGTCCTGGAAGCCGGCGCCGAAGAGGTCAACGACAACGGCGAGACCTGGGAGATCATCAGCGAGGCCACCGACCTGGTCGCGGTCCGCACCGCGCTCCAGGAAGCCGGCATCGACTACGACTCCGCCGACTCCAGCTTCGTCCCGACCATGCAGGTCGAGCTCGACGAAGAGGGCGCGCGCAAGATCTTCAAGCTGATCGACGCGCTCGAGGACAGCGACGACGTGCAGAACGTCTTCGCCAACTTCGACGTCTCGGACGAGGTCATGGAGAAGGTCGACGCCTGACCGGCGCCGCACCCTCCGCTCTTCCCGGCGGGCCGACAGGACACACCCTGTCGGCCCGCCGTCGCATTGTCGGTGCGGGCCGATAGCCTGCACGCACAGGTGTCGGAAGAGGGGGGCGGAGTGCGCGTACTGGGTGTGGACCCGGGGCTGACCAGGTGCGGTGTCGGCGTGGTCGAGGGAGTCGCCGGACGGCCCCTGACCATGATCGGCGTCGGGGTCGTGCGGACGCCCGCCGACGCCGAGCTGGGGCAACGGCTCGTCGCGATCGAGGCGGGCATCGAGGAATGGCTCGATGAGCACCGTCCCGAGTTCGTCGCCGTGGAGCGGGTTTTCAGCCAGCACAACGTGCGCACCGTGATGGGAACCGCCCAGGCCAGCGCCGTCGCCATGCTGTGCGCCGCGCGCCGCGGGATACCGGTCGCCCTGCACACCCCGAGCGAGGTCAAGGCCGCCGTCACCGGCAGCGGCCGCGCCGACAAGGCGCAGGTCGGTGCGATGGTGACCCGGCTGCTGCGGCTCGCCGAGCCGCCGAAGCCGGCCGACGCCGCCGACGCGCTCGCCCTCGCCATCTGCCACATCTGGCGGGCCCCCGCCCAGAACCGCCTCCAGCGGGCGGTGGTGCAACACGCCGCCTCAGCCTTGAAAGGCCGTACCCGATGATCGCCTTCGTCAGCGGCCAGGTCGCCGCGCTCGCCCCCACCCTGGCCGTGATCGAGGTCGGCGGGGTGGGCATGGCCGTCCAGTGCACGCCGAATACCATCGCGGGGCTCCGGGTGGGCGAGCAGGCGAGGCTGGCCACCTCCCTCGTCGTACGCGAGGACTCCCTCACCCTGTACGGCTTCGCCGACGACGACGAACGCCAGGTCTTCGAGCTCCTCCAGACCGCGAGCGGGGTCGGCCCCCGGGTGGCCCAGGCGATGCTCGGCGTGCACACCCCGGACGCGCTGCGGGTGGCGTTCGCCGCGGGCGACGCGAAGGCGCTGACGGCGGTGCCGGGGATCGGGCCGAAGGGGGCGCAGAAGCTGCTGCTGGAGCTGAAGGGGAAGCTGGGCGCGCCGGGTGGCGTGGTGGTCGGTGCCCAGCGCGCGCCCGCCGCGGCGGGGCCGGCGCCGTGGACGGAGCAGCTCACGGCCGCGCTGATCGGGCTGGGGTACGCGTCGCGGGACGCGGAGGAGGCGGTGTCGGCGGTGACGCCGCAGGCCGAGGCGGCCATTGCCTCCGGCGGGTCGGCGCCCGTACCGCAGCTGCTGCGGGCCGCGCTCCAGTCCCTGAACCGGGCCCGCTGACGGGCTCCCGCCGCGCCGTGCCGTGCCGTGCCGCTGCGCGGGGCCGGGGTCCGCTACCCGCCCTTCGCCCGTTCCCCGGGCTGCGCCCGGACCCCCTTCCGGGGGCTCCGTCCCCAGACCCCCGCGCCTCAAGCGCCGGCGGGGCTGGAATTTCGCTGCGCGAAATCCAGCCCGCGCGGCGCTTGAGCGCACCGGGGTCCGGGGACGGAGCCCCGGTTCTCCCAGCCCCGCCGGCGATTGAGGCGCGGGGTCAGGGGCGGAGCCCCTGGGAACGGGGGAAGGGCGGGTAGGGGACCGCCCCGCGCAGCGGTACACGCGCAGCCCCCGCACCCGGAACGGCACGGCCCCCGGCACGGGACCCCCCCCGACCACCACCGCGACGACGTAGAAGGCAGACTGAACACCGTGAACTGGGACGACGAGAGCGACGACCGGATCGTGGCGGCCGCCGCCGACGGGGAGGACACCGCCGTCGAGGCGGCGCTGCGTCCCAAGGACCTCGGCGAGTTCGTCGGCCAGGAGAAGGTCCGCCAGCAGCTGGACCTCGTGCTGAAGGCCGCCCGCCAGCGCGGCGCCACCGCCGACCACGTGCTGCTGTCCGGCGCGCCCGGCCTCGGCAAGACCACCCTCTCCATGATCATCGCCGCCGAGATGGGCGCGCCCATCCGGATCACCTCCGGCCCCGCCATCCAGCACGCCGGGGACCTCGCCGCGATCCTGTCCTCCCTCCAGGAGGGGGAGGTCCTCTTCCTCGACGAGATCCACCGCATGTCCCGGCCCGCCGAGGAGATGCTGTACATGGCCATGGAGGACTTCCGCGTCGACGTGATCGTCGGCAAGGGCCCCGGTGCCACCGCCATCCCGCTGGAGCTGCCGCCGTTCACCCTCGTCGGGGCGACGACCCGGGCGGGCCTGCTGCCCCCGCCCCTGCGGGACCGCTTCGGCTTCACCGGGCACATGGAGTTCTACGCCCCCGCCGAGCTGGAACGGGTCGTCCGCCGCTCCGCCGGCCTGCTCGACGTCGAGATCGACACCGCCGGGGCCGCCGAGATCGCCGGCCGCTCCCGCGGCACCCCGCGCATCGCCAACCGGCTCCTGCGCCGCGTGCGCGACTACGCCCAGGTGAAGGCCGACGGGGTGATCACCCGTGAGATCGCCGCCACCGCCCTCCAGGTGTACGAGGTGGACGCGCGCGGGCTCGACCGGCTCGACCGGGCCGTGCTGGAGGCGCTGCTCAAGCTGTTCGGCGGCGGGCCCGTCGGGCTGTCCACCCTCGCCGTCGCCGTGGGAGAGGAGCGCGAGACGGTCGAGGAGGTCGCCGAGCCCTTCCTCGTCAGGGAGGGGCTGCTCGCCCGTACCCCGCGCGGCCGGATCGCGACCCCCGCCGCATGGGCCCACCTGGGGCTCGTCCCGCCCCAGCAGGGCGGCGGCGGAACAAGCGGACAACAGGGCCTCTTCGGGGCCTGACGGCGCGGAGGTTCGACCGGTCAGGAACTGCGGTGCCATGCTGGGCGTTGTTCCATCGGTGCGGACTCGCCTAGACTCCGCCGATGCCGACCCTTCGGGTCGGCGTGCCCACCCCCGTAGAAATGGCCGCTCCCCGGCGCGGCCGTGCGAAGGATCCTCGTCCCGTGAACAACATCAGCTTCTTGCTCCCGTTCATCGTGCTCATCGGGGCGATGTTCCTGATGACCCGGTCCGCCAAGAAGAAGCAGGCCCAGGCCGCTTCGATGCGTGACCAGATGACGACCGGCACCGGCGTGCGCACCATCGGCGGCATGTACGCCACGGTCAAGGAGATCGGCGAGGACACCGTCACCCTGGAGGTGGCCCCCGGTGTCCACGCGGTCTACGCGAAGAACGCCATCGGCGCCGTGCTGGAGGACGCCGAGTACAACCGGATCGTCCACGGCTTCTCCGAGACCACGGAGGAGGACGCGCCGGTCGTCCCCGACGACGCCTCCTCGCTGACCGAGGGCGACGCCCCCAAGCTCGACCTGGGCAAGAAGGACGAGCCCAAGGGCGACGACGAGCCGAAGGACGGCAAGACCGACGGCGAGCCCGGCGCCAAGTAGCGGCCGGCAGGGACCGCGGTGGTGTCCGACCGGCATCCGCCGCGGTTCCCGCAGTGAACTTCTGCGGGGGGCAGGGGTCCCCACCACACATTTCGTGGCCGTCCGCGCGCTGACCCGGCGCGGGACGGTTGGACAGGGAGAAACGACAAGGTGGCAGCACCGAAGAAGGGCCGGCGGCCCACGGGGGCTCAGGGGAGGCCGGGGCGCGCCCTGGCCATCATCCTGATCGCGATGGTGGCGCTCACCGCGGGGATGTTCCTCACGAAGCAGACGACGCCCCGCCTGGGCATCGACCTCGCCGGCGGTACGAGCATCACGCTCAAGGCCAAGAGCGAGCCCGGCAAGCCGGACGCCGTCAACGAGACCAACATGAACACGGCGGTCGGCATCATCGAGCGCCGTGTCAACGGTCTCGGCGTCTCGGAGGCCGAGGTCCAGACGCAGGGCCGCGACCACATCATCGTGAACATCCCCAAGGGGACGAACGAGCAGCAGGCCCGCGATCAGGTCGGCACCACCGCCCAGCTGTACTTCCGCCCCGTGCTGGCCTTCGCCGACGGTGCCCCCGCCGCTCCCGAGCCGAAGCCGAGCACGTCCACGGGCGCGTCCCCGAGCCCCTCCGCGAGCGGCTCCGGTGCCCCGAAGCCCGAGGGCAGCTCCAAGCCCTCCGCGTCGGCCACCCCGTCGTCCAGCGCCACTTCCCAGGGCCGTGTGCTCAGCGAGGCCCTCAAGGCCCCGGGCACCCCCACTCCCTCGCCCTCGGCGAGCGAGTCGAAGAAGGCAGACGACAGCAAGGCCACGCCCTCCGCCTCGGCCCCGGCCCCCGCGCCGACCCCGTCGGCCGACCCGGCCCTCGCGAACCTGCAGACGAAGTTCGCCACGCTGGACTGCACCAAGGAGGACCAGCGCGCCGCCGCGGGCCAGGGCGTCAAGCCCGAGGACCCGATGGTCGCCTGCGGTCAGCGCGGCAACCAGTGGGGCAAGTGGATCCTCGGTCCGGCCCAGGTCGCCGGTACGGACGTGAAGGACGCCAAGGGCGTCATCGACCAGCAGCGCGGTCAGTGGATCGTCACCATGCAGTTCACCGACAAGGGCGCCGACAAGTTCGCCAAGATCACCGGTGAGCTCGCCACCAAGCAGTCCCCGCAGAACCAGTTCGCGATCGTGCTCGACGGCGAGGTCATCTCCGACCCGTCCGTCAGCCAGGCGCTGACCGGCGGCAACGCCGAGATCTCCGGCGGCTTCACCCAGCAGTCCGCGCAGGACCTGGGCAACATGCTCTCGTACGGCGCGCTGCCGCTGTCCTTCCAGGAGGACAGCGTCACCACCGTCACCGCCGCGCTCGGCGGCGAGCAGCTGAAGGCCGGCCTCATCGCCGGCGCCATCGGCCTCGCGCTCGTCGTGATCTACCTGCTGGTCTACTACCGCGGCCTGGCCTTCATCGCCATCGTCAGCCTCCTGGTGTCCGCGATCCTCACGTACACGATCATGGCCCTGCTGGGCAAGGGCATCGGATTCGCCCTGAACCTGCCGGCCGTCTGCGGCGCGATCGTCGCGATCGGCATCACCGCCGACTCGTTCATCGTGTACTTCGAGCGCATCCGCGACGAGATCCGCGAGGGCCGCACCCTGCGTCCGGCCGTCGAGCGCGCCTGGCCGCGTGCCCGCCGCACCATCCTGGTCTCCGACTTCGTGTCGTTCCTGGCGGCCGCGGTGCTCTTCGTCGTCACCGTCGGCAAGGTGCGGGGCTTCGCCTTCACGCTGGGTCTGACGACCCTGCTCGACGTGGCCGTGGTGTTCCTCTTCACCAAGCCGGTCATGACCCTGCTGGCCCGTACGAAGTTCTTCTCCAGCGGACACCCGTGGTCCGGCCTGGACCCGAAGCGGCTGGGCGCCAAGCCGCCGCTGCGCCGGTCCCGCCGCGGCGCGCCCGTTCCCGCCCCCGTCGACGCAAAGGAGGCGTGAGAGATGTCGAAGCTGGGAGATCTCGGCGCCAAGCTGTACCGCGGTGAGGTCGGCTACGACTTCGTCGGCAAGCGCTTTCTCTGGTACGGCGTTTCCATCCTGATCACCATCACGGCGATCGTGGCCCTGGCCGTCCAGGGCCTCAACATGGGCATCGAGTTCAAGGGCGGCGCCGTCTTCACCACCCCGAAGACGACCGTCTCCGTCGCCCACGCGACCGAGAGCGCGGAGAAGGCCTCGGGTCACGACGCCATCGTCCAGCAGCTCGGCAACGGCGGACTGAGGATCCAGATCTCCGGTCTGGACACCGACGACGCCGCGTCCGTGAAGAAGCAGCTCGGCACCGACCTCAAGGTCGACGCGGCCCAGATCAACGCCGACCTGGTCGGCCCGAGCTGGGGCGAGGAGATCGCCAACAAGGCCTGGACCGGCCTCGGCGTCTTCATGGTCCTCGTGGTGATCTACCTCGCCATCGCCTTCGAGTGGCGGATGGCCGTCGCCGCGCTGATCGCGCTGATCCACGACCTCACCATCACCGTCGGCGTGTACGCGCTGGTCGGCTTCGAGGTCACCCCGGGCACCGTGATCGGTCTGCTCACCATCCTCGGCTACTCCCTCTACGACACCGTCGTCGTCTTCGACGGTCTGAAGGAGGGCTCGAAGGACATCACCAAGCAGACCCGCTACACGTTCAGCGAGATCGCCAACCGCAGCATCAACGGCACGCTGGTCCGCTCGATCAACACCACCGTCGTCGCGCTGCTCCCGGTCGCGGGCCTGCTCTTCATCGGCGGCGGTTTCCTCGGCGCGGGCATGCTCAACGACATCTCGCTGTCGCTGTTCGTCGGCCTCGCGGCCGGTGCGTACTCCTCGATCTTCATCGCGACCCCGCTGGTCGTGGACCTGAAGGAGCGCGAGCCGGCGATGAAGGCGCTGACCAAGCGGGTCCTCGCCAAGCGCGCATCCGCGGCCGCCAAGGGCGAGGACGCCGAGGGCGCCGACGGGGACGACACCCCGCAGGTCGTGGCCCAGGGCGGCCAGGGGAGGCGGCGCCGGTGACCGCGCCCTCCTCCACGCCCGAACTCCGCGAGCTGCTGCTCGGCCGGATCAAGGACGTCCCGGACTACCCGAAGCCGGGCGTGGTGTTCAAGGACATCACCCCGCTGCTCGCCGACCCGAAGGCCTTCGCGGCGCTGACGGAGGCGCTGGTGGAGCTGGCCGTACGGTACGGCGCCACCAAGATCGTCGGCCTGGAGGCGCGCGGGTTCATCCTCGCCGCCCCGGTCGCCGTCCAGGCGGGCATCGGCTTCATCCCGGTGCGCAAGGCCGGCAAGCTGCCCGGCGCCACGCTCGCGCAGTCGTACGAGCTGGAGTACGGCACCGCCGAGATCGAGGTCCACGCGGAGGACCTGGCGGCCGGTGACAAGGTCATGGTCATCGACGACGTCCTCGCGACCGGCGGTACCGCCGAGGCTTCGCTGGAGCTGATCCGGCGGGCCGGTGCCGAGGTCGCCGGGGTGGCCGTCCTGATGGAGCTGTCGTTCCTCCCGGGCCGGGAGAAGCTGGCTCCGGCCCTGGGCGACGTACCCCTGGACGCGCTGCTCGTGGTCTGACGTCCGCTCCGCCGATGCGGCGGGTGCCCGGGATGTTCCGGGTGCCCGCCGTTTTCGTGTGCGGCGCCGCTGCCGGGGGCTCTGCCCCCGGACCCCCGCGCCTCGAACGCCGGCGGGGCTGGACTTGCGTGGGGCCGGATGCCGGGCGGCGGGGTCGCAATGCAGGCGGGCCGGAGTGGGCCTGGGGCCGTGTCCCAGTGGGCGGCCGAGGAGAACGGGGCGGCGGAACCCTCGCTACCATGGGTTATCCGGACCTGACCGGGGCCCCGGATCCCAGAGGAGCGCTCTTGCCAGACGAGGTCCAGCCACTCTCCGCCGCACAGCCCGACCCGAAGGCCGACCCGGCCGCGGCGGCCGCAGCCACGCCCCCGCCGGCCCCGCCGGTCAAGCCCGTTCCGGCCAGGCCGGGCGGGTCCTCCAACCGGGTGCGCGCCCGGCTGGCGCGCCTCGGTGTGCAGCGTTCCAACCCGTACAACCCGGTACTGGAACCCCTGCTCCGCATAGTCCGCAGCAACGACCCGAAGATCGAGACGGCGACGCTGCGCCAGATCGAGCAGGCCTACCAGGTCGCCGAACGCTGGCACCGCGGTCAGAAACGCAAGAGCGGCGACCCGTACATCACCCACCCGCTCGCGGTGACCACCATCCTCGCCGAGCTCGGCATGGACCCGGCCACCCTGATGGCCGGCCTGCTGCACGACACCGTCGAGGACACCGAGTACGGCCTGGAGCAGCTGCGCCGCGACTTCGGCGACGCCGTGGCCCTCCTCGTCGACGGCGTCACCAAGCTCGACCGGGTCAAGTTCGGCGAGGCCGCCCAGGCCGAGACCGTCCGCAAGATGGTCGTCGCCATGGCGAAGGACCCGCGCGTCCTGGTCATCAAGCTCGCCGACCGCCTGCACAACATGCGCACCATGCGCTACCTCAAGCGGGAGAAGCAGGAGAAGAAGGCCCGCGAGACCCTCGAGATCTACGCGCCCCTGGCCCACCGCCTCGGCATGAACACGATCAAGTGGGAACTGGAGGACCTCGCCTTCGCGATCCTCTACCCCAAGATGTACGACGAGATCGTGCGCCTCGTCGCCGAGCGGGCGCCCAAGCGCGACGAGTACCTCGCCCTCGTCACGGACGAGGTGATGGTCGACCTGCGGGCGGCCCGGATCAAGGCCACCGTCACGGGCAGACCCAAGCACTACTACAGCGTCTACCAGAAGATGATCGTCCGCGGCCGTGACTTCGCGGAGATCTACGACCTGGTGGGCATCCGAGTCCTCGTGGACACCGTCCGGGACTGCTACGCGGCCCTCGGCACCGTGCACGCGCGCTGGAACCCGGTCCCCGGCCGGTTCAAGGACTACATCGCGATGCCCAAGTTCAACATGTACCAGTCGCTCCACACGACGGTCATCGGGCCCAACGGCAAGCCGGTCGAACTCCAGATCCGCACCTTCGACATGCACCGCCGCGCCGAGTACGGCATCGCCGCGCACTGGAAGTACAAGCAGCAGACCGTCGCCGGCGCCTCCAAGGTCCGCACGGACGTCCCGCAGGCCGCCAAGGGCAGTGCCGGCCAGGACACCGTCAACGACATGGCCTGGCTGCGCCAGCTGCTCGACTGGCAGAAGGAGACGGAGGACCCGGGCGAGTTCCTCGACTCGCTGCGCTTCGACCTCTCCCGCAACGAGGTCTTCGTCTTCACCCCCAAGGGCGACGTCATCGCGCTGCCCGCCGGCGCGACCTCCGTGGACTTCGCGTACGCGGTCCACACCGAGGTCGGCCACCGCACCATAGGGGCACGGGTCAACGGGCGGCTCGTGCCGCTCGAATCGACCCTGGACAACGGCGACCTCGTCGAGGTGTTCACCTCGAAGGCCGAGGGCGCGGGCCCGTCCCGCGACTGGCTCGGCTTCGTCAAGTCCCCGCGGGCCCGCAACAAGATCCGCGCCTGGTTCTCCAAGGAGCGCCGCGACGAGGCCATCGAGCACGGCAAGGACGCCATCGCCCGGGCCATGCGCAAGCAGAACCTGCCCATCCAGCGCATCCTGACGGGCGACTCCCTCGTCACCCTGGCGCACGAGATGCGCTACCCGGACATCTCCTCCCTCTACGCGGCGATCGGCGAGGGCCACGTGGCCGCGCAGGGCGTCGTGCAGAAGCTGGTGCAGGCCCTCGGCGGCGAGGAGGCCGCCAACGAGGACATCGAGGAGAGCGTCCCGCCGTCGCGCGCCCGCACCAAGCGGCGCGGCAACGCCGACCCCGGCGTGGTCGTCAAGGGCGTCGAGGACGTGTGGGTGAAGCTGGCCCGCTGCTGCACCCCGGTGCCGGGCGACCCGATCATCGGCTTCGTCACCCGCGGCAGTGGCGTATCGGTTCACCGGGCCGACTGCGTCAACGTCGACTCCCTCTCCCAGCAGCCCGAGCGGATGCTGGAGGTGGAGTGGGCGCCGACCCAGTCCTCCGTCTTCCTGGTGGCCATCCAGGTCGAGGCGCTGGACCGGTCCCGGCTGCTGTCGGACGTCACCCGGGTCCTGTCGGACCAGCACGTGAACATCCTCTCGGCGGCCGTGCAGACCTCCCGCGACCGGGTGGCGACCTCGCGGTTCACCTTCGAGATGGGCGACCCCAAGCACCTGGGGCACGTCCTGAAGGCCGTACGCGGTGTCGAGGGCGTCTACGACGTGTACCGCGTCACCTCGGCCCGCAGGCCGTAGCGGAACGGGAAACGGGAACGGCGAGCGGAACCCGAAGCGGAAGCCGGAAGCCGCAAGCGCGAGTGGGCGCCACCCCCGAGGGGGTGGCGCCCACTGCCGTCACGGGCGGCCGGCGGATCAGGGGTTGGCCCACCAGACGAAGTTGAGGTTGCCGCCGAAGAGCGCGGACACCACCGTGGCCGCCCCGACGACCCACATCACCGTGCTCCGCCGGGCCCTGGCCAGGGCCAGCGCGAAGGGGAACAGCAACGGGAAGGCGGGCATGATGAAGCGCATCTTCGAGTAGTAGAAGCCCGCGCCGCCCAGCGCCACCAGCATGATCATGGCCGTGAAGACCCACACGACCGCCGGGGGCCGGCGCTTGCGCGTGATCATGACGAACAGCACCACGGCCGCGACCACCGTCAGCGACACCACGACGTGGTTGAGGGTGAGGTGCGTGTCCGTGAAGGTCTTCTTCAGCGACCGCAGCGTGTCGATGCCGCCGTCGTACTTCGAACCCCAGCGGTCCTGGAGCTCGAAGTAGCCGTCCCAGCGGCCGAAGTGCAGGCCCACGAAGCCCACGTAGCCGAACCAGCCCAGCGGCGCGATCAGCGAGGCCGCCAGGATCCGCCCCACGGGCGGACGCTGCACGCGCCGCCTACGGCGCCACTGCACGATCTCCCAGACGCCCGCCAGCACCACGGCCGCGACGATCGCCGACCCCGAGGGACGCGTGGCACCGGCGAGGAAGGCCAGCACACCGGCCGTCAGCCAGGACTTCGTCAGCACCGCGTACATCGCCCACGCCGACAGGGCGAGGAACACCGGCTCGGTGTACGCCATCGACTGGACCAGCGCCGCCGGAACGATCGCGAACAGGGCACAGGTGAAGAGGGCGACCCGGCGCCCGTAGATCTTGTCGGTGACGGCGAAGACGCCCCACGCGGCGATCACCGACGCGAGCAGCGCCACCCCGATCGCCGCCCAGTTCACGGGCAGGTGCGTGACGTTCACCGTCCACCGCACCACCAGGGGGTAGACGGGGAAGAACGCCATCTGGCACCCCGGCCCCACCGGGCCGCAGGAGGCGGGCATCTCCGTCGTCAGGCCGTGCTCGGCCATGTGGAGGTAGAAGTCGGAGTCCCAGCGCCCGCCCAGGACCTCCAGCGGCCCCACGCCCTCGCGGCGGGCCCAGACGGCCATCACGGCCAGCCCGACGGCCCGCAGCCCGATGTGGATCAGCAGCGCCTTCCGGGCCCGCCGCAGACTGGCGAGTACGCGCCGCCCGACCCCCGGGCGTCCCGGTGTCCTCTTGTCGGCGGCGTGCCGCGCGACGGGACGGGTCTCTGGGACATCCGCGCGTATGTGGGTATGCGTCACTTTCGATCCTGGTCCTCGCCCGGCTGGGGGTCCGCCGAGGCGGCACCGTACAACGGTACACATGATCGAGGTGCGACAGACCCGCAGGCTGCGTCGACCTGATAACGGAGGGCCGCACCCGGCGGGGCGGGTGCGGACGCCGTACGCCCGGAACGACGGACGGGCACCACCCGGCCGAAAACCGGTGGTGCCCGTCCGTCGGAAAGCCCAGGGAGCGGGAGCGCGCGGCGTCAGCCGCCGAACTCCTCCAGGCCCTTCAGCGCCTGGTCCAGCAGGGCCTGCCGGCCCTCCAGCTCCCGGGCCAGCTTGTCCGCCTTCGCGTTGTTGCCGGCCGCGCGCGCCGCGTCGATCTGTTCACGCAGCTTGTCGACGGCCGCCTGCAGCTGACCCGTCAGACCGGCCGCACGGGCCCGCGCCTCCGGGTTCGTACGCCGCCACTCGCCCTCCTCGGCCTCCTGGATGGCCCGCTCCACGGCGTGCATCCGGCCCTCTACCTTCGGACGGGCGTCGCGCGGCACGTGGCCGATGCCCTCCCAGCGCTCGTTGATGGAGCGGAACGCGGCCCGCGCCGCCTTCAGGTCCGTCACCGGCAGGAGCTTCTCCGCCTCGACGGCCAGCTCCTCCTTCAGCTTCAGGTTCTCGACCTGCTCGGCGTCGCGCTCCGCGAAGACCTCGCCGCGCGCCGCGAAGAACACGTCCTGGGCTCCGCGGAAGCGGTTCCACAGGTCGTCCTCGGCCTCGCGCTGCGCCCGGCCGGCCGCCTTCCAGCTGTCCATCAGCTCGCGGTAGCGGGCGGCCGTCGGACCCCAGTCCGTCGACCCCGACAGCGACTCGGCCTCGGCGACCAGCTTCTCCTTGGCCTTGCGGGCGTCCTCGCGCTGCGCGTCCAGCGCCGCGAAGTGCGCCTTGCGGCGCTTGGAGAAGGCCGAGCGGGCGTGCGAGAAGCGGTGCCACAGCTCGTCGTCCGACTTGCGGTCGAGCCTGGGCAGACCCTTCCAGATGTCCACCAGCGCGCGCAGCCGCTCACCGGCGCTGCGCCACTGGTCGCTCTGCGCCAGCTGCTCCGCCTCGGTGACCAGGGCCTCCTTGGCCGTACGGGCCTCGTCGGCCTGCTTGGCCTTCTGGACCTTGCGCTCCTCGCGCCGCGAGTCCACCGTCGCCACCAGCTTGTCGAGCCGGACGCGGAGCGCCTCCAGGTCGCCGACGGCGTGGTGCTCGTCGACCTGGGTACGCAGGTGCTCGATCGCCGTCTGGGCGTCCTTGGCGGACAGATCGGTGGTCCGAACCCGCCGTTCGAGGAGGCCGATCTCGACCACCAGGCCCTCGTACTTGCGCTCGAAGTAGGCCAGGGCCTCCTCAGGGGTGCCCGCCTGCCACGAGCCGACGACCTGCTCGCCCTCGGAAGTACGCACGTACACGGTGCCGGTCTCGTCGACTCGGCCCCACGGGTCGCTGCTCACAGCGCCTCCTCCACCTGATGCCCGCCGGGGGTGGACCCCCGGGCATCGTCCACAGTTTCCTGGGGCGGGCAGCGCCCGCCCTGCACAACGCCAACATAGGCGACCGCCGGGCCGGCTGTCCGCATCCCGCACGACGGAATATCGACGTACGGGCGGCGGGCCGGCCGGGCCCGGGGCCGCGCGGCCCGGTCAGTTCTTGGTGACGGTGCCCTTCTCGATGGTCACGGGGGTCTTGGGGGCCCCGTCCTGGGCGCCGTCCGCGGTCCCGGCCTTGGCCACCTCCTCCAGCACCTTCAGACCGGCCGCGTCGATCTTCCCGAAGGGGGTGTACGACGGGGCGAGCGGGCTGTCCTTGTAGACGAGGAAGAACTGGCTGCCGCCGGTGCCGGGACGGCCGGTGTTGGCCATCGCGACCGTGCCGGCCGGGTAGACCACCTGCCCCTGCTCGTTGGGCTTGCCCAGGGAGTCCAGGTTCTCGTCCGGGACGTTGTAGCCGGGACCGCCCATGCCGGTGCCCTCCGGGTCGCCGCACTGGAGGACGAAGATCCCGCCGGTGACCAGGCGGTGGCACTTGGTCTTGTCGAAGAAGCCCTTGTCGGCGAGCGACTTGAACGAGTTGACCGTCTGCGGGGTCTTCGCCGCGTCCATCTCGAACTTCACGTCGCCCGCGCTGGTCTTCAGGTCGAAGGTGTACTTCGCCTTGTCGTCGATCGCCATGGCGGGCGAGGGCGACTTCTTCGGCGTCGGCGCCGACGGGGACGACGAGGGGTCGGCCGCCGAGTCCTTCGTGTCCCCGCTGTCGAACACACCGCCCACGACGAGGCCGACCAGCGTGGCGATCACCACGGCCGAGGCCGCGCCGATGACCGCCAGGCGCTGCCGCGACCTGCGCCGGGCCTCCGCGCGTCGCTTCTGCTGGCGCTCGTACTTCTCCCTGGCGAGCTGTCGCCGACGCTGATCGCTCGTGACCACCGGGTCGTCTCCTTGTGCGTCTCTGGTACCGCTGTCCGGGCTGGGTTAGGCCGTACCGTATATGGGTTCGCTGTGTGATGAGGGGCGCCGGTACGCTCTGAGCAGCAGATTCCGATCCGGTGCCGCCCACCGGACGACGATTGAGGACGAACGTGCTGATTGCCGGATTCCCCGCCGGGGCCTGGGGCACCAACTGCTACCTGGTCGCCCCCGCCGCCGGTGAGGAGTGCGTGATCATCGACCCGGGCCACCAGGCCGCCCAGGGCGTCGAGGAGACGTTGAAGAAGCACCGCCTCAAGCCCGTCGCCGTCGTCCTCACCCACGGCCACATCGACCATGTGGCCTCAGTGGTCCCGGTGTGCGGAGCACACGACGTACCGGCCTGGATCCACCCCCAGGACCGCTACATGATGAGCGACCCGGAGAAGGCGCTCGGCCGCTCCATCGGCATGCCGCTCATGGGGGAGCTGACCGTGGGCGAGCCGGACGACGTCCGCGAGCTCACCGACGGCGCCGCCCTGAAGCTGGCCGGGATGGAGTTCTCCGTGGCGCACGCGCCCGGGCATACCAAGGGGTCGGTGACCTTCCGGATGCCCGAGCAGGCGGACGTCCCGCCCGTCTTCTTCTCGGGCGACCTGCTGTTCGCCGGCTCCATCGGACGCACCGACCTGCCCGGCGGCTCCCACGCCGAGATGCTCCAGTCGCTGGCCCGCGTGTGCCTGCCGCTGGACGACTCGACCGTGGTGCTGTCCGGCCACGGTCCCCAGACCACCATCGGCCGCGAGCGCGCGACCAACCCGTACCTGCGGGAAGTCGCCGCCGGCCTGGGGGACGGCACCGCCGCCCCACGACGAGGAATGTGACGAGAGTTTCGTGGCTACTTTTCAGGCCCCCAAGGGCACGTACGACCTGATCCCGCCGGTCTCCGTGACGTACCTGGCGGTGCGCGAGGCCATCTCCGCGCCCCTGCGGAACTCCGGCTACGGCTACATCGAGACCCCGGGCTTCGAGGACGTCGGCCTCTTCGCCCGCGGCGTCGGCGAGTCCACCGACATCGTCTCCAAGGAGATGTACGCCTTCACCACCAAGGGCGGCGACCAGCTCGCCCTGCGCCCCGAGGGCACGGCCTCCGTGCTGCGCGCGGCCCTGGAGTCGAGCCTGCACAAGAAGGGCAACCTGCCGGTCAAGCTCTGGTACTCGGGCTCGTACTACCGCTACGAGAAGCCGCAGAAGGGCCGCTACCGCCACTTCTCGCAGGTCGGCGCCGAGGCCATCGGCGCCGAGGACCCGGCCCTGGACGCCGAGCTGATCATCCTCGCCGACCAGGCGTACCGCTCGCTCGGCCTGCGCAACTTCCGCATCCTGCTGAACTCGCTCGGCGACAAGGAGTGCCGCCCGGTCTACCGGGAGGCCCTCCAGACCTTCCTGGGCGGTCTCGACCTCGACGAGGAGACCGTCCGCCGGGCCGAGATCAACCCGCTGCGCGTCCTCGACGACAAGCGGCCCGAGGTGCAGAAGCAGCTGGCCGGCGCGCCCGTGCTGCGCGACTACCTGTGCGACGCGTGCAAGGCGTACCACGAGGAGGTCCGGGCCCTGGTCACGGCCGCCGGCGTCGCCTTCGAGGACGACGAGAAGCTCGTGCGCGGCCTCGACTACTACACCCGCACCACCTTCGAGTTCGTCCACGACGGCCTGGGCTCGCAGTCCGCCGTCGGCGGCGGCGGCCGCTACGACGGCCTGTCCGAGATGATCGGCGGGCCGGCGCTGCCGTCCGTCGGCTGGGCGCTCGGCGTGGACCGCACCGTCCTCGCCCTGGAGGCGGAAGGCGTGCAGCTCGACATCCCGGCGTCGACGGCGGTGTTCGCGGTCGCGCTGGGCGAGGCCAAGCCGGCCGTCTTCGCACTGGTGACCGAGCTGCGCCGGGCCGGGGTCGCGGCCGACATGTCCTACGGTGGAAAGGGCCTCAAGGGCGCCATGAAGGACGCCAACCGCAGCGGCGCGCGCCTCGCGATCGTCGCGGGTGACCGCGACCTCGCCGAGGGCGTCGTCCAGCTCAAGGACATGGAGTCCGGCGAGCAGGCCGCCGTGGCCGTCTCCGACCTGGTCGCCGAGGTGCGGGCCCGTCTGGCCTGACGTCCGGACCGCCCGCCGGGGGCGGGGCGGGGGAGTCCTCCCCGCTCCGCCCCCGGCGCTTTTCCGGGCCGGGAACCGGGGTGTTTCCCGGCCGTCCTTATCCTCCGCGAACGGATGGCGCCCGCCGCCGTACGGCACAATGGCCCCTGCTTGATGACCTTGCGGAAGCGGAGCGGGCGGGATCGGGATGACGACAACAGGCGCAGGCGCGGACACCGCTCCGCGGACCTTCGGCGGGAGCCGGGCGCTCGCCCTGCTGCTGGTCATCACCGGAGCGGCGGGCCTGCTGGCCGCGTGGGTGATCACCATCGACAAGTTCAAGCTGCTCGAGGACCCGAACTTCGTCCCGGGCTGCTCCCTGAACCCGGTCGTCTCCTGCGGCAACATCATGAAGAGCGAGCAGGCGGCCGTCTTCGGCTTCCCCAACCCGATGCTCGGCCTGGTCGCCTACGGGATCGTGATCTGCGTCGGCATGAGCCTGCTGGCCGGGGCCCGGTTCGCCCGCTGGTACTGGCTGACGCTGAACGCGGGCACCCTCTTCGGCGTCGGGTTCTGCGCCTGGCTGACGTACCAGTCCCTGTACAACATCAACTCGCTCTGCCTGTGGTGCTGCCTGGCCTGGGTCGCCACCATCCTGATGTTCTGGTACGTCACCTCGCACAACGTGCGCCAGGGCCTGCTGCCCGCCCCCGCGTGGCTTCGCGGCTTCCTGGACGAGTTCACCTGGGTGCTGCCGGTCCTGCACATCGGGATCATCGGCATGCTGATCCTGACGCGCTGGTGGGACTTCTGGACCTCCTGAGCCGGACCTGAGCGCCGTCGCGCTGTCAGTGGCCTCGCATAGGCTTCCTGTGTGGAACCAGATCTCTTCACCGCCGCAGCCGAGGACCGCCGGGAAAAGGACCCCGCGAGCTCCCCGCTCGCCGTCCGCATGCGCCCGCGCAACCTGGACGAGGTCGTCGGCCAGCAGCACCTGCTGAAGCCGGGCTCGCCGCTGCGACGGCTGGTGGGGGAGGGCGCCGGCGGACCGGCCGGAGCCTCCTCGGTGATCCTCTGGGGACCGCCCGGCATCGGCAAGACCACCCTCGCGTACGTCGTCAGCCAGGCCACCCGGAAGCGGTTCGTCGAGCTCTCCGCGATCACCGCGGGCGTCAAGGAGGTCCGGGCCGTCATCGAGGGCGCCAAGCGCGCCGCCGGCGGCTACGGCAAGGAGACCGTCCTCTTCCTCGACGAGATCCACCGCTTCAGCAAGGCGCAGCAGGACTCGCTGCTGCCCGCCGTGGAGAACCGCTGGGTCACCCTGATCGCGGCGACCACCGAGAACCCGTACTTCTCGATCATCTCCCCGCTGCTGTCGCGCTCGCTGCTCCTCACCCTGGAGCCGCTGACCGACGAGGACCTGCGCGCCCTGCTGCGGCGCGCCCTCACGGAGGAACGGGGCCTGGGCGGGGCGGTGACCCTGCCCGCCGACGCCGAGGCGCACCTGCTGCGCATCGCCGGCGGTGACGCCCGGCGCGCGCTGACCGCGCTGGAGGCGGGGGCCGGCTCGGCCATCGCCAAGGGCGAGGAGGAGATCACCCTCCAGACGCTGGAGGAGGCCGTCGACCGGGCGGCGGTCCGCTACGACAAGGACGGCGACCAGCACTACGACGTGGCCAGCGCCCTGATCAAGTCGATCCGGGGCTCGGACGTGGACGCCGCGCTGCACTACCTGGCCCGGATGATCGACGCGGGCGAGGACCCCCGGTTCATCGCGCGGCGCCTGATGATCTCCGCGAGCGAGGACATCGGCCTGGCGGACCCGACGGCCCTGCCGCTGGCCGTGGCGGCCGCCCAGGCGGTGGCGATGATCGGCTTCCCGGAGGCCGCGCTGACCCTGTCGCACGCGACCATCGCACTGGCGCTGGCCCCGAAGTCGAACACCGCCACGACCGCGATCGGCGCGGCGCTGGCCGACGTCCGCGCGGGGCTCGCGGGCGCGGTGCCGGCGCACCTGAGGGACGGGCACTACAAGGGGGCGGCGAAGCTGGGGCACGCGGTGGGGTACGTCTACCCGCACGACGTGCCGGGCGCGATCGCCGCGCAGCAGTACGCGCCGGACGAGATCCACGGCAAGCGGTACTACGAGCCGACGCGGTACGGGGCGGAGGCGCGGTACGCGGACGTGGTGGACAAGGTCCGCGAGAGGCTGCGCGGCGGCGCCTGACCCTGCCCTCAGTGAGCGGCGGCGGCGAACAGGGCACGCATGGCACGGCGCAGCCCGCAGACGTCCGCCACCGGCTCCGGGAAGTCGAAGCGTGCGTCGAAGGAGGGGGCGGGGGAGGGCCGGCCCGGGCCCGCGGTGAAGCGCACGCGCAGTCCCAGGCGGTCCAGGGCCAGCGGGACGGCGGTCAGGCCGGCCGCCTCCCGGGAGCCGAGCAGCCCGCACAGGTCGGCGACGCGGTCGGCGTGGGCGGAGGCGAGGTGCTGGAGCAGCTCCGTCTCGTGGGCGGCGAGCGGGTCGGGCTCGGCCCCCGCCAGCTCGTCGGGGTCGACCTGCTCGGCGCCCCAGAGGTCGTCCAGCGCGACCTCGCCGACCTCCAGGCGCAGCATCATCCAGGCGGGGCGCCCGGTGTACGGCGGGTCCTGCGACTCGGTCAGGGCCAGCAGCTCGCCGACCGGCTGCCGCTCCGCGAGCAGCGCCGCGCACCCCGCGCGGTCGTCGCCGCGGACCGGGGTCAGCCACCCGGTGAGGCGGGCGCGGCCTCGGATACGATGGGGCACGGACACCGGCGCCACATCCGTGATCTCGATCACGGCGGTGAGGTCGTCGTCCTGGGCGTGAGCGGCTGCCCTGGCAGTCGCGGATTCCCCTGATACCAGGAGGATCACGTCCCCGTCCGGGGTGACGGTCCGCGCGGCCGGCACCCCTGTCCACCACTCGGCCTGGTCATGAGCACCCGGCAGCGTGAGGGATACTGAGGCGTTGGACTCTACGAGGGTTCGTACGCGTTCGGCTCCGGTGAGCTGCCGAACGCCTTCCCTGGGACGCGGCTGACCTTGCTTATCGTCGGCGCAAGCGGATTCTGTTACGTCTGAATCCGAACTGCGCTGCGCACTGGGCAGGGGGATCCCATGTGGTCGAGACATTACGTCCTCCTCGATAAGGTAAGCCTCACCTAACTTACATGGAGGTAGGTTCCCCGTGAACCAGAAGCGACCCAAGGTCAAGAAGTCTCGCGCTCTCGGCATCGCCCTGACGCCGAAGGCCGTCAAGTACTTCGAGGCCCGCCCCTACCCGCCGGGCGAGCACGGCCGTGGCCGCAAGCAGAACTCGGACTACAAGGTCCGTCTGCTCGAGAAGCAGCGTCTGCGCGCCCAGTACGACATCTCCGAGCGCCAGATGGCCCGCGCGTACGACCGCGCGAAGAAGGCCGAGGGCAAGACGGGCGAGGCGCTGGTCGTCGAGCTCGAGCGTCGTCTGGACGCCCTGGTCCTGCGTGCCGGCATCGCCCGCACCATCTACCAGGCCCGCCAGATGGTCGTCCACGGCCACATCGAGGTCAACGGTGGCAAGGTCGACAAGCCGTCGTTCCGCGTGCGTCCCGACGACGTCATCACGGTCCGCGAGCGCAGCCGCGAGAAGCACCCCTTCCAGGTCGCCCGCGAGGGTGGCTACGCCGGTGAGGGTGAGACCCCGCGTTACCTGCAGGTCAACCTGAAGGCCCTGGCCTTCCGCCTCGACCGCGACCCGAACCGCAAGGAGATCCCGGTCATCTGCGACGAGCAGCTCGTCGTCGAGTACTACGCCCGCTGATCCAGCGGCCGTAGCCCTCACAGGCTGGCATCGGCCCGCCGTCCCCTCCGGGGGCGGCGGGCCTTCGCGTTGCCGGGCGCGGACCGGGCACCCACCGCACCGGACCCGGAATTCCGGTACTGCGGCGGATCTCCGGCGCGATAGGGTCGGGGGGAGACTTTTCTCCGCAGTAGATCCGTAGAGAAACCGTAGGCAAGCAGATCAGGGAGCGGTGCAACGTGTCCGGTGGAGAGGTGGCCGGCATCCTCGTGGCCGTTTTCTGGGCCATCCTGGTGTCCTTCCTCGCCGTGGTGCTGGTACGGCTCGCGCAGGTGCTCCGCGCGACCACCAAGCTCGTGGCCGACGTCACCGAGCAGGCCGTCCCGCTGCTGGCGGACGCCTCCACGACCGTCCGCTCCGCGCGCACCCAGCTCGACCGGGTCGACGCCATCGCGAGCGACGTCCAGGAGGTCACCTCCAACGCCTCCGCGCTGTCCTCCACCGTGGCCTCCACCTTCGGCGGACCCCTGGTCAAGGTCGCGGCCTTCGGCTACGGCGTGCGCAAGGCGCTGGGCCGCACCGAGGACGCCCCGCAGAAGACCACCCGGCGAACCGTGATCGTCGGCCGTACGGTGCCGCCGGCCCGGCGCCGGAAGCAGAAGGGCTGAGACCGCCGATGTTCCGCCGAGCCTTCTGGTTCACCGCAGGCGCCGCCGCCGGCGTGTGGGCCACCACCAAGGTCAACCGCCAGCTGAAGAAGCTGACCCCGGAGAGCCTCGCCGCCCAGGCCGCCGACAAGGCCGTGGAAGCGGGGCACCGCCTCAAGGATTTCGCCCTCGACGTCAAGGCGGGAATGACGCAGCGCGAGGACGAGCTGAACGACGCACTGGGGTTGCACCAGGACCCCGACCGGCCCGACAACGTCACCGCCCTCCCCGGGCCGCGGCGGCTGCGGGCCATCGAGCACCACCAGAACACCCACCGTTCGAACCTTTCGTACAACCGGAATGAGGACCACTGATGGAGTCGGCTGAAATCCGCCGCCGCTGGCTGAGCTTCTTCGAGGAGCGCGGTCACACCGTTGTCCCTTCGGCGTCGCTCATCGCGGACGACCCGACTCTGCTGCTGGTCAACGCGGGCATGGTCCCGTTCAAGCCGTACTTCCTCGGCGAGACCAAGCCGCCGGCCCCCCGGGCCACCAGCGTGCAGAAGTGCGTCCGTACGCCGGACATCGAAGAGGTCGGCAAGACCACCCGCCACGGCACGTTCTTCCAGATGTGCGGCAACTTCTCCTTCGGCGACTACTTCAAGGAAGGCGCCATCAAGTACGCCTGGGAGCTGCTCACCAGCTCCGTGGCGGACGGCGGCTACGGCCTGGAGCCGGAGAAGCTCTGGATCACCGTCTACCTCGACGACGACGAGGCCGAGACGATCTGGCGTGACGTCATCGGCGTCCCCGCCGAGCGCATCCAGCGCCTGGGCAAGAAGGACAACTTCTGGTCCATGGGCGTCCCGGGCCCCTGCGGCCCGTGCTCGGAGATCAACTACGACCGCGGCCCCGAGTTCGGCGTCGAGGGCGGCCCCGCCGTCAACGACGAGCGCTACGTGGAGATCTGGAACCTGGTCTTCATGCAGTACGAGCGCGGCGCCGGCGACGGGAAGGAAGACTTCCCGATCCTCGGCGACCTGCCGTCGAAGAACATCGACACCGGTCTCGGCCTCGAACGCCTCGCGATGATCCTGCAGGGCGTGCAGAACATGTACGAGACCGACACCCTGCGCGTGGTCATGGACAAGGCCACCGAGCTGACCGGCGTGCGGTACGGCGCCGCCCAGAACACCGACGTCTCGATGCGCGTGGTCGCCGACCACATCCGCACCTCGGTCATGCTCATCGGTGACGGCGTCACCCCCGGCAACGAGGGCCGCGGCTACGTGCTGCGCCGCATCATGCGCCGCGCCATCCGCAACATGCGCCTCATGGGCGCCACCGGCCCGGTCGTCCAGGACCTGGTGGACGTCGTGATCAACACGATGGGGCAGCAGTACCCGGAGCTGGTCACCGACCGCAAGCGCATCGAGACCGTCGCCCTCGCCGAAGAGGCCGCCTTCCTGAAGGCCATCAAGGGCGGCACCAACATCCTCGACACCGCCGTGACCGAGACCAAGGCCACCGGCGGCACGGTCCTCTCCGGCGACAAGGCGTTCCTGCTCCACGACACCTGGGGCTTCCCGATCGACCTCACCCTGGAGATGGCCGCCGAGCAGGGCCTGACCGTGGACGAGCCCGGCTTCCGCCGCCTGATGCAGGAGCAGCGCGACCGCGCCAAGGCCGACGCCAAGGCCAAGAAGACCGGCCACGCCGACATGTCGGCCTACCGGGAGATCGCCGACGGCTCCGGCGCCACCGAGTTCACCGGCTACGCGACCACCCAGGGCGAGTCCACCATCGTCGGCCTCCTGGTCAACGGCGTCTCCGCGCCCGCCGCCTCCGAGGGCGACGACGTCGAGGTCGTCCTCGACCGCACCCCCTTCTACGCCGAGGGCGGCGGCCAGCTCGCCGACCAGGGCCGGATCAAGCTCGACTCGGGCGCCGTCATCGTCGTCCGCGACGTGCAGCAGCCCGTCCCGGGCGTCTCCGTGCACAAGGGTTCCGTGCAGGTCGGCGAGGTGACGGTGGGCGCCTCCGCGTACGCCGCCATCGACGTCAACCGCCGCCGGGCCATCGCCCGCGCCCACTCGGCCACGCACCTGACCCACCAGGCGCTGCGCGACGCCCTCGGCCCGACGGCCGCCCAGGCCGGTTCCGAGAACAGCCCCGGCCGCTTCCGCTTCGACTTCGGCTCGCCGAACGCCGTCCCCGGCTCGGTCCTCACCGACGTCGAGCAGAAGATCAACGACGTGCTCTCCCGCGAGCTCGACGTCACCGCCGAGATCATGAGCATCGACGAGGCGAAGAAGCAGGGCGCCATCGCCGAGTTCGGCGAGAAGTACGGCGAGCGGGTCCGCGTCGTCACCATCGGCGACTTCTCCAAGGAGCTGTGCGGCGGCACGCACGTCGGCAACACCGCCCAGCTGGGTCTGGTGAAGCTGCTCGGCGAGTCCTCCATCGGCTCCGGCGTGCGCCGCGTCGAGGCCCTGGTGGGCGTCGACGCGTACAACTTCCTCGCCAAGGAGCACACGGTCGTCGCCCAGCTCCAGGAGCTGGTCAAGGGCCGTCCGGAGGAGCTGCCGGAGAAGATCTCCACCATGCTCGGCAAGCTGAAGGACGCCGAGAAGGAGATCGAGAAGTTCCGCGCGGAGAAGGTCCTCCAGGCCGCCGCCGGTCTCGCCTCGAACGCCCAGGACATCCGCGGCGTCGCCCTCGTCGTCGGCCAGGTGCCGGACGGCACGGGCGCCGACGACCTGCGCAAGCTGGTCCTCGACGTCCGCGGCCGCATCCAGGGCGACCGCCCGGCCGTCGTCGCGCTGTTCACCGTGGCGAACGACCGCCCGCTGACCGTCATCGCCACCAACGAGGCGGCCCGCGAGCGCGGCCTCAAGGCCGGTGACCTGGTCCGCACCGCCGCCAAGACCCTCGGCGGCGGCGGTGGCGGCAAGCCGGACGTGGCCCAGGGCGGCGGCCAGAACCCGGGCGCCGTGCCCGAGGCCATCGCCGCCGTCGAGCGCCTCGTGGCAGAGACGGCCTGACGATGACCCTGCGCCGAGGCCGCCGACTGGCCATCGACGTCGGAGACGCCCGGATC